>LKMV01000029.1 GCA_001563995.1 Nanohaloarchaea archaeon PL-Br10_U2g16
GTCTTCTTAGTAGTTGTACTAGCTGTTATGAACCTTTTAGGCGGAAATATCGCAGGTTTCTCTATCGAAAACCTTATGTGGCTTGGCGTACATATAATAATTCCGGGCCTAAATGCCTTATTTGTCGTTTTCCTGGCGCTAGCGGTGGACTAAAATGAAGAAAAAGAACACACTAAAGATAAAGAACTTTTGGAGGAAAAATGAGAAGCTCATACTAATGATAGTTGGTTCTTTCCTCCTAGGAACAATGATAGCAGGACTCAACTATCTGAACCACCAGGACACCCAGCTGAAGTATCAGTCTGATGTATCGGAAGACATTCCTTTTGACCAGCCGGCAGAGTTTGAGTTTGTAATCGAAGAACCAGAGCTTGCATCCGGAACATCGATAATACTGGAGATGCGTGGAGCCGAAGAAGACTCTGCTGTAGATGTCTTCCTGAACGGTCAGGAGGTTTCCAGCTTCTCAGGTGAGAGAAGGCTAATCCAGGTAGACTCCAGCATTCTGAACACCGAGAACACCGTCAGAATAGAGAAGTCTGAACAGCTTGATGACGATCCGAGGCTTGAGCGAGCCGAAGTGACCTCAACGACAAACTTTGAGGACCTGATGTTTGTTATACTGAACTTTGGATCTATGATGTTGATTGCTGCACCTATTATGTGGGTGAAGTACAGTCAGTTCCAGAGGAGAAAGGAGATGGAGGAGAAGTTCCCCGAGTTCTTACGCGATATCCTTGAAGGAACCCGTGCCGGTATGTCACTTCCTCAGGCAATACAGAACTCTGAGACAGGTAGCTACGGTGCCTTAGATGAAAAAGTGGATAAACTCAGCGCCCAGCTTGACTGGGGTATACCGTTTAAGGACGCTCTACAGAACTTCTCAACCGAGACCAGATCAAAAGTGATACAACAGAGCGTAGATACAATAATTCAGGCTTACAGCTCAGGAGGAGATATTGAAGATGTATTAGAATCTGTAGGAGACAATATAAGAACAATTAAAGAGCTGAAAGAGCAGAGAGAGTCCCAGCTCTACAGCGAGATGATAACCGGATACATCGTATTCTTCATATTTATCGGCATCCTGATAGCTCTGACCAACTTTCTACTCCCAAACCTTGCCGATGCACAGTCACAGCTTACAGGCGGTGGCGGAGCAGCCGGTTTCAACCCTCTAGGAGGGGCAGGAGGCGGCACAAGCCTTGAGGAGAACATCAGTCTGTACGAAAGCTGGTTCAGCCGACTAGTATACATACAAGCACTGTTCTCAGGACTTATAATCGGAAAACTGTCCGAAGGAGAGCTTAAAGCAGGTCTAAAACATACAGCAATCCTGTTTGCAGTAGGATATCTTGCTGTCACCTTCTTCCTCTGACCTTTAAATAAAAGAGACAACAATTAATTATTATGAATAAAAAAGGAATCAGCCCAATAATTGCGGCAGTACTACTTCTAGCCGTTACGGTCTCTGTAGTGGCGATCTTTTCAGGATGGGCGCCCTCATTGGCACAGACTATTACACAGGAGACAACAAACTCTACAATCGAGACGCTTGAATGTGAAGATGCATCAGTAGAGATAGAGTCGGCTTTCCATGACGGTGAAGACCTTATAGCGACAGTTAGAAACACCGATAGAGCAGATCTACCTGAGTTAACAGTTGCTGCTTTCAATGAAAATAATCAAGTGACCAAACAAAACACAGTAAACCTTTCAGCCGGAGAGCTTGACGATGTAGAGATAGAGAACGTAGAAGAACCAGCATACATACAGGCTTTCTCTCAAAACTGCCCGAACGTACAGCATGAGCTGAATGATATAACTCTATGAAAGGGATATCACAGGTAATATCAGCAGTGATGATTCTAGCGGTAGCTGTATCTGTATCCGCGATATACCTCGAATGGGCTCCGGATCTAGCTGAGAGAGCCACAGGGGAAGTAGCCGATCAGTCCTCCGATCAAATAAAATGTGATAACGCAGGAATATTTTTGAGCGAGGCGGAGTATGTTCAGACAGCTAACCGGCTTGATGTATGGATAGAGAACACCGGAACCATAGCTTTTGAAGACGACGTAACCGTTTCATCACTGAAGGATTCTTCAGTTCAACAACAGACAACCATATCCCTCTTAGAAGTAGATGAAGAACAGCTAGTGGAGCTCAGGGTTGAGGAAATGCCAGACTCTGTAGCTTATTCAAGCCAAGAATGTCCGGAGGTAGGAAGCTCTACCGATAATATTCAGATTAGCTGATTAACAGAGAGATCCAAGACAGTCTAAATCTTCCATACTCAGCTCTTCATCTCCTACGCTGTCTGATTGTAGTTCCTGTTCGCCAACCGAGTCAGGTGAAATCTGTTGACCATCGACTATATTTTCTCCAGTTATATTATTAGGACTTAACTCACCTCTGGGAATATCGATATCACCTTCAGAGTCTATTTCTATTATCGATAGATCTTCTTCACCGTCCCTGTAATCAACGAAAGCCCATTCCGTTCCAAAGCTGGTATCGAGATACATGTTATTGTTGCTGCCTCTAATTGTGTGAGGACCCACTCTCATTCCCTCACTCATGTCAACCTCTCCTACGTCATCAGCAGCCTGACCTTCAAAGTCTAAGTCATTTCCTTCAGGAAAAATCTCAGCAAACCCATGACTCTGCACATTAGACTGAGTAGCACCTAAAGCTAAGACTGAAACGGAAAATAGTAGAACAGTTAAAATCTTCTGTAGACCATCCATTAATTTATGGTTGCCAGACACGACATATAAAATTAATTCTTGCTATAAACGACGGAAAATATCTCTATAATCACAGATCTAAGTTTATTCCTTGATATAACTAGCACTCATCCCCTATACAGCCAGCATTGTCAATATTATTATTGTTCATATTGAGATCTGAATCAGCAGGCGAAATATCACTGACATCTGTTCCAGATCTTATAGTATCACCATCTACGTTAAACTGTTCATCACCTGTATCATAGGCAATATATGAACCGTCCGCATTATCTAAGTCTACGTTACGAACATTTCCTAAGTTGACATCGCTGCTAGAAACATCCGATTGATCTATATCTAGATCAGCCCAATCGCTACCATGTATGTGTTCTGTAACCCTCATATCTCCAGAGACATCGAGCTTATGAGAAGGCGAGTTTGTACTTATTCCTATCCTATTGGTATCGCTGTCATCAGATCGGGCAGTGAGGATTTCTTCAGCTTCAGAATCCGGTTCATCGTTAGCTAACCAAATTCCGAACGATGGATCTCCTGCATTGTTATCATTTCTATATCCGCCTATAAAAGCTCCATGGTTATCAGATGTAGATGATCTCCAATATATAGACCCTGGAGCATCCAGATTATCATCGTCATTACCATAGACAGACTGAATTTGCGTGTAGCGTCTAATCTCTCCTTCTGGGCCTTGTGCAGGAAATTGTAGTGAACCCTCTCCATCACTGTCTAACTCCAGATCGCCTGTCATTCTATCTGAATCCCTGTTAACGTAACGGTTATCGACATCACCCGTGTCTAATTCGGTCTCCCCAACAGCATTACTCTCGATCTCAGATGATGAAACTGAATTTAATCCTGCTAATTCTCCACTGTCAGATATATCGGATAAACTATGATCATGGCTTAAAGATGTAGTATCAGAAACTGTTCCTCCGTCCTCACCGGTAACCTCTACCTCTAAAGTTCCGTCGCCGCTACCAGAAACTGATACAGAGCCTACGCCGCCATCAATATCATCCTGGCTAATATCAAGGTTATCCCAGTCCAAGCTGTAAAAATCAGTTTCATCCAGCTGGCCGCTATCTATCTCACTTACATCTATATTTAATGTATCACCTAAATCAACAGTACCTCCACCAGACAAGCCGGTACCTGCGTTGATAGACACCTCATCGTTTACTAACTCATTGTTAGTTATGGCCCCACTTGGAAGATCTACCGATCCTGAAGCATCAATATCTTGAGTATAAAGGCTTGACCATCGAGCTGCAGAATCCCCTAAGACAAACATAGAGTCGCTTTCAGGTATTATATCGCCTTCAATTTCTTGAGCATTAGCAACCTCGACATCGCCAGGGAAAATCAAGCTACCACCGAACATAACATCGCCGTCACTGTTTACAGAGAATCCTGTACCATCTGTTCCATCGCTCCCTCCTGCAACATCTAGATTATCCAGATCCAAGTTAGTGTTCTGTACTACATCCTCATCCAATACCCCATCCGTAGTTAAGGCTGATGCATCTCTCCAGAATACATCCCATGTCTCAGGGTCTGTACCGTCATAGGTAGCTCCATCAAGACCTTCTCCAGGGCTCAAATCGTTTAAATCTACATCTGAAGGATCCACATCCGCTTGATCCATAGCTACATCAGTCCAATCAATATTACTAGGATCTACATGTATAGTTGCTGAATCTCCAAGAGAAACTTCTCCGCCGCCGGTTAGGAAATCACCAGCATTATAATCAACAGTATCTTCAATTATCTGGCCATCAGAGTCCAGGTCATCTGCTCCTGAAAAATCTACTATGTTACCCAAGGTATCCAGATCGTTTGCATCTAACTCGAGCTGATCTCCTGTTATGGTTATACCGTCGCCTGTCTGTACATCAAGCTCTTGATCCGTTCCATCCCAGTTTAGGGCCAATCCATCCATTGAAGACTGCGCAATATTTTCAACGTTTCCAAGGCTTACATCAGAACTAGAGACATCACTCTGGTCTATACCGAGATCACTCCAGCTTAAAGTACTTCCATCTACATTAATCGTCGATGTTTCGCCTAGAACGAGGGAAGAGCTATCTAAATCTATGTGTTCTCCTTCATTTACAGTAATCGAGTCATGCTCTAATGCTCCTACAGGGACAAATCCTTGGTCGCCGTCATATATTACCGTACCGGTATCCTCAATATTTGCACCTTCAAGGTCGATATCTATTCCGCTTGCATCAGCTCCCTCAACTAGAACCTCTTCCAAATTCTGTACAGCTTCCTCTTCAGAGTCCTGAACCTCATCCAGAACCCAACCTCTAGTTGCAGCATCACTTGCAACGTCAGGATCTTGTACATCTGTTATTCTATCCTGACCCATACTCAGTTGATCTTCCGGGATAATTACCTGACCAGTGTCTCCTTCTACTACAAAAAGATTTTTTTCAGCCGAGTCCTCTACAACAAAGTCATTAGCTGATACAAAAGAAGCTAACAGTAGCAGAACGGCTAAAACTGTTAAAATCTTTCTAGCCAAGGGTGATCACCACATCGCCATCTTCCTCCATCTCGATTTTGGAACCTTCATTTTCAACCCTTGCTTCGCCATCTACTTCCAGCTCTCCAACATTTTCTACAGCATTACCCTCCATATCTATGTTATTTCCTCCTGCAGTAGAGCCTTGATCTAAGACATTTTCAAGATCCTGTGTGGTTTCCTCCATCGCATCCTCTAGCTCATCATCTACATAGAACTTGGTTGCTGCTTCATCATCTGCTTCAGGATCCTGAAGCCTCTCAATTCTATTTCCGGCCATATCTAAATCCGTATCAGCGGAATTAATATTGCTTACCTCGATATCATCCTGATCTATACCATTAATATTGCTCCAATTAAGGCTGTATACATCATTTTCATCAAGTTGTGTGCTAGAAACCGCATTAGAATCTATTTCTGAGGAACCGACAGAATCGGAAGATATCTGTGCCCTATCTACAATATCATCACCAACTATGTCCTGGGATATGTAAGCCTCTGCCCACGAATTTTCAGAATCTCCTAGGCTGAACATATCATTAGTTCCAGGGATAACATCTCCTTCTATCTCCTGAGCACCATCCACATCAACCTCGCCAGGAAAACTTAAACTACCTCCAAATATGAGATCCCCATCCTGATTGACCGTTAATCCGGCATCTCCTTGATCTCCGGTACTTCCTCCTCCAACCGTTAACGTTCCTTCTGATACATCGGCCGAACCAAACTCAAAGTTATCAGTATTGATTATCTGGCTATCTCCTATAACATCGTTAGTTATACTGCCTCCTGAGCCAAGTTCCTCAGCATCGCCCCAAGATACATTGAAAGTCACAGGATCATCTCCTGTATATGTATCGCCTTCTATACCTTCACCAGGGCTTAAACTGGCTATTTCAATATCATCAGCCTCTACATCATCCTGAGATATGTTCAAGTCATCCCAACCCATATCCGTAGTAAGTATTTCGTAACTATTGGCACCGGCATCGTATGTTAAGAAGCGGTCGCCGTCAGTGTCGGATAAGTCAACGTTAAACTCTTCTTCGTCGCCATCCCACTGTAAATGCAGACCATCCCTCTCACTGAGATCTAAATCTTCAGCTTCTATATCTTCCTGATCAATATCTAGACTATCCCACCCGCTACCATGGATATTACCGGTCACATTCAAACTTCCTCTGGGAATATCGATATCACCTTCAGAGTCTATTTCTATTATCGATAGATCTTCTTCACCATCCCTGTTATCAACAAAAGCCCATTCCGAGCCAAAGTTGGTATCCAGATATATGTTGTTGCTACCACCTCTAACCGTATCGGATTCTATCACCATCCCTTCAGACATATCAACCTCCCCTACATCTTCAGCAGCCTGACCTTCAAAATCTAAATCATCTCCTTCCGGAAAAATCTCCGCAAACCCATGACTCTGCACATTAGACTGAGTAGCACCTAAAGCCATCAACGAAACTACTAGGATGAATCCTATCAGGGCTTTCTCTAGACCTTCCATTAAGTAAAATATCTCGGTTCCCGGATTTAAAGATAACCCTTTTATTCAGCCTCCTACAATTCAAATGTATGGATATTCGGAAAATCTTACTCGGATTCATGTTCACAATAATGGTTTTGGGACACGGTACGGCTCTAGACCTAGAAACCACCGAAGAAGGAGAGAGCTGTGAAGAAGATTATCAGCTGGAGCCATTGATCTCAGTTTACGATCCCGATGGAGGACACGCAGCTCAGCCGGATTACTATGATTACCATATATGCGTAGAGTCAGAGTACACAGAGACAAGAGATAGCTGTGAGACAGATCAAAACTTCCTTTTCTCACTGTATGAGGAGAATGACACCCACATAAACACATTTGAGGACGAGGATCTACTTCAGATGTGTGCCGAAGACCTTGAAACAGAGGTAGTCTCTGATACAAAATGTGAAAACGGCACTAAGGCAGCATCTATAACTTCAGAGACAGATGACACACATGTAGCCTATCCGTCTGTAGAGAATGATCCTTACAGTCACAGCATATGTTTCACAACCCGTGAGCCTGAAAACGTCACTGTAAGTATGGAAGGGTTCTCAACTGATTTCTATGCCGATGGAGAGGAGATAACCACCGGAGAAACCAGAACCAGAGATAACGTAGATTACCCTTACATCTCGACCGACCAGCCTTTAGGTATCGTCTCATACGGCAGTTTCCTTAAGCTTGAGAAAGGGAACGACCGTATATCCGTAACACAGGAAGACGGTAGCTTTCTCTTACCCAACACTCGAGGAGGGCATATCTCTATAGAAGATGAACAGACGGATGTTGCGGAGAGGCAATTCTTGGGCAATGTAGAGCCTAGCTTTGGATTTGTAAGTCCTTCAGAGCCTACCGTACGTGTAAAGTACAGCCCGGAACAGGAAGTAAGAGGGTTTAACGATACCTTGCCTAGAAACTTTGAGCTCGCGGTAAGGAACAGCCCGGAGTTTGATACAGGACTGGAGATTCAGCCCCGTTGATAAATAAAGCTAGGCCTACTCAGTATATCCATGACAGAACAGAACTTCTGGCTAATCGAACTTTACAGCGATGATACTGCCAACGTCTCAGTCACCTCAAAAGAAGAAGTTGAAGCCTTGAAAGATATGGGAGAACTAGAAGATTGGCAGTACGAGTCCACAAACGAAGCTGACGAAGAAGATATGATCGAAAGAGCAGAAGAACACGGCTACGAACACGATCCGTGGTAAAAATATTCTAAGATGGTCGAGCCCGGATTTGAACGTCGAAAACAAGTTTTCTCAGGGTTCAAACCAGGTCAAATGGCCGAGCCCGGATTTGAACCGGGGACAACTTGATCTTCAGTCAAGCGCTCTCCCAGGCTGAGCTACTCGGCCAAGCCGATATAACGGTCTTTGCTTGAAAGCTTTTTAACTACATACCGAACCTTATGCTGTTTAGAGATATCTTTCTATCTCTTCCGGAACATCTATCCTCTCTGTGGAGATATCCCCTATATGTTGTCCGATAAGGAAAGGGGCTACCTCACCTTGCATCTGTTTATAAGCTTCTAAAAGCCGTGATATAACATCTCTAGGATCTGATTCAAAGCCCAAGATATCTATATCTTTTATAAGCAGACCTTCGACCTCTCTAGCTTTTTCCACCGCTTCATCTCCTAGGAGTACTATCTCTCTTTCAACTATCTCCTGTGCAAGCACCCAGTAAGCTACTTCTTCAGACAGCCCTTCTTCCACACTGTCTAAAATATCAA
>LKMV01000030.1 GCA_001563995.1 Nanohaloarchaea archaeon PL-Br10_U2g16
CTCTCTGAAATGGCTGAAAACGGAGAGATAGAGGCGGATCTGGTAATACCTGAGTTTGTAGTAGATGAGATAGAGAACCAGGCTAACAAAGGAATGGAGATCGGATACGTAGGTATAGAGGAAATCAGAAAGATAAGAGAGATTGGTGAAGAGAAGGATTTTGAAGTAAAGTTTAAGGGACGAAGACCGGACATGGAAGAGATAGAGCTAGCCAAGTCCGGAAGAATTGATGCATTAATAAGGGATGTTGCTGAAGAGCTTGATGCAACCCTTTTTACAGGAGATATCGTACAGTCAAAAGTTGCAGAGGCTAAAGGCATAGATGTAAAGCTATTTGAACAAGAGGATGCTGAAAAGTTCTCCCTTGAAGATTACTTCGATGATAAGACCATGAGCGTCCACCTAAAACAGGGTAGCGTCCCAAAGGCTAAGAGAGGAGATCCAGGACAGTTTGGACTTGAAGATATTGGCTCAGAACCTTTGGAAAAGGAAGAAATAAACAAGTTGATTGAAGAGACTATTGAAACAGCTGAAATATCGGATGAAGGTTTAGTAGAGCTGGAAAAAGAAGGAGCAACTGTTGTACAGATAGATAATTATAGAATAGCGATCGCCCGACCGCCTTTTTCCGAAGCTCCGGAGATTACAGCTGTAAGGCCGGTGGCTGACGTCGATCTTGAAGATTATGATCTATCGGACAAGCTTATGGAGAGGCTGGATGAGAAAGCCGAAGGTGTTCTGATTGCAGGAGCTCCTGGGCACGGTAAATCAACTTTTGCTCAAGCCCTGACAGAACATTACGAGAAGAGAGGTAATATAATGAAGACGATGGAGAAGCCAAGGGATCTTGATGTCGGACCGGATATAACACAGTACGCAGAGTTAGAGGACGAGATGGAGAACACAGGAGACTTCCTTCTGTTAGTGAGGCCTGATTTCACAGTATACGACGAGGTTAGAAAGACATCAGACTTCGAGACCTACAGCGATATGAGAATGGCGGGGGTAGGTATGGTCGGGGTTGTACACGCTTCTGAAGCTGTAGATGCTGTTCAAAGGTTAATAGGAAGGGTGGAACTTGGAATGATTCCACAGGTTGTTGACACTGTAATTCATATTGAAAATGCTAAGGTGAAAGAAGTTCTAAAGCTTGAGTTGACAGTAAAAGTTCCTGAAGGGATGACAGAGGCAGATCTTGCTAGACCTGTAGTCCAGATAACAGAGCTTGAGAGCGATAAACCTGTCTACGAAGTATACACCTATGGAGAGGAAACAGTGGTTATACCTGTCGATGAGCAGGAAAGGATGAACTCTACGAGAAAACTGGCGAAGAAACAGCTAATGCATGAACTTTCAGGCAGGGTAGACGATCCGGAGATAGAGTTTATATCTGACGACCATATCAGACTTCTTGTAGAAGAAGAACAGATATCACATGTCATAGGCCATCAAGGTGAGAATATCGACCGGCTTGAAGACGAATTAGGGCTTGATATCACTGTAGAGCCGAGGAAGAAGACATTGAAGAACGGTGTTGATTTCTCTGTAGAGGAGAGAGGTAACTCTCTAATCATAGATGTAGGTACAGGATACTCGGGACAGGAGGTAGATGTGTATGAGTCCGATGAGTTTCTGTTTACGGCAACGGTTGGAAAGAACGGAGAGGTTTCTCTGACAAAGGATTCGGAGCTGGCGGGAAGGATACTCGGTTCCTATCAGACAGGAAAGTTGGACGTGAGGCTGTGAATTTTTAAACAGCCCAACTAAATTATAGGTATGGTTGCTGCAGATATTATCCTGGCCGTCAACAGCGCAGGAATTTTAGCTATAGGAGTTATCACATTTTTTATAATCTATAGTACTTTCCAAGGTATAGAAGATTCCAAGATAAAGGAGTTTTCCAAAAGATTTCTGATGCTGACTGCTGTAATGATCTTAAACTCTTCTTACCTGTTGTTTTATACAGAGTTCTTCGCAGATCCTAACAACTTGGCGGCAATATTCCCGTTTTACGTTCTGTTAGCTCTAACGTTCATACTGTTGATATACTCTGCCATGGCCTTTGAAGAGGTGGCTGATGCCCATGGGTTATCTAATAAAGAAAAGATAGAGAAGATGGAGAAAGAGACAAGAAGTTAGTTATGTTCTTTTCTCTTATCGGACTTTCTCCTTACAACTTCGTTCATCTGGTTCAGACATTCATCGACCGTGTCCTGTAGCTCCCAGCCTTCTTCATCGATAGCTATCTGACCGAGCTCGCTGTAAAGCTTCATATTCAGCTCGTATCTATGTCTGTTTCCGTCTTTCTCGGCCTTTTTTACATTCACAGTAAGTTCTTCCGGCCTCTTCAGCTTTCTACCAAGTGATCCCTGAAGCTGTTTCCTTATCTTTCTGTGAACAAGAGACTTCTCCTGATCGACATCAAGCCCTGTAAGGTTGACTAAGACGGTTTTTCCGGGTGCAAATCCTTCAATGAAGTCAATAAGATCTTTTAGTGTAACTATGGAGTTAGGATATCCGTCTTTGAGTATAACTATCTCGTCCTGTCCTTCTTCTCTCATCTGGTCGACAGCTTCCTTTCCTGAGAGATGTCTGTCGCTAGTGTTTACAGAGCCGTCCATCATCTCCTTTACAGGTATGTCGGAGATCCTTTCCTTCTCGGACCCTCCTGAGATCTTAACTTCGCTGCCTTCACGGTTTCCTGCACGTCCGCCGGATGACTGTACCTGTCTCGGAACCATTGTCTTCAGCATATCGGTGCTTCTAACGATTCCAGAAAGCTTTCCGTTCTTATCTAGAACAGGCACTCGTGAGATATTACTGTCGAGCATAGCGTGTCTAGCTTCATCTAGCTTGTCCTGCTCGAATACTGTTATTAGATCCCTTGAGTCTACATCTTCGGTAGAAACTTTTTCCATATCCTTTGTGTCGGATAGAGCTTCAAGAAGCTCAGCGTCGGATACAATACCTACCAGCTTTTCCTTGTTAAGACATACCATAAGCTTTCTACCGGAGTTAATCCTTAGATCAGCTATCTCTACAAGGCTGTCCTCCATATCAAACTTTGGAGGCTGATGCATTACTTTCGAAAGCTTTGTCTTCTCAGGGTTAAACTGAATGTACCTTATAAGATCTCTATATCCTATAACTCCTTCTAGTTGGTCTTTGGAGTCTACAACAGGTATAGCTCTTAACTTGTTCTCTTCCATCTTGTTCTTTATCTGTGAAAGGTTTTGATCATTCTGAGCCTTTATAGGGTCAGAGTTCATGAACTCTTCTGCTTTAATGTCTTCTACGGGCTTCATTTTGATCACCTATCTACCAGGAACTTGTCAGGGTTATCATCCATGTCGATAAAGTTGTCTGCTGCTTCCCTTATCTCTTTTGCCGATGATTTACCGAAGCTCATCACTTCTACACGGCATCCCATCGCCTTTAGATGGTCTACCAGTACCGCGAAGTCTCCGTCTCCTGTGACTAGCACTATGGTATCAAGCTTTTTAGCTTGTTGGATCATGTCGACCGACATTCCAAGGTCCCAGTCGCCTTTTTTCTGACCTCCGTAGAACTCCTTGAGCTCTTTCGCTTTTACCTCGTACCCTATCTGTCTTAGGGCTTCAAAGAAATCCGACTCATCGGGCGTATCAGCTTTAATTACGTAAGCGATAGCTCTGATTAAGTCTCTATTCATTACGGCTGCATCAAGTAGCTTTTTGAAATCTACTTTGGATTCGTATAGGTTTTTTGCACTGTAGTACATGTTTTGGACGTCTACATAGACGCCAACTCTTTGATCTCGATGTATATCTGTCATTAATTTTTAACCTCTTGTTACAGAAAAAATTCGTTGTATATAAAGTTGTAAAGAAAAATCCGGCTCTCAACCTTATAAGCCTATTCTTTCCCTAAGCCTTAGCTCTCCGTGCATAAACAGATCTGTGATTCCTGTGCCGACAACCTGTCGGACCATGTAGTATAGGCCTACCAGTACAACCACTTCTCCCGAGATCAAAGAGCCGAGGAAGAAAGCAATTCCTACATTCCGTGAGCTAGAGATAAAACCTACCGAGATGGAGTTCTTTTCTGATATACCGTAAAGTTTCGATGGGATATATCCTAAAAGGAAGCTGAAAAATACATAGAAGCCTAGGATAACTGCTAGAGACCCGTAACTTATCAATGAATCGACCCCTTGCTCACCTAAGGTTATCTGGAGCTGTGTCAACGTCAACAGTACAATTAAGAAGAAAGCTACTTTGGAGAAATGGAACCTAAGATCTTGTATGGGTCCTAAACTGCTGTTATGAAGAATTAGACCTAGTAGGAAAGGAACTGCCACAATATGAAGGTTCTCTACCACCATCACCACATCAAGGTTTAGATGTGTGAACGCCAATGCTAGGAAAGGAACCAAAACTATAGAGACCGTAAGTAATCCGGTAGAGACAGACTCTGTCAGCTTGCCGTTCCCTCCTGCTATATTAGACCAAACCATAGTAGAACCTATTGAAACCGATGAGATTCCTAATACTAGGAAAAGCTGTTCAAACCTTGGGAAAATATACGCAAAAATGAGTGAAAAGACCGGAACTAAGAAGAAAACAGATAGAAAGCTTAATGAGAAAGGGTCTGAACGTGAAAAGTTCTTCAGCCTGCTTATATCTATATGAAGCCCTTCCAAGAAAAATAAAGATCCAAGAAGCACAGTAAACAACACGTTTGAAACAATATTTCCGGTTATAAAGTACGACAAAGCTACGGCGGAGGCTGTAAGTATTACTAGTTCCAGATCCAATCTCAAACCGTGTGTCGGCATACTGATATATTATATAAGGCTACTTATCAAACTAATATCTTAAGAACAGCATAAGGTTTAAAAGTGTTACTAATTAATAACAACATATAATGTGATAATATGAATGAAGAAAACAAAACTTCAAGACGAAAATTCCTAGGTGCTGTTGCTGGCGGAACAGCTACAGCAATTGCAGGATGTAACGGTCTTGACTCTGGTCAAGATAGGCAGGATGATGGTTTGGAGGAGGTTGATACTACATTGGAAGAATTCTCTGAAGGCGAATCGTTAGGACTTGAGTATCAAGATAAAGAAGTAGAGAAGCTTGCTGTTTCGACCGAAGAAGAAAAAACTATCAAGGTAGCAGATCAGGAACATATACTCTATACTGCTTGGGTTGACCAAGGGGCAGAAGATGCTGTGTTTTTCTCGGGTGGAAAAACTAGGGAAGATAGAGAGGTCATAAATGAGGATTACTCCTTTAATCTGTCTGATAAAGAGTTTGATGTTGATTCGATCTTGAGTGAGGGCCCGAAAGGCGAAGGAACAGTGGTTTTGGAGTACAACGAAGTAGTCAGGGTAACTGATTTATATGTCGAAGAGATTAACTCCGAAGAAGGTTATGCTCTCCTTCAGAGTTCTAGTGATTCAGATTGGGAAAAGAAAGTAGGAGAAGGGTTTGAAGATACAATTAGCTCAACTGAAGGAGTTTATGATGTAGAAGTTGGAGACGAAGAGATATACCTTGGTCAGTCTTCCTAGCTACAGACTTTTTACATATCTTATTCTTTAATTTTATTTAAATTGATTAAATGTTTTTCCTGGTTTTCTTGTTATATTTTTTTATATAGTCGATCACACAGATATTTAAATAATATAATTTAAAAAGGAACTATATGAGGTATTTGTCTTATTAATGGCATTTAAGGAATTGAAGAATCCTCAAGATGTTTTTAATTTAGATCAGGAAGTTCATAATCGTATTTACAGCTGTATTTCTAAGCCTATGAATAGATCAACAGTCAAAATAGTTGATGATATACAGACTGATGAAGTTCATTTGGAGGGTGTGGCTGATAATTTAGAAGCGGAAAAAGGCCCTGAATTTGAAAATATAGAGTTAAGGCTTAATCATGTGGTTTTACCGAAATTACAAAAAGCTAAACTTGTTGATTTTGATTATGAGAACAATATTGTGGGGCCGACTGACTTAACGGGGTACGGAGCTAGTTTAACTGAAATCTTTAGTCCTGAGTCTGCTAAGCTGCTCTCGGATGGTTTTATACGAAATTTGGTGCCTAAAATGGAACAGTCAGAAAGAGACAAGTTTACTTATGAGGAATTTTTGGAGTTTACAGTTGAATATTCGTCTCAGGACGATCTTACCTCTTTTGACGATATTTATGATAGAGCCAAGATGGTTCTGGGTAAGAAGATATCAAAGATGGAGGAGTACGGCTTAATAGACAGGGAGGAGGATCCTCCTTATCCTGAAGGGGATATAATCTACAATGAAGATTTTTTCCGCTTCGATGTCTAGGAGCTGTCTCTCAGCTCTTTTATCTTCTCTAGATTCTCTTTGTAGCTTTTTCCATCGGACGTAGGAGTCTCAAGCACCATGGGCTTTTCTTCAAGCTTTTCTGAGTTCACGATGTTTCTGAAGCCTTCTTCGCCTATGTTTCCTTCTCCTATGTGTTCATGGTTGTCTTTCTCAGAGCCTTTCTCATCCTTGGAGTCGTTGAGATGGATAACTTTGATGTTTTCCAGTCCAAGGTCTTCTTCTATTTCCTGTAGGAAGTCATGGAATCCTTCTTCTTCCGCCAGCTCATAACCTGCAGCGTGTGCATGGCATGTGTCTATACATACTCCTACACTTCCGCTGTCTTTCTCTGTTTTCTCCATTATCTCTCTAAGCTCTCCCATGCTTTTCCCAAGTGTTGTGCCTTTTCCTGCGGTGTTTTCAAGCAGTAAGGTAACATCCTCCGGAATCTCAAGCTCATCTATTCCCTTGGCTATCTTTTCGATCCCGTTGTCTCTCCCGCTACCTGTATGTGATCCTGGATGGAAAACAACGTACTCCACACCTAAAGATGCAGCAGCGTCTAGCTCTGCCTGTAAACAGTTTATAGATTTCTCGAAAAGGTCATCCTTAGGTGTTGCTAGGTTTACTAGATATGTTGAGTGGATGACATACGGGTTCTGGTCTTCGTTCTCTCTAGCTTCTTGGAACATCTTACCTTCTTCATCGGTGTACTCTGAGACCGACCAGGTCCTTGGAGAGCCTGCAAATATCTGTCCGGTATTACCTCCTATATCTTCCTGTCTTTCTACCGCTTTTTCTACGCCGCCTGAGATTGAAACATGTGCGCCTATTCTGAAAGTCATATATTTACATTTATCCTAAGAAGTTATGAATCCTTTGAACAGTAAAAAACGGTATAGTTGTATGTGAGGAAGTTACCTATATGAGAAATAATGACAGAGAAAATATCTTGAGAGATATTTATGAAAAGACGGATTTTTATAGTTATGAAGTGGTTCATGAAGACTCTTTTGAGATAGAGGACCTTCCGATGGTTATTGACGAGCCTGAAAATATCTTGGAAGCTGAAAAAGATTTAAATAGAGATAAATTGAGTGTTTTTGAATATGAGCCAAGGTTACGAGATAAAATCATGAATTATAGTAGGATTGGTGAAAAAGATGGTTTTATGGTAAATTATACTGTAAGACTAAAGTCTAAAGACTGGAAAAATAATTATTTCCATAGAGTGGGCTTAATTCCTAAACAGGATTTTGGTAAGATCTTGGAAATTCTTGAAGACAACAGTTATACTGTGGAAGCTCCGGTACCTGATACTAAAGGCACTGAAATTATTATAGATTATGATGAGTAGGTGGATTGCTACTCATAAGCAGGAGGAATTTTTCGTATAAGGTATCGCTTATAAATATGTTCGTTCCTTAACCGCTTCCTAGGTACCTATCTACGGTCTTTTTTAGATCTTCAAGCTCTCTAGTCTCTATGAGGCCGGATTCAACTTTTACAACTCCTGATCTGCGCCTATCAATGTTCCTCTGATATAGCTTGTAGAGCGAGACAACGCTGTTTATTCCTTCCTCTGTTTCCTCATAATTTACTAGTTCTTCTTGGTAAGATTCCTCTAAATCTTCTAAAAGCTGTCTCTTCTCATTCCGGCACATTCGGAATAACTTTCCGGCTGAGTAGAACTCTTGGTTTTCAAGGTTTTGAGTTGTTTTAGAACCGTCTGAGTGGAACGTATCCACCCTTGGTTGTAGATACATCTTTCATTGTGAAATCACCTGAGAAAAGTTGTTCAAAGCTGAGGCTACAGAAACGTAATTATTCTCCTGAAGATCTAGGAACGTAGCCACCTTGTAACATGATAGTAAAAATGGGCTGAAAATTTAAATACTAGTGACATTAGTTTCCGGCCGTCCGTAGCTTACTGATAAAAGAATTCATTTAGTTTAGATTATTTAGATGAAAGTTTCTATAATAAGCGACACCCATTTCGGATATAAATGGGGTGAAGAAAGGGGAGAAGACACGTTTGAAAATGCTAAAGAGGCGTTTGAACGTTCTCTTGATGCCGACCTGATAATATTGCCTGGAGATTTATTTGATAAGAAGATACCTAAACAGGAAGTGCTTGATAAGGCTTCAGATGTTTTCTCCATAGCTATGGAAGGTGAGAGAAATGTTAATTCGGACAAAGAGCTTGGTTTACACGGTGAA
>LKMV01000031.1 GCA_001563995.1 Nanohaloarchaea archaeon PL-Br10_U2g16
AGCAGCGGAAGAGCTACTCAACGTCAAAGCAGAAAGAGACGACTTTAAATATCTTTAGACTCTCTTATTTGCTTTTTTTATTATACCGAATGAACGTTTTTAAGCAATATCTGGCCACATAGAGATAGATAGCAACAAGTCACTTACTAGCTTTAGTTACTTTATAATTGTCTTTACTATCTATAATTTCCACTTTTTCATACATCTGCTCTAACTTAGTCTCATATTTCATATTTTTGTTGTAGACAACGTAAAGTTCCCCGCCTTTCTTTAATCTTTGGACTGATTCATGGAATATTTCATCCGTGATTCCTGCACCTTGATGGGTCGGAGGATTTGAAACAATTACATCGAATTTTTGATTCTTAAATGCTTCGAGGCAGTCGGCAGTTTCTAACTTACAGTTCGAGACGCTGTTAAGTTCTAGATTTTCCTGTGCAGTATTTATAGCCCGCATGCTATCGTCGGTGAGGTAGACTTCCGGATCGTAGAGCTTCTTTAGGAAAATTCCTATAACTCCGTATCCACAACATATATCCCATACTTTATCCGTTGATTCCACCTCTATATTTTCTAACAAGACTCTAGTTCCTTCGTCAACCTGTTTGGGAGAGAATAATCCTTCTTCGGTTTTAAATTCTGCCTCTGTTCCTTTGATCTTTGCCTTGAATTTATTTGATATATCTAACTTTTTCTCATTTATCTCCCGCTCTTTTTTGAATTTTAAGGCATGGTATCCGTTTCTACTGTTTACTTTCAATAATTCTCCGTTAAATTTCTTTAGCCTATCACTGTATCTATTAAGTCCTTCTTTCTTACTTGAGGCTAGGTAAAGTTCTCCTTCTTCCCCTAACAATTTTAATGCACCGGTTAGCCTGTTTTTGACCACTTCTGTATTTGAATAAGGTTTTGGAGCATATAGAATTTTGTCAAATACTTCTCCAATTTCACTCACAGAGGCTACTTTTCTACATTCTACTTTCTCTATATTATTTACCTCTAGATTATGCTTAGATATTTGGAATGCTCTATCGCTTGATTCTGCCAAAACAGTTCTCCCATCGGGAGTATAATCTCCAAATAATACTCCTAAGAAGCCATACCCAGGAAATAAAACAAGGATATCATCAGTTTTCCTTACTTCTACAGAATCGGCCAGTAGGGTTTCCGCTTCTCTAAATCCTTCCTTTGAAGCTACACCATCAGCTGTCTCAAAATGATAAACATCCTTACCTCGATCAGTCTTGGACCTCAATTCAAAGCTGTATCTGTAACTATCAACCATGTATTCATAACCACCGTTGATCTTTATTTATCTGTGCTAAAAATCATAAGATTATATTTAGATAGAAGAAAGCCCAAGATTTTAAATCAACAGAAGATAAAACAAAAATTCTTGAAAAAATAATAGAAAGGGGATTTAAGCTGCCTAAAACATCATTTTAGTTCGTATATCACCTCTTCTGACTCTATTTCCTTCTTTTCACCATTTCTAGACTCTTTCTCAACTAATCCTTCCTCAAGGAACTTATTTCCCACGATAACTTTTTGGTTGATTCCAAGTAGATCTGAATCCTTGAACTGCTCTCCTGTGGATCGCTTGCCGTCATAAAGCAGGACCTCTACTCCTTGGTCCTGTAGTTCTTGGTAGATTTCCTCTGCCTTCTGCTCTACTTCCTCTTCGTGGCGTGCGGCGATTACGGAAACAGTGAAAGCGGAAACCTCTTCGTTCCAGGTGATACCGTTCTGATCGTGATTCTGCTCAATAATGGCAGATATCAGTCTTGAGACTCCGATGCCGTAGCTAGCCATAACCACTTCCTCTGTTTCTCCTTCTTCGGTGTCAAAGGTTAGATCCATAGCTTCACTGTATCTTGTGCCAAGCTTGAAGCAGTGGCCGATCTCTATACCGTTCACTTCACAAAGCTCTGAACCACAGTTGGAACAGTTCTGAGTGTCGAGATTCTTTGTGCCGAACTCACATTTGTCGCATTTGAGGTAGATGTCGCTTCCGATCTCTGACTCTGCCATGAACTCATGACTTTGACTGCCTCCCATAGAGCCGTTATCAGCAGCCACCACGGAATACTCAAGACCTAACTTATCGAAAATGTTCCTGTAGGCGTCAAGGAACTCCTGATACTTCTCCTGTAAACCTTCCCTGTCCTTGTGGAAGCTGTAGGCGTCCTTCATCACGAACTCCTTGGCTCGAAGCAAACCGTTTCTGGCATGATCGTCTCTGAACTTTCTACCAATCTGGTAGATTGTCAAGTCGAGATCCCTGTAGCTTCTAATGTACTTTCTTGTGAGTTCTAAGGATGCTTCTTCGTGGGTTGCAGCGATTGTGAAATCTTTGTCGTCCCTGTTCTTGAAGTTGAAGAATTCTTCCCCTTCAAAGTTCTTCCAGCGACCTGACTTTTCCCACATTTCACTGGTTTGAAGGATGTTCATTTTGACTTCTTGCCCGATCTCATCCATTTCTTCTCTTATCACCTCTTCTATATTGTCGAGTACTTTCTGTCCGAGGTGTGAGAATCCAAAGGTTCCTGAGCCGTAGTTGTGGACTAGTCCTGCCTGTACCGCAAGTTCGGCACTTTTACAGTGCGTGTCCGCTTCTGTTTCCTTGGAGCTGGTTACGAAGAGATTACTGCGTCTCACCAGCGTTCACCAGAAGTTGAGAAAGAATTTTTGATGGATTTTGATTGGTTATCGAATATGTTGTCGTGGTGGAACGCACTCTTCTCGTTAGAGATGACGTGCTTGAACAGCATTCTGTTGAGAATGCTGTGGAACGTATCCACCTTTGGTTGAAACTTTGTTCATAGAAATCACGTAAAATTCGGTATTCTGGCGACTAAGAAAACTCTCGGATAAGATTCTACTGCCGAGGAACGTAGTCACAAGACATTGTATCTATTGATTTATAACCAAAATGTTAAATAAGTACTGGTAATAGTCTGGATAAGGCCGGAAATACAAGATCAGAAAACTACTCTACCAGCACAACTTGATCAGGAGCTTTGAAGGGCTTAAATCAGGTCTATACTGATTCTAGAACACAGAATATCAAGCAATAATAAAATTGATTCATAGAATTATCGTTATGAAGATCAAAACTTACGATCCGGAGAAACATGAAGAGTATCTTCCCGACGTTCACAAACAAAATTATAGATCTCCAGAGAATGTAGATAGTTTTAAAACCGCTGCAGAAGAAGCTTATGAGGAACTGAAGTCGGTAGTTAATTTTGACGATAGTATCGAGATAGTGGTTGCTGAGACTGATGAAGAGGAGATGAGTGAAGATGCTCCTGAAGACCATTACTTCCACGGTTTCTCTTTTGCCGACGGCATGAGAGGTCACGATGGCAACGCTATATTTATCAGAGCTTCACAGGAGTTTGACTGGTGGAAAGACGCTTTCAAGGGCATGCTGATCCATGAAACAGGTCATCAGATATTCTACCAGCGAGATAATCAGGATAACTGGGAAGACAACCAGTACTTCAGTATAATGTTCGAAGGACATGCTGAGAATCTGGCCGATACCATGAACAGGAATTTCGGTTACGATCATAGTCCTGTCTGGAGAAAGCAAGAACCTATAGAAGTAGATAAACAACAACTTTACAAAGATCTGGATAGACAGAGGGGTTTTGGAGACCAAGACGACAGCAAAGACCACGACATGTTCCTCAGCGGAGGAGAAAGATGGGATGATGCAGAAGGATATATAATTGCATATCAAGTGGCCAGAGATCTGCTACAGGAGGACAAAATAGAGCTTGAGACATTAATCAACATAGATTCAGAGGAATGGAAGTCACTCGTAGAAGAATCGATAGAAAGATTGTATTAGAAGCTCTAAATCTTCATCCAATTGCTGAAATTGACAATAATTTGCAATCTTAAATATCAAAACTTATTTCTTCCAACCTATCGCAAGTATATGGTTAGATAAGTCCGGAGATGCTTTATCATCTCTTATGGTACTTGCTACCTTTCTTAACTGTTCTTTGTAATCGCTTTCTATTTCTGTCACGTCTTTGTTGGTATGGTGTTCCATAACGCTTACTACGTTCTCTAGCCCGACTAATTTTTCTACTTCTAAGCCATTGTTCTCTAATAGATTTCTTAACTGGCTTGATTTGAAGAAGTAGGTGTTTGCAAATCCAGGATCTTCTTCCCCGGCTTTTTCTCTATGTTTCTCATCATATTTTTGTCTCTTGTAAAAATCTTCTATCTCCCAAACAAAGCTCCAACCCTGTAAAACATGAAGCATTAAGCAACCGTAGAAACCCATTACAGATACAAACACAGGACTCTCCTTTTTCACCACTCTTACAAGTTCTGATGCAGCTTCTTCTCTTTCTTCATCATCTATGACATGTGAGAGCGGTCCTCCGAGACAAAGCACGGCATCAAACGCTTCATCTTCATATTCTAGGTCTCTAATATCTCCTTTTTTAATCTCTACTTTATCAAGCAGACCTTTCTCATGTAGTTTTTCCTCGGCTATTTTCAATTGTTCTTCACTAATATCTACGAGTGTTACTTCATATCCTTTTTCTGCGAGCCAGACCGTGTATCTTCCGGCCGCACCTCCTGCATCGAGGATATGTCCTTCTTCTGGAAGATGTTCTTCTAGATATGGAAAAGTGTTTTTGTGCTCTACTGAATGTACAAATAATTCTTCTGATCTATCCCACTCTTCGTGACCTAAGTCATCATAGTATTCTTCTGGCTCAATACCCATACAGAACTCTTCTCATGCAATTTTATATAAATAAAAGAGTAAATTTTGATATGGTCGGAACCACATTCTTAGATGGCGAAAACATCAACCTCAGAACCATAGAAGAGGAAGACTTGGAATTTCTCCGTAACGGTGTAAACCATCCTGAAGTCAGAGTATACATGGGTAATAGAGTTCCTCAAAACTTGGAAACAGAGCAGGAGTTTTTCGATAATATTCTTTCTAACGATGAAGATGTACATTTACTGATCTGTAAGGATGAAGAAAGGGCAGGAATCATCTCCCTTACTCAGAAAGGTGACAAACCAGAAAAGATGGCGGAAATCGGGATCTGGCTACATCCCAAACATCACGGAAAAGGCTATGGAACAGAAGCATCGGAACTGATCACAGATTACGCCTTCAAACAGTTAAACTACCATAAAGTCTACGCAAGAGCATATGATGGCAACACCCCATCACAGAGAATCTGGGAAAAACTAGGATTCACAGAAGAAGGGACACTCAGACACCACACCTACACTCAGGGAGAACATAAAGATGTCGTTTACTACGGAATACTGAAAGGTGAATGGGAGTGACGGTGACCAGAAGCGTATTTCTAGAGAAAGAAGATTTGGTCTTAAGACCTGTCGAAAAAAATGACGCAGAATTCCTACAAGAACTTGTCCAACACCCAAATGTTAGAAACACGATAGGAAGACCTCCGCTACCCGTCAACAAAAAAGAGGAAGAAGAACACATTGAAGAACTAACAACTGATGAAGATGTAGCATACTTTCTCATAGAATACCAGGGAGAGAAGGCAGGAACAATCTCGCTACATGGCCTAGAAACCAGATACAGGAAAGGCGAGTTTGGAATCTCAGTTCATCCAGACTTCCACGGACAGGGAATCGGAACAAATGCAGTTCAACTAGTAGTAAAGTATGGATTTGAGACTCAGAACCTCCACAAAATCAGAGGAGGATACCTAGAAGGAAACACGCCATCAAAACGAATAATGGAAAAAGCAGGATTCCAAGAAGAAGGCAGAGAACGACATTACAAGTATGTAGACGGAGAATGGAAAGACGTAATCTGGATGAGCATACTCGAAGGCGAATACCATGAGTAAAGAATTCATTTTACCGCCAGCACTTGAAAAGGGAGATAAAGTTGCAGTCATGGCGACATCTGCAGGGATTAAAGACAGATTTCCGGCGGCTTTTGAAAAAGGGTTAGAAAGACTTGAGGAAAGATTCAACCTAGAACCTGTAATCTACGACACCGCAGAAAAAGACACAGAATACCTAAACAAAAACCCGAAAGAGAAGGCAGAAGAGTTTATGCAGGCATTTGAACATCCTGAGATCAAAGGAGTTATCGCAGTAACCGGAGGAGACGAACAACTCAGAATGCTAAAACATCTTGAACCTGAAAGACTGAAAAATAATCCAACCCGTTTCTACGGACTCAGCGACAACACCAACCTCCAAATGTATCTCTGGAATTTAGGCATCCAGAGCTTTTATGCAGGACAGCTAGTTCCTGATCTGATGAGCGGAGGAGAAATCGGAGAATACACCTACGAACACCTGGAAAAGGCATTCTTTGAGGATAGCTTAGGCACAGTTGAAGCCTCTGACAAATTTACAGACGAGTTTGTAGATATTGCGGCAGATGAAATAACAGATGGAAGAAAAAGATACGAAAGTTCCGGATGGGAGTTTTGGAACTTTGACGGAGAGACTGTTGAAGGTAAACTGTTCGGAGGTTGTTTCGAGATTATAGACTGGCAGATGGCGACCCAGAAATATATGCCAGAACCAGAAGAACTTGAAGGAACAGTACTTGCATTAGAAACATCAGAGGAAGCGCCTTCAGCTACAACAGTTAAAAGATGGTTGATGTGTATGGGAGAAAACGGAGTACTGGAAAAATTCTCTGCAATCCTTGTAGGGAGGCCGATTAGAACACCTTTACACGGAGAAGAAAGAACTGAAGAGGAGAAGGAAGAATACAATGAAAAACAAAAACAAAGAATTAGAGAAGAGATTCAGCGATATACTCCGGAAACACCTGTAGTGTTTGACGTAGATTTCGGACATACCGACCCTAAGCTCCCTCTACAGCTAGGAGCTGAAGTAGAAATAAAACCGGAAAAGGAACAGATAAAATTCAAATGATTCCAATGGCTGACGAAACATTGACTGACGAGGAGTTCTGGACTGAGTTCAAAAACCTGCTATTTGCAGAAGAAAAACTTGAATCCTCAAAAGAAGAAGTAGAGAAAATAATAGATCTAGCTGATATAGAACAAGGATCAAAGATTCTCGACATGCCGTGTGGAGTTGGTAGACACAGCATAGAACTTTCCAAGAAAGGCTTCAATGTAGTAGGAGTAGACAAAACTACTGCCTATATAGAAGATGCAAGACAGAAAGACAAAACAGAAGAAATAGAGTTTGTTCAGGAAGATATGAAATCTTTCAAACGTGAAAACAGTTTTGATGTCGTCTTAAACTGGTGGAACAGCTTCGGATACTTTGAAGAAAAGGAATATGACAGACAGATGTTAGAAAATATCCACTTATCTCTGAAAGGTGGCGGAGTGCTGGTTATGGACTACTATAGTAAGGAAATAGCTGCAATGCAAGGTCTTGATCATCACTGGAGTGAAAAAGATGGGATTTACAACATGGAAAAGGCAGAGATCAAACAAAACTGGAGGAAAGTTGAAAATACCTGGATAAAAGTAGAAGATGGAGAAACCGTAGAATACAAATGGGAGCAAAGACTTTATTCTGCATCCGAAATCGAACAAATGCTAAAACAGGTTGGATTCTCTAATATAGAGTTCTACGGTAATATGGAGGGAGAGGACTTCGATCAAGAAGCAGAAAGGCTAATAGTTGTAGCGGAAAAATAATGATATGTGTTAAAGATGACAGATAACGAAATAGAAGCTAAAGTCTTGGAAATAAACCAGGAAAAGCTTAGAGAGAAGCTTAACTCTATTGGAGCGGAAAAAGTCTTCAACAGCCATATAGAATCTGAGTTCTACGACTTCCCGGACGGAAGAATCGAAGAAGACGGAGTGCTCAGACTACGGAAGAGAGAAGATAAGGTATTTATTACAAGAAAAAAGGAAGTCTCCTTTGACGATGCAAAAGAAATGGAGGAGATAGAGTTCGATGTCAGCTCCATGGAGAATGCCAGAGAGTTTCTGAAATCTCTAGGTTTGAAAAACGTGCATCAAAGCCAGAAAAACAGGGAAAAATGGGTCAAGGATGATACAGAGTTTGTAATAGACAAGCTTCCGGAAATACCTTATCTGCTTGA
>LKMV01000001.1 GCA_001563995.1 Nanohaloarchaea archaeon PL-Br10_U2g16
CATGAAAGTATTACTTCTTACTGATATCCATGGCGATACAGAAAAGCTGGAGAAAATCGTAGAAAAAGAGGATTTTGACGCGGTTCTATGTGCAGGAGATCTCTCCGACAACAACGATTTTGATGACTACAGCTCTCAGCTTGAGGAAGTCTTAGACGTATTCGAACAACAGAGAGTGATGACTAAGGCCGTTCCAGGAAACATGGATCCTGAAGAGGAGTGTGTGAGACAGCTGATCGACAGGAGGATGAACATTCACAAAAAAATCGCCAGTTTTGAAGATTTCGAAGTAGTGGGTTACGGCGGAGGTATCACACCTTTTGGGACGCCGTTTGAACCTTCCGGAGAAGAGATATCCGAAGCTGTCTCCGCCCTGTATGAAAGGATGAACTCTGACAGACGTGTCGCAGTAGTACACCAACCGCCTAAGGATACCGAACTAGATCTTGCCGATGGAGAACATGTAGGTAGTAAAGAAGTTAGAGATATGATCGAAAACAAAGACTTCGAGCTATTCTTGACCGGACATATCCATGAGTCAAGAGGAAGGGACAATATCGGCGACACCGAGTTAATCAACCCCGGACCTGTTATGGAAGGGTACTACGGTATTGCTAAGTTCGGCGATGAACTGAATATTGAGATGAAATCCCTCTGATAAAAAAGACAGAACTTCAACCCCCTTGCTTTTTCCATTATTTTTCTACGACAGATTGCCAACTTACATGCAGACATCTGTACCAAAGAGGTGTCCCTCGACCCACGATCACTGAAAAAATATTGCAGAACCGGATTCACCCCCCCTAAAACCCCCTAAACCTACCTAATATTTATAAGTGTCCTGTACACAATTTACATATAGAACGAACTATTTTGCATGAACGGAGGTGAACATTCAATGGCAGAACTACCACTTGCACCAGTCAAGAGAATTATCAAGCAGGCAGGAGCTCACAGAGTTTCTGAAGACGCAGTAGAAGAACTAAGAGACGAAGTAGAGGACTTCGCAGAAGAAAGAGCAAGAGACGCAAACGACCTAGCAGGTCACGCAGGAAGAAAGACAGTGCAAGCTGACGACGTAAAGGCTTCAAGATAAGCCTTTAAAAATTTCTTCTTCTTAATTTTCTTTTATTTTATGCGACTTGAAAACAGTTTTATTCTAGCACCCGGCGTAGGGGAAAAGACCGAAAAAAAGCTTTGGAAGAAAGGTATAACCCATTGGGATGATTTAGAGGACAAAAGACCTCTGTCGGACACTAAACAGGAAAAAATAGAAGTATTTCTGGAAAAAGCCAGAAAAAACCTGGAAGTAAATAACAGCTATTTCTTCTCAAACAAGTTACCTAACAAAGAAAGCTGGAGGATTTACAAAAACTTCAGTGAAGACGCATGTTTCTTGGATATCGAAACTACCGGTCTTGACAAGAAAAAGAACAAAGTCACAACCGTTGGAATACATAGAGCAGGAGATTCCAAAGTCTTGGTAAGAGATCAAGACCTTACACGTGAAAGACTGAAAAAAGAGATAGAAAAATCATCGATGCTAGTCAGTTTCAACGGAAAACGTTTTGATCAGCCTTTCCTAGAACACAACTTCGATCTAAATATTGAGAGACCACATATCGATCTAATGTACCCATGCAAAAGGCTAGGTTATTCAGGAGGTCTGAAAAAGATAGAGAAACAGCTGGGTATCGAAAGAGATCTGGAGGATGTCGATGGAAGAGAAGCGGTAAGGCTCTGGAAGAGGTATGAAAACAAAGGAGATGAAGACGCGCTTCAGAAGCTAGTAAAGTATAACAGATTTGATACAGAGAACCTTCAGAACCTGATAGAGACCGTGCACCGTCAGCTCAGGGAAGAGGTCTATAGACCACATGTGGAAGAGTAAAACTAGAGCATTTAGATTCTAAGCAGTAAAAGTACCTTACAGTACTTCAGTTGCTAAAGAAGCCGAACATTTATAAAACTCGGTCAACAAAGTAAGGATGAAAGATAATGAAGGCCCTACAAAACAATCTATGGTCTGGCATGCATTCCAGGCAGATGTACTGCTTTGATAGGGCCAAGGCTATTTTCTATACCCCAATTAAAGTGCTGGCAGAATAGAGCGGGATGACGCCTTGGCTCCGGATCGGAGCCACACGCGAGCCGACCGCGAAAACACAAAACTTCTTGAGAGGATTTTCAACCTGTCATTCCTACGCTGTAGATCCTCAAAAAGGCGGTCTCTGCTTTAAGTGGAGGCCGTCTTCGGAACATATACAACCTCCAACAACCAGCTAAACAACACAAAAGGTGTCAACAATTCAAAACGCAAACACACGAGACTTTGAAGCCGAGCTACAAGCACAAGAAGAGCAGAACATGCCACAGAAACATCAGCTTTCAGAGCAGGCTACAGTCTTAAGCGCAACAGCACTATAAGAAAGGGATAGTCCCAACCGGAGCCTATTTTTCCCGTTTATCGGCTATTAGTCTTTTTGCTCTACCTCCGGTCTACAGGGAACATCCCTGTCACCCTTACGCCTTTTTTCTTTTTATTTCATAGCAGCCGACTCGTAGGCCGCCCAACCGTTCGCCATCGAATCTAGTATTGACGTAAATGTTCTACACGGCTTGATAACTTTTCTACGGCCTTGATCACCTTCTTTTCTATCCCTGTACTCCAGATACTCGTACTTTATCACTCCAAGTCTTCTCAACTTCGGCAGTATATTATTTTTCAGGTTACTCTTTCCCTTTTCATGTCCCCATTCATCGAACGAGTTTAGCTTTTCCGAATCAATCTCCCCCTCCTCTTTTAGCTCCCTGAGGAAGATCTTCGCATACTTGTTTCTCCTAGGAGACTGTTCCTCCGGAAAGAAAAGATCCACTAACTTTTCCCAGTTCCAGGCCCGCTCACTTCTTTTGAACTTCTGCTGATCCTCCGGTATAGCCATAGAATGTTTGGTAACGATAGTAGAGGTTTTTCTAGCAGTTTCATCCACAAAAGGATGTTTCTTGTCTCCCTGATCTTCAGACATAACAACTTCTTAACAAAGAAAGTATATTAAAGCTCGGAGTTAAAAATCTCACACAGCTGAACTTCAGTATGAACTACGAAGAACTCTCCCAGGAAGAACTGATTGAAGCTCTGGAAACCCTGGAAAAAGAAGCTCTAGAGCTAGAGCAGGAAAGAGATGAATGGGAAGAGAAAGCAAAGAAAGCTAGAGCAGATTTTGAAAACTATAAGAAGGAGGAAGATGAGCGGAAGCAGAGATGGGAGAAAAATGCACAGGAAAAACTAGCCGAAGATATGATAGAGATAATGGACAACCTTGAGAGAGCAATCGCCTCAGCCGATGAAAATTCTGGCGTGGTACAAGGAGTTAAAATGGTAGCCGACCAGCTGTTTGAAGAGCTGAGGAAGAGAGGTCTGGAAAAAATCGATGCAGAAGGAGAAGAGTTTGATCCGGAGTTACACAAAGCTGTGGATACAGAGGAACACGAGAAAGATAATCACGTACTGGAACAGAAAAGAAAAGGTTATATGTTTGATGAAAAGGTTTTAAGGGAGGCAGAAGTAATCGTGGGAAAAAATTACACCAAGAACTAGTCCTGAATCTTCTCCATTTCACTGATAGCTACTTCTAGCAACCTTTCATCCATTTTTATCTCGTATGTCCCTTTACAGTACTTTTCCAGTAAGTTAAAATCTGTAAGAGACGACACCTGCCTGCTTCTTATAGATCGATCAAAACCAATATATGAATCTTTAAGAGGATCTTCTAAAATCTCTTTTGATCTCTCAAGAATAGAGAAAAACTTATCAAAACCGGTTGGGTCATCCGAAAGGCGTTCTATCATCTCAAATATTAAAATTTCATCCTCGGAGGCTTCATACAGTCTTTCACGCCCAGAAGGAATTTTTTTGAAAATATCCCCTCTACAGTCTAAACCGTCTTCAATTATTTCCTTAGTCATATAGAATGCCTGAAGGTAACTGTCTCTCGGTATTGATTTGTCCTCACCAAACCTATAATTTTCAGAGGCTGCAACTGTTTTGCCTGTTACTTCCGATAAATCCGAGTTGGAATATGGAAGAAGCAGGTATTTTCTGAAGTCGTCTTCTAAACTGACATAGTCCTCTCCCCTCCACTGTTTCTCTTCTCTCACATAAACTTCAGGATCTTTAAAACTGTAATCAGACTGAGACAACTCCTTCAGCGTTGTCGCTAGACTAACACTCATTGAACCGGCTTCATGGTTCAAATGGCGGTTTATTGCTTTGCTTTCTACCACTGTTTCAGGCAAACATTTTCCTAGCTGAGATTTACCGCAGCCGTGCTCAGCTCTCTCAATCAAATTACTAACTTCTCTATTGCTTATATCCCAGTAATATCTATTCATCAAGTTTTTTGTCACTCTTAAATTATAAAAACATATGAGGTTGAAAGTTCTGTTATACCAATCAGCCCCGTTTAAAATTTTTATTCACGTAAACAAAAAATAGGTGGCTTTTAACCCATGTCAAAGATAATCGGTATCGACTTAGGTACAACAAGAAGCGCTATGGCTTCTATCAAAGATGGAGAACCAAAAATAATTGAAAATCAGGAAGGAGAAAGAATAACACCGTCAGTGGTGGCGTTTGATGACGGTGAAAGGCTGGTAGGAAAGCCGGCGAAGAATCAGATGTTGACAAACGAGGAAAACACCGTAAAGTCTATCAAGAGACATATGGGAGACGACTATGAGGTAGAGCTTGACGGAGAAAGTTATAATCCGCAACAGATCTCCTCTATGATTCTACAGAAACTTAAAAACGATGCGGAGGATAAGCTAGGAGATGATGTAGAGAAAGCTGTAATCACAGTACCGGCACATTTCAACGATGCCCAGAGACAGGCAACAAAGGATGCAGGAGAGATTGCAGGACTGGAAGTAGAGAGAATTCTAAATGAGCCGACCGCAGCAGCTCTCGCATACGGACTGGACGATGACCAGGACAAGACTATCCTTGTATACGACTTCGGAGGAGGAACCTTCGATGTTACAGTATTGGAGATCGGAGACGATATCTACGAAGTACAGAGTACTGAAGGAGACAACGGCTTGGGAGGAGACGACTTTGACCAGGAGATAATCGACTGGGTGCTTGAAAAGTTCGAAGACGAGAACGGAATCGATCTTTCGGAGAACGATGAAGCGCTTCAGAGAATCAGGGAAAACGCTGAAGAAGCAAAGAAAGAACTGTCCTCGAGAAAACAGACAAAGATCAACATACCTTTCATCCACCAGGAAGATGGAGAGACATACAATATAGACTACGAGCTGACTCGTTCCAAGTTTGAAGATCTAGTAGAAGATCTTATCCAGAGGACAACGGACCCTACAGAGAAGGCTATAGACGACGCAGGTATCGACAAAAGCGATCTGGATGAAGTCATTCTTGTCGGAGGAACCACAAGGGTTCCAGCTGTAAGAGAACATGTACAGGCAATCACAGGAATGGAGCCAAACAAGGAAATCTCACCTGATGAAGCAGTAGCTATGGGAGCTTCTATTCAGGCAGGATCGATCAGTGGCGAGATGGACGACCTGCTTCTACTGGACGTAGCACCTCTTTCACTAGGTGTAGAGGTGAAAGGAGGGCTTACCGAGACCTTGATTGAGGAGAACACAACTATCCCTGCAGAAGAGTCAAAGACATTTACTACAGCCCAGAACAACCAGACCATGGTAACCGTGCATGTAGTCCAAGGAGAGAGGGAGATGGCAAAGGACAACAAGTCCCTAGGGCAGTTCAACCTTCAGGGAATACCGCCGGCTGCCGCTGGACAGCCTCAGATCGAGGTAACATTTGAGATCGATGCCGATGGAATCCTGAACGTTTCCGCAGAAGAACAGCAGAGCGGTGAAGAAGCCTCTATCTCCATCGACGATGCCTCCAGGCTTGAAGACGAAGAGATCGAGGATATGAAAGAAGAAGCTGAGAAACATGAGGAAGAAGACAAAAAGAAGAGAGAGTTCATCGAGACCAAGAACAAGGCTGACACCATTATCTCACAGGCGGAATCTCAGATGGAGAACTTTGAAGATCAGATTGAGGACGAATCAGTATTTGAATCAATCGAAGAAGCGATGGAAGATGTAGAAGAAGCAAAGGAAGAAGCCGAAGAGATAGATGATCTTGAGGAAGCAAAGGAAGTTCTTGACGATGCGATCGAACAGCTTGAACAGGAGCTTCAGCAGATCGGCCAGGAGATGTACGGCGGAGAAGGACAAGGAGCCCCAGGAGGCTTTGATCCAAGTAACATGTCCGAGGAAGACTTGAAAGAAGCAGCCCAGAACATGGGAGGAGCAGCTCCGGGATCATCGGGAGAGGAGGAAGTAGTAGACGCAGATTACGAAGAAGTAGATACCGATGAGGATAAAGAGGAGTAATCTTCCTCACCTTTTTCCTTAATTTCTGTCCGGCAGGGTTTTTCTAATATAATATTTCAGAGATATTAGTTAGATATGAAAGAAACAGATACCGACCTAGATCTAGATGCTGACGATGTTTACACAGATCCGGACCAGGCTATCGGCTACATAGATTCAAATTACTCTCTAGAGGAAAAAGAAGAAAAAGACGTGCTAAAGATAACAAGAGGTCATCTAAACCAGAAAGGTGTTATAGAAAGAGATGAGCTGGACGAGCTAGTGGAACATGCCCAAAATCTTTCCGGAGAGTCGGAGATGATAGATTCCCTGGACTATTCCCAGCTCTGACCGACAAATTACCTAGACTCCGAGAAAGGTATCAAGATTTAAAGGTTTTAATGAAGTCAACAAAAATAAGATGGGGAAAGAATACTACGACATTTTGGGAGTCTCAGAAGACGCTTCCCAAGATGAGATAAAGAAAGCGTACAGAAAAAAAGCGAAGAAGTACCATCCTGACTCCAACTCGGATACTGCTGATGAGGATAAGTTTAAGAAGATCAATAAGGCGTATGATGTTCTTTCAGATGAAGATAAACGTAAGAAATACGATCAGTTCGGTAAACAAGGCGTGGAAGGTCACGCCGATAGAGGTCAGAGAAGAGCCGCCTCCAACTTCCAGGATATATTTGAACAGATCTTCGGCGGCGGAGGCTTTGGAGGCGGTAGACGGAGAAAGAAGCAGAAAGGAAAAGATCTAAAAATACATACCACTATCAGCTTGGAAGAAGCTTATACCGGTGTTGAAAAGACATTTGAAGTCAGCAGAAAAAAAGAATGTCAGGAATGTAACGGTTCAGGAGCGGAGAACGGTAATACATCACAGTGTTCAGAATGTAGAGGTAGAGGAAAAGTTAGAGAAGTTCAACGTACGCCTCTAGGCAGGGCAGAGACAGTTACCGAATGTTCTAGATGTGAAGGAACGGGAAAGATTCCTGACCAGAAATGCTCTGAATGCAACGGCAAAGGGGTTAAAGAACAGGAAGAGACCGTCACGGTAGAAGTGCCTGAAGGTGTTAAAGACGGTCAGAGGCTAAGGGTTCGTGACAAAGGAAACGCTGTCAGAAACGGAAGAAACGGAGATCTCTACGTCTATGTAAATATCGAGGAACATCCTGAGCTGGAGAGAAAAGACGAAGACCTGTTTACAACGGTAAAAGTCGGGGTAGGAGACCTGACATTGGGTAAGACCGTTGAGATCGACCATCCTGATTCAAAGATAGAGTTCGACATACCTGAAGGAACCCAGCCAAACCAGGTTTTAAGGTTGAAAGGTAAAGGCATGCCGTCAAGATCTAGGAGAAAAAGCCACGGAGACCTTTATATTAAAATCGATCTTGAAATTCCTGAAGATATCTCTGACGAGGATGAAGAAGTATTTGAGAAGTTTAGGAAAGAACCTGGAAGCGAAAAAACGTTCTTTGAGTCCGTTAAGGACTTTATAAACTAATCAGTTTTCAAGCATCTGGTTTGCTTGTTTAAGTTCAGCACCTGTAACCGTTTCGCCCTTTTGATGGCCAGAATCAAGCGTACCGTACTCATCAGCTTCGTGTACGCCGTGACAGCCTTCACAGACATGGTAAGTTTGGTCTTCCTCTATTTCGTTGACATCTACAGAAGACATTATATCCTGCTGAGTCTCATTGTACTCTCCAAGGTCAACCTGGTTGTCAAACATGCCGTTCTGGTCCTGAAAGCCGTTGTCGTCTTCGAAAGAGTTACCTAGATCTAACTCCTGTGATACAGGGTCTTGGTCATCTCCAGCCATCTCCTCATAACCGGCTTCCATACTTTCCTCATAACTCTGTTCGACAACAGTTTCAGCATCCGAGTAACTCTCCTCCATTATTACATCATCTTCAACACCCATCGGATCCATAGACTCCATTGAGCCTATTGCATCCTCATATCCGCCGATTTCGTCTACCATATCCTCATATCCTTCAGATATTCCTTCTCCGTAACCTTCCTCAGTCATATAATCTCCTTCAAAAGCATCCAGACTATCTAAAGCCTGTCCTAGAGCCTTGGAAGCGTCTTCATAGTCTAAATCAAGGTCATCTCCGTATCCTTCCTCTCCACCGTAAGAAGCCACAGTCTCAATAAACTCTTCTATATCTTCAGACTCCTTGAAAAGGTCTTCAAGTTCTATACTTTCCTCTCCAGAACCTTCATTGGACCCTTCATCCGAGTCCTTTGACTCTTCTTTTGAGATTTCAGGGCTGAAATCAATCTCCTCCGAATCATCTAGCTCAGCTGCCTTTTTAATTTCCTCTATATCTATATCCATACCTATATTATCTAGAAAATCTTCTAAGATCTCATTTAGATCTTCTCCGTCTTTTTCGGCTAGTTTTAGGACCTCCTCAAGTTCGGAAGGCTGCCTCTCAGTACCTTCCATAGTTTTTAATTCTTCCATGTTATTAACCTAGACATTATATTTTATTAAAGGCCTTACTGTCAGATACCTAAGAACTAAGTACCACCATATAGAATCTTTATACCTTCTTCATCGGAATCCTCAGACTCAACCAGATTTTTGAACTCTTCATAGCTTTCCTCTATCTCTTCTTCAGGCTCATACTCATCTGTCTTCTTCTTAGCCGCCAGGCCTCCTGCAACTGCTCCTATGGCTCCAGCAGCTAAACCTCCTGTCAAAGCTCCGGCAACCCCGCCTAAAAAGTATCCTGCAGCTGCTCCCGCAGCCGATCCAGCTGCCGCGCCACCTAAAGCATACTTGCCTAAATCTCCGGATAGGATATCCTCTACATCATCAAGCTCGATATCATCCGGGCCCAGCACCAGATCTCCATCTTCAAAGTAGTTAAGAAGGCTCTCATCCCCTAGCTCTGTGCAGAGGGCATCGTACTGCTTGATGGTTATATCGCTGGCATCCGCTATAGTATAGAACTCTTCCTCAGGCTCTTCTCCATGGTCGTGATCACAGTCACCATGATCGTGTTCGTCGTGTTCTTCACCGCTTTCTTCGTGATCCTCACCATGGCTTTCATCCTCATGGTCGTCACCGTGGTCGTGACCTTCTTCACCTTCGTCTCCATGTTCATGTTCCTCATCTTGTCCTTCGTCATGGCCGTGTTCCTCTTCCTCATGTCCGTCTTCACCGTCATCGTGATCCTCACCATGACTTTCATCCTCATGGTCGTCACCATGGTCTTCTCCGTTATCCGCTCCTCCGGAGTACTCAAACTCTATCTCAGGAGTATACCTTTCCATACCATCGTTCTCCATCCTGTAATGGAAGCTGTAACTGCCATCCTCCTCAGGCTTCAAAGTATGTTCGTACATACTGTCTCCTTCCAGAACTTCAACGCCGTCATCCGTTATAAGCTCCAGATCATCAAGCTCTAGAATTTTCTGCTCTTTATCCAGATAACTTTCATCGTCAAATATCTTTGGATGGCCCGAAGGTTCAATCTCAAGATCTATCTCTCCTTCTGCTTCAGCCTCCGTATCATGCCAATGTTCCGTATCACCGTGTTCATCGCTGTTACAGAGATCTGTGCTTTCCCCGGAGCCGAAAAGTTCGTCAGAGAATAACCTAAGGTCCGCAAGCCCTAGAGTATCTCCTAGATCCAACTCTCCTTCTTCATCCTTATCAAGCTTCCTGTGGTAAAGGATTCTGTCCTCTTCCTTGAAGTCTATAGCTTCCGAGCTCATTTTTTAATTATCTTGATGTTTTTCCACGGTTTTAGTCAAAAGTTACCTCGAATTTTGGCGATCTATAAGTACCGAGACATAAATGGTATTCTCCCTCATCCAGACTATCTATCTCTAGTCTTGCTGTAGAAGATCCCTGATTTGGCGTTAATGAGGACGCTAATGGCTCATTGCCATTTGTGTCTTCCAGCCAAACCTCTATATCCTCATCGTTAGGATCAAGAATTCTTCCATCACCATAAAAACGTACATCGGATTCATATAAATCCTCATCGGTAGTTATCTGTCCTTTATCTAAGCCATTACCTCCATGCATTCTCCTACAACCGTCCCCACAGGCATAAATCTCCTCATTATGATCTAATATTTCTACCTTTTGTACGTTGTCGCCTAGTTTATCATTTCTGTAGTTCATAAATTATTAATTTTAGACAAAGTTTTATTAATATTCTGTTTTTCGTTAAGTTGTGGTAATAAAAGTCCTCAAATTTTATAACGTAAATGACTAAAAACTTCAAAACAATCTTCAGGCATGGAGATAGAAAATATATCGGAGGACGCTGAGCAGTTTACATGCAACACATACCTTATAGATGGAGAGATAATGGTAGATCCCGGGACAGCAGACTCTGTGAAGCAGAAGATAAAACAGATAGAAGATTTAAAGACTGTTCTTATAACACATAGCCATTATGATCATGTGGACAACCTTGAAACCGTTCTGGAGAACCATAATCCTGATATATACTGTTTTGATAAAGAAGAGCTTCCTGTAGAATCTGAAAAAACTATAGAGCTACAGGATGGAGAACAGGTTGAGTTAGACAGCTACAAGATAAGGGCTTTCCACACACCAGGACATAAGGATGACCATCTATGTCTTTACTTCCTTGATGAAAAAATTCTGTTTGCAGGAGATCTAATATTCTCAGAAGGCGGTTTCGGGAGAACAGATTTAGATGAAGGCGATAGAGAACTTCTTATACAGTCTATAAAGAAAATAATAGAAAATACCGAGCCGGAAAAACTTTATTCAGGCCATGGCGAAACTATAGAGCAGAATACCGTTGAATGGGTTGAGAGTTCTCTCAAGAACGCTGAAAAGAAGGAGCCAAAGTACTGATACTTTACAGAAAAAAGAAGAAAAAAGAGGGAAAACTGTTCTCTTCTTAATCACTAAATATCGTCTGAGATTCTGTCCAGCAGGTAGATATCCAGGAATCCGAATCCTGCCTTACATAAGAACGGCAGAATTACATATCCTAGAGTTACCTGGTAGTCGGACAGTACTCCAAGCCCGTAGCCTCCTACATCACCTAGCGCCCAAATCGTTGGGTAGCTCAACCAGGTGAGGATTACGAAGAGGCCTAACTTGTGGTATTCTCTGTTGAGAGCGTCGTTTGACTCTGTAACTCTCATCAGAGGACCCCAGATCATATAGATCACTCCAAACATGAACAGGCAGCTTATCCCGTAGAATGCCCATGTAGCTGCAGCGGTCTCGGCAACGTGTGCCAGAAGACCTGCTGCGATCAGCATGAACTGAAGACCCATCAACGAACCTACCATGCTCCAATCAGTTGAATCGCTCGCAATATAGGCGGAAAGCCCTAGAGCAAGAACGATCAACGGCGTGGAAACAAGCCAGTCCGCATAGAAAGCCAGTTCAGCTATAGAGGTGTCGTACAGGATGTTCATATACATCAGACCCGACCACGATACGATAAAGAAGTGGATCAGGTAGAACTTCTTCGGTACGTCACCCCAGTTCTTGGACATCCAGAGGAAAGCCACCGCTGACAGAGCCGTAGCAGCTATATAAGCTGCAATAGTCTGGCTCGTCAATGTCGCTAGCTCTGGAAGTACCATGTTATCATCTAAATAAGACTTATTCAGAGCTTTATATATAATTTAGGGGTATAATCCGATCCGGCAGGATTACCGCCCTTTTACTCCTCAGATACCTCGATTTCAAACTCCGGATCAGTTACCGTGATCTCTCCAGCCACCTCTCCATCCTCTATTACAGAGATCTCTATTCCTTCTTCGGTCATCGGCTGTTCATCAGCTTCACCTATATCCTCGCCTTCTAAGAACTCATAAATCTCCTGGTCGGTCTCTGCAGTATACACATTGCTGCTCTCCGCACTTACCATCGAGGTAAACGCAATTCCTGCACTGTCAATCGGCACAACCCTTACTTGCCAGTAAAGCTGATCGTCTACTATCACAGGTAGAGGTTCTATAGGCTCAAATCCTGTGTCAGAGTCTTCATCCGCCCAGTTGACCTTACTGTTTGCCTGTCTTACATAGTTAACCGCTCTCTCAGCCCCTATCAGACCTTGCTGTCGGTCCAGGGCGTATAATTCATAATCTCCGGTTGCTCCATCCACTGTCCATATCTCAAACAGTCCTGAGGCATCTCCATAAGGCTCAGTAGCTATAAACAGCTGAGGACCTTCATCCGTCATTATAGTAAACGGCTGATCGTTATCAAATCCTGGTAGCGGAGCCACCTCCAGCTGATCCTCATGGAAAAACCATTTGTTCAAAACCCCGTTCCTGTACTCCATAGCGGAAACGTATCTTCTTGCTAGATTGTATGGATATACCCTTTGATCCTGAAGTATTTCATTCTCGGAGACTTCTTCTGACTCTAAATACTCCATCTCTCCTTCTTCATCAGTCAGGACAGCACCTCCCCACTCAGGAACCATGAGAAGTAGAGGGAACCTAAACTCTAAGCTATAATCCACATAAGGCGTTGCAATATAGTTTTCTCCATCATGCTCCATCATAAAGTGGTCCTCATAACTTTTCCAGTAGCTTTGCTTTCTCTGCTGCCAGTCTATGTTATCTCTTACCCTCATACCTATACCCACATCCATATCTCCATCATTGTAGCTAATATCCGAGCTGCTCGACGTCATATCAATATAGGCCCCTCCTCTCTGGCTAATGGAAAGACTGTTGATAAAGCCATCAGGTCTAAGAGGATAAGACCACTGAGGCGTACCGTTTGAATCTATTGCAATATCGCTTTCCCCTAACTTGTGACGTGGCTCCTGAAGGCTGTTTTGGGCGAACTCATCCGACACCGTTCTTGGAAGTATCCTAGGATTCTGGTTATCTGCATCCGGCAACGAAGAGATCTCAGTCCTATCCTCAACCAGATCTTCTGCTATAGACATGTTTGTATATGCCGAGCTGAGAATAATTCCTACAAAGAAAAACCCAACGAACGACATCGTAAATGCCGAGCTACCTAGACCGTCCACATCAGTAAAACGGTAAGCCAAGAACGATAACACTGCACTAAGGATTAATGCCTGAATAATAAACGGATTAAGGTATATAAATAGAGCTAAAGGTTGAATAAAAGGTCTTATATAGTATAGGAACGCCACTGATAAAAATAAGAACAGAACCGAGCCGATCTTTAAATGTCTAGCTGAAAAATTCATTTTTACAGTAATTTTCTAGAAGATAACAGTTTTAAATATGGTTTAATCTCAAGAACCAAGACAACTTTTAGGATTAAGAACAAAATACCGTTTCAGTACTCTCTACCGATCATTTTCTTGAATACCAGGTAACCAATCACAGCTCCTAAGATATTTGACACAGTGAAGGCCCACCAGATCCCTGTTTCCCCCATGAAATCAACTGAAAGATATGCAAACGGTATCCTGATAACCCATAAAGTTACAACTGCGACCATCGCCGAGGTAAACGTCCTCTCAATACCTCTTAGACCTCCGTTGTATATACTTTTTACCCCTACAAATCCAAAGCTTAAACCAAGTATTCTAAGGAACTCCGATCCTATAGCTATTACCTCAGGATCGGAGCTAAACAACGACAACACCGGAGAAGCAAAAATTATACAGAAAAGACCTAAAACTGAAAGTATACCTAGAATATATTTTGAAGCTACCGCGTTAGCTTTCTCAGCACGTCCGACCTTTCCGGCACCATGGTTCTGGGCAGTCATAGTTTCCACACTTCTTGATACAGCGATTGCAGGTAGGTAGACAGCTGAGTAGATCCTGATAACAATACCATAAGCAGCTACTACAGGAGTTGAAAACATTCCTACAATAATAAGTATTGCATTTACCGATAAAGATCTTGTCACGATCTCAAGGCTGGCGGGAGCCCCCAAAAACACTGTCCTTTTAAGATATCCAAGATCAGGCCACATCTGACTTAAAGAGACCTTTAATCCTTTAACACCGCTAAAAAGTATGTAAAGCCCTACAGCGAATCCTAGTCCTCTGCTTATTATAGTTGCAAGAGCTGCTCCCTCTACACCAAGTTCCGGGAAAAAAGACCATCCGAAGATCAATAAAGGATCAAGCACCATGTTCAACATAACAGAGCCTCCCATTATCAACATAGGAGTTACAGTGTCGCCATAACCTCTCATTAAAGAGTTAAATACCGAAAAACCGAAGTATAATATCATGCCTAGAGACACTATCTGAAGATAGTCAGTAGCTAAAGGTATTACGTCCTCCTCCGCACCAAGCAGAGTGATAACCTGTTCTGATAAGAAATAACCCGTTATGCCTATTAAGACCGAGAAAATAGAGATATACAGCAAAGTCTGGGATGCAGCTTTTTCTGTAGCCACTGAATCACTTTTGCCCTGGTTCTGGGCTACAAATATGCTTCCGGCGATAGATAGCCCTATGCCTAAAGATACCAGAAAGAATATTACAGGAAATACAAAACCTACAGCAGCTAGAGCCTCTGTACTTACCCTTCCTAGCCAGAAGACATCTACAATGTTGTATGCTACCTGTAGCAGGTTGCTTATTACTACAGGAAGTGATAGGTAAAGCAGAGGTTTTCCGATTCCTCCTTCCGTCAACTCTACCTTTGTGTCTCCGGAAAAGATCTGCCTCAGTTTGGATTTCACACCGAAGTTTTGAACGGTTAAACTGATTAAACCCGGAGCTACTCCACCTCTTCAGAGGCCTTATCTATCTTCTTCCTAGCCTCCTCCATCTTATCGCTGATATCTACAGAGAGATCCTCTTCATCCGGCTCTTCGAAATCCTGGCCGTCGATCGGAGTGATACCTCCGACCTCGGACAGAACCGTGGTGATGTCCTGCTCCGCATCCACTATATACTTAGAGCCGTTTCTGAGAGACTCAACAACAGTCTCAAGCTTCTTGTACTCCTGAGCCTCTCCTTTGAAATGGTTTCTGAGAGCATTATTCACTACTTTTATCTCATTTGCTTCAGCCTCAGCCCTTAGCTCGATGGAACGGGCCTCTCCTTCTGCTTCAAGAACTGCAGCTTTTTTCTGTCCTTTTGCCTCTTCAACCGCTGCTTTCTTCTTACCTCTTGCTTCAATCTCTGTGGCCTTAGCGTCGTCCTGTGCTGCATCTTTCCTGTTCTCGGCCTTAAGTATCTCGTTCATCGACTCCTGAACATCGCTTGGAGGCGTGATCTCTTTCATCTCCACCCTTACAACATCAATACCCCAAGCATCAGTATCCTCTTCCAGCTCTTCATGGAGCTTTCTGTTGATCTTCTGTCTTTCAGAGTTTACCTCTTCAAACTCCTTTGTTCCAATCACGTTCCTTGCGGTAGTCTGTGCAAGACGTGTAATCTGTTTCTCATAGTCATCCACATTATAGAAGGACTTCTTCACATCATCCTCGTTCTTCCTCACCTGATAGTATACATCCAGATCGACGTTTGCATTCAGGTTCTCCTTCGTAATCATATCACTTGGGCGGACGTTTTTCATCTGTTCTGTGATGTTTCTAATATAGATCTTATCAATACGTGGAACCAGAAAATGTATTCCTGGCTCACAGAACTGATGGTACTCTCCAAAACGTTCTATTACCGCTCTTTCATCAGGTCTCACGATTTTAAAGCTTGAAAGGAAAAATATCAGTCCCATCAAGGCTACAAACCCTACCAAGACGATGTTTATTATCGCAGCTACCATGTTGTTTTTAGGAACTCCAACAGTTTTATGGGTTTTGGAAAGGTTGTGACCGGCAAAGCTTTAGCCGGGTAGAACGAAGTTGAAGGATTCCATACCGTTTAAATTATCCCCTGTCGTATCCTAGTATGTGAGATAATCATGGAACTATCAACAGCTAAGATGAAACAGATGATCAAAAGTCAGGGAGACAAAAGGGTCTCTGACGAGAGTGCGGAAAAACTTGGAGAAATCCTGGAAATGTTCGCCGGAGATATAGCTGAAGAAGCAAGAGCAATCGCAGAAGAAGACGGAAGAAAGACAGTAAGAAGAGAAGACATAAAAGCAGCACTTGAATAGCTTTTTTCTATTTTTTACCCTGTTTTTACCTTTATTTTTCAGAACAAGTTCAGACCAACTTTGAATTAACCATTCTAATGGATATCAAGTAAATCAGTAGAAGCTCAAAAGGTTATCTAACTTTTAGTTATAGTAGAAGGGTGGTGAGGAGGTGTCCCCAGATGGTGGTGGTCGATCTAGGGACACGTTATAAAGTGGGTGCGGTTCATTAACGATATTTCAGCGCCTGTTTAAAAACCTTAGGAAGATCAGTTAGTAGAGAAAACTTGCATCTATAACATAGAATCTTATAATTAAGATAAAGCCTGACGATTAAAGCAACATAAAACATCATAAGAGTAGCTTAAAACCCTTGCCTGAAGCTATAACGTCAGATAACTAGTTCCAAAATATAAATATTATGTCCAATTGGTTTTTAGGTGGATCAGTTTGGAAAACAACAGCTTCAAATTACCGTCATTTATTTCAAATCACCATGGATTTAAGCTTTCCATCCGGGTAGGTTATTATGGATAATGAAGAAATAATTGAAAACATCGTAGAGGAGACCGAACTCACAGAAGAAGATGTGAAGGAAGAGGTAGAAGATAAGATGGAGGAGTTTGACGGACTTGTCTCCGAGGAAGGCGCAATACATCTAGTAGCAAAGGAGAACGGCGTAAGACTTGCAGGAGAGACTGACACCGATCTAAAGATTGAAAACGTCGTACCTGACATGAGAAAAGTTAATATCAAGGCCAGAATTGTAAATATAACCGACATGAACACGTTTGAGAGGGACGATGATGAAGAGGACGGACGTGTCCAAAACATTGTACTGGGAGACGATACCGGTACGATCAGGGTAACTTTATGGGATGACCAAACCGAAATAGCTGATAAAGTAGATGAAGGCGACGCTATAGAGATAGAGAGTGCATATACCGTGGAAGACAACCAGGGTAACGCAGAGATCAGGCTAGGAGACTCCACACAGGTAAAGAAAGCTGAAGATGACGAAGTACCGGAAGTAGATGTCGACTCCGGCTCCAGTGTTACAGAGTCCGATGTGAGAGGTATTAACTCGGAAAACGCCGAATACGTGGTTGACGGCATGATAGTAGATGTATATACATCTAATCCTTTCTACAGGGTCGATCCGGAGACAGGAGAGACTGTGAGGGAGAACGACGACGGAGATCTGATGACAGATGAAGGAAAAGAGGTCGAAGACCCCGATCACAGGCTAGCTCTCTCATGTGTACTGGATGACGGCACAGGAAACATCAGAGTTGTGCTGTTTAGAGATCAGGCCAGAAACCTTCTTGGACTCGACGAAGAAAAGGAGAAAGAAGGAGATCTAAAAGCTGTAGAGGATGCAGCTGAAGAAGCTGTTGGAAAAGAGGTTCGGGTCGAAGGCAGAACACGTTTCAACGATTACTTTGGAAGGATTGAACTAGTTGGAAACAGCTTTGAACATCTGGAGACAGAGAATAAAATCGACGAACTTGTCGAAAAAGTAGGTGCTTAATTATACTATGAAATCTTCTAAAATTGAACACAAGGTGTCAAAAAGTGACAGATGAAAACGAAGTTGATCTCGAAGATCTGAAAGGCGTAGGAGCAAAAACAGCGGAAAAACTAACAGAAGCAGGATACGACGACTTGATGTCGATAGCAACTATGTCTGCAGGAGATCTAGGAGAGGTAGCGGACCTCGGTGAGAAGAAATCCCAGAAGATAATTACTGCTGCAAGACAGGAACTAGACCTAGGATTCGAGTCAGGAAAGGACAAGTACGATCAGAGAAAGCAGATGAAAAAGATTTCTACCGGTTCAGAGGATATGAATGACCTTCTGGGCGGAGGAGTTGAGACACAGTCCATCACAGAGTTCTACGGAGAGTATGGAAGCGGTAAGACCCAGTTAGCACACCAGCTTTCAGTAAACGTTCAGAAACCTGAGGAAGACGGAGGTATGGATAGAGGAGTTGTCTATATAGATACAGAAGATACCTTCACACCGGAAAGAATTGAACAGATCGCGGAAGGAGCAGATATGGATGTAGAGGAAGTACTTGACAACATTCATGTGGCTAGAGCCTACAACTCAGACCATCAGATGCTTCTTGCTGATGAAGCTCAGGATATCTGCCAAAAGGAGAACATAGGCTTAATCATTGTAGACTCACTAACCGCCCAGTTCCGTGCAGATTATGTGGGGAGAGGAGAGCTAGCCCCAAGACAGCAGAAGCTAAACAGACATATGAACACTTTGCTAAGGCTTGCAAACTCACATAACGCTGCGGTAGTGGTTACAAACCAGGTAATGGCCAATCCAGACCAGATGTTCGGCGATCCGACAAAGGCGATCGGAGGCCACATAGTAGCTCACAACTCCGCAGTAAGGCTTTATCTGAGAAAAGGTAAGAAGGACAAAAGGGTAGCGAAGCTAGTAGACAGCCCTTACATGCCTGAAGGCGAGTCGGTGTACAAGATTACCGACGACGGGATAATAGACGCATAAATCCCTTCATTCTTCTTATCTTTATTCTTTTTCTTGCTATTTATAGAAATTCTCAGTCACAACCTCTGAATCTACAGTTGAGACTGTTAATTAAATGAGAAAGAGAAGCTGTGGGAGCTGTTTAACGTTCCGAATCAAATAATGTCGTCTTCGGAAACAATTACAAAGTCTCCAATGCTTCTGACTGCAGAGAAAGGCAGAATGTTCCTACCTTTTCTGTCTTCTTGAAGCTTTACATCATCTATGTGATCCGTTGTATCTGTAATAAGCAGATTCATCAGTTCTCCTGTGTCTTCTACGAATGATATATCTTCTACTTCTCCGTATTTTTTACCGTGTTCTTCCGAAACAATTGTCTTTCCTACAAGTTGTGTGCCACGTGGCTTGTCAGTCATTTTGATACCCTCTATAATACTTTATTAGTCCGGAGGCATTAAAAGTTTACATGGCCCGGGTGTTCTCAGCTGTAGAGGTTGAAAGTAATGAGCTGCAGCAGGAGCTTGTAGAAGTTAGGAACCGGTTCGATCTAGGTTTTAACCCGGTTGAAAAAGATAAGTTTCATGTCACCCTACAGTTTTTCCAGGATATCGAACAGAGACAGATAGAAACCATCAAATCATCTATGGAAAAGGTTAATACCGATAGCTTTTCTTCTAAAGTAAGAGGAGTTGGATCATTTCCTTCAAACAGTTACATACGCGTGATTTGGGCCGGAGTAGAGTCTAAAAGCTTCCAGAAGCTTTATAGCCAAGTATCCGACCATGATGTAGAGGACGACCACGACCATGATTTTAAACCACATATTACGTTTCTGAGGGTCGAGGATATTTCATCTCAAAGAAAGAAAAAGATCCAAAAGATGTTAAAAGAGTTTGGAGACCATGACTTCGGTAATCTTAACGTAGAACGTGTTAAGCTGTTCGAATCAGAGTTAAAACCTTCTGGTTCGGTTTACAGACAGCTGCACGTGAAAGAACTTTGAAACAGAAATATATAGCAAAGGCGTCGATCTTTTTCAGCATACTGGGCCTTACATTGATGTATGTCTCATCGATATACATTCAGCCTGATACAGTCCAGGTAGGAGAGATACAGGAGAGTTGGTCGGGGAAGAATGTGCAGGTTTCCGGGACCCTCTCAGAGTACGGGGAAGGTGGCGGACATCTCTTCATGGAGCTTGAGAACGGAGGAGATAAGGTTGATCTTGTGATGTTTGATACGGATAAAAGTTTTTCAGAAGGCGATGAAGTTACGGCGCAAGGCCACATAGATATCTATGAGGGAGAACTGCAGATAGTGGCGGAGGAGATAGAGAAGAACTGATTAGAGGCTGTAGAGATCTGAGTACTTTTCCTCTATATAGCTTATAAACGGTTCCGGAGTAGGTTTCCGGCCTGTAGCCTCTTTTATAAGATCTTCTGTCTTTAGGACTTTTCCTTTACTATGTATATTCTCTCTCAACCATTCAAGTAACGGATCAAACTCTCCTTCTTCTATCTTCTGATCCAAAGAGTCTATATCCTGGCTTGCGGCTTCAAAGATCTGTGCGGCCAGAACGCTTCCTACCGTATATGTTGGGAAGTATCCAAAGTTGCCCCAGCCCCAATGTATATCCTGAAGACATCCTTCAGCATCATTCTCAGGTCTAAAGCCGAGATACTGTTCCATCTTATCATTCCATTTTTCAGGAAGCTCTTCAACAGCTATGTCGCCGTTTACCAGCTCTTTACCGAGCTCGAAACGGACAACTATATGAAGATGGTAGGTTAACTCGTCAGCCTCCACCCTAATCGGATTGTCTTCGTAGACCTGGTTAACAGATTCATAACATTCATCTGCCGTAACCTCTTCAAACTGTTCAGGGAATTTTTCCCTAAGCTTGGGCAGTAAAAACTTCATAAAAGGCTTGCTTCTTGCCACATGGTTCTCCCAGAGACGTGACTGTGACTCATGAACGGATAAATCTCTTGAAGAGCCTGCAGGAACTCCAAAACTTTCCTCAGGAAGACCTTGGTTGTACAGACCATGGCCTGTTTCATGGACAGTAGGTAAAATAGATTTTGAAAGATCCTGTTCGTTGTAACGTGTAGTAATCCTGGTATCGTACCGGTTGCCGGAGGTGAACGGGTGTGTGGAGACATCTAAACGTCCACGGCTGAAATCAAAGTTAAGGGCTTCAACAAGTTCTCTGTTCAGTTTTTTCTGTTTCTCCTCGGAGAACTGTCCTTTGAAAGCTCCTTTTTCCAAGCTAGAATCAGACTCTTTTATCTTCTCAGTGATTTCAGTGAGCCGGTCCTTCAAAGTTTGGAGAATCTCCTCCATCGTTTCAAAACGGATGAAAGGCTCGAAATCTTTGAAAAGAACCTTGTAAGGTTCTTCATCAGGATCGATATGTCCCGCATACTCCCGTTTTAGCTCTACCATCTTTTCAAGATGCGGCGCAAACTTCTGAAAATCATCCTGCTCCCTAGATTTCTTCCAAGCATCCACAGCTTCAGACTCTGTTTCCGATATCTTCTTTAGAAGATCTTCAGGAACTTTCACAGCTTTTTTCTTCTCCCTCTTTACCTCTCTAATATTTGCTCTCTGTTCTTCGGATAAATCTTCATCTTCAAGCTGTTCAATTAGCTCTCCAAGCTTTTTATCAGTCATTAAGCCGTGTGTGACCGAGGTCAATGCGGATTTTTGTTGAGACCTTGGTTTAATACCCTCTTCAGGCATCATGACCTCTTGGTCCCATCCCAGCACAGCTGCAGCTTGCTGTATGTTAGAAATCTTCTTTACCTTCTCCTCGAAGTTTTCGTAACTTTCCATACTTACCACTAGAAGTACTCTTCCATCGTCTCGAAGGCATTTTCCAACAGTTCAACTGTTTCTTCTATATCCGACATCTTCGCAACTTCTACCGGAGAATGTATATGTCTTGTAGGCACACCTATAGAACCTGTTGGAACTCCTTTGCGGGCCATCTGTATGCTTCTAGCATCATTACCGCCCCCTAACCGTTTTACATACTCTATATCACTCTCATCAGCTGTATCTACAAGCCAGTTCTTAATAGTTTCAGGAGCTATCATCCCTCTTCCAGAAGTTTGTATAAGTTCGATATTAGGCCCTTCCCCAAGCTCGCCAACATATTTTTCTGTATCTAGTCCAGGGGCATCAGGAGTAGGAGTTACATCTATTGCTAGGCCTACGTCAGGATTTATACCGTATGCAGAAATTTTTGCACCTTTGGTTCCTACTTCTTCCTGCGTAGAAAATACTGCTGCCAATTCATAGTCTTCATCAAACCTTTTCAAAGCTTCTATCAAAACTAAACAACCTATCCTGTCATCAAATGCTCTGCCCGTTACATAATCTCCTCTAAGTTCTTCAAAGCCTCTATCAATATAAATATAATCTCCAACATCTATACCTGCTTCCTTAACCTCTTCTTTGTCTTCTGCACCTATTTCAACAGCCAAATCCTTAATTTCAGGGATTTCATTCTCTTCTCCTTTTTCCACAGTATGTATAGGTTTTATACCTATTATACCACTTACGTGTTCTCCTTCTGAGTTCTCTACCTTTACTTTTTGGTTTACTAGCTCTCTAGCAGATATACCCCACATCTTTTTGAAGTGTATAAAACCCTCATCATCTATCTTTTGTACATTCGCACATATCTGGTCCATATGTGCGGCAACCATCAAAGTTTTGTCCCCAGAACCTTTTCTCGCTATCAAATTACCTAGGTTATCTGTTTCTAGAGAATCAACCTCATCTTCAACCTTCTCTCTGATAAGCTCTCTGATTTTTTCCTCGTTGCCAGACCCACCTGTGGTCTCTACCAGTTCTTTTAGAAGCTGTTTCATACAGTTTATTTATCTGGATAGATTTTAAACCCTAACCATACAGAGAATGTTTATGCTAGCCTACCTTATTATCCTGTTACTAGTCTTGCCTTTTGTAGACCTATTTATATTGGTGGAGCTAACAGGAATAATAGGTTTCTGGACCACTCTTGTGCTGATACTGCTTACAGGTATAATAGGAGCTGGAATAGTGAAAAAAGAAGGTATAAAAGTGCTTGGAAAGCTTCAGAGATCGGTAACAGCTGAAGAGGTTTCAAGAAATATTTTAGAAGGCGCTCTAGTGGTTTTTGGAGGGTTACTGCTTCTGAGCCCGGGCCTAATAACCGATTTTCTAGGGCTTTTGATGGTCTGGAGCCCTACAAGAGCCAGGATTGTTGTGAAGGTAGCCGAAAGATTCAAGGACAGATCAAACGTTCATTTTGAAGTCCAAAGATTCTAGTTTTGGATGTGACGCTACAAGAGATACGGCAAACAACCCAAGTATAGCTTCAGTAGGTATCTCTAGACCTAAAAGCGATCCAGACATCAGGACTAATATCAAAGCTCCTCCTTTCCTTATATAATCCATCCTTATATTCTCGGGCTCGATGAGGGAAGCCAGGGTTAAGACAACTAAAGATACTGAGACTGTTAAAACCGCTGGAACTATATACTGGAGGCTTAATGAGACCGATTCCGGATAACTCAGGGAGAGAAGTATCCCTGTAACCAGTACCGCTTCAGCAGATATATTTTTTAGAACATCCAACCTGGCTATATCTCTGGCTATTACGATTAACACCATCGCTGCAACATACCTCATCCTCTCCACGTGAACCAGTTGTTCATAGACGGGAGCTATTAAAGATACAGCTAAGGCTCCGGCTAGAAGCACAGGAGCAGCTTTACCAACCATCGACAGCGCATGGCGTCTTGACTCGGAGTAAGAGTAAAGAACCGCAAGGCTCCCTGCTCCGGCAAAGACAGTTACGGCCACAGATAGAATGCTGGAAAAAGTTTCCACAGCTCCCGTGACCAGAAGCGTGGCGAACACACCATCCACCAAAGGCAGTGATAGGATAAAGATTAGCTTTCTCGTTCCCTGATCAACGGACAGACGCCCTGAAGCACCGTCAGTTAACGTGTCCAGAACCAGTTTAATCACCTTAGAAATACGGTCCCGGAGCTCACGTTTACCTTATTTCCAGGTAAACATAGCTCCGATATCAAAGAACTTCTGCTTGGAGATAGCTACAGCTGCCGGTAGATCAGAAACTTCAATACTTTGATCGACAGCCGAATAACTCATACATAATCTTTATTACCGGCCGGTTTTAAAAAGGAAACGGTATTCTATGAAGAAAAAGAGAAGGGGAGTTACCCCTGTTTCTGAAGGTTCTCCACAAAGTCGTTGAACTCGTCCCTAACCGCTTTGAAACCGGACTCATTCACAAATACAGGCACGGAACCTAAACCCATAGGAAGGTTCAGACGGAGGAACTCGTTCCCGTTTTTATCCTTCTCCGCCCAGAGAGTAATTCCTTCACTTCGGTTTTGAAACACAGGGGGCTTCGCATCAGCGTCCGAATTCTTAGCTTGATCTGCCATGGTGAAAAAAGGCTAAAAAACTATTAAATAGCTTCTTAGGATAAAATATAACGTTATAGGTTAATCAACCTGGTTTTCAATCTCATCCTCAATTTTATATACTTCTTTAGGCTCAGGACATCCATACTCTTCCTTATGAGAAATTTTACAGCTCCTATCATATCTAGATAGAGCTGATTCTAGGCTTATTCTCCCTCCTACCGCTCTTCCAAATATTTCAAGGCTTTCTCCATACTTTTCCTCCAGTCTATCCAGTCTCTCGGTTTCTATCACAAAGAACCGTGAGAGAGAAGTCTTATCGTTTAAGGCAATAATAGAGTAACCTTCTTTCTCCAAGAAGTTTCTGTTTATTGTATACATCAATGCTGTTATGTTTACAGCCGCTCCTCTTTCCTGTGGAGGATAACGGAAAAATATCTCTTCAGTCTCAGAGCTGTTGATATCCTGAAATAATATTTTTATCGCCGGCGGATGTTCCGTTCTCGGCAAAGTCGTATTGGTCTCCCATTCAGCACCGTCATACTGCTCCAAACCAAGTTTATAGCCTAGCGGCAACAGAATCGGGTTAAGACATACGCTGATTACATCTCCTTGACGGTAAGCTATATCCTTAGAAAACCCTCTTTCCGACCTGAATAAAAACTCTACCAGCTTCTGAGCCTCAGACCCCACAATATATCCAGGATACTCAGACGGATCTTCATAGCCCTCAACAGAGTATACCGCATCCAGTACCGTTTCAACCATATCGTCGCCAGGATTATCGACATAATTGCCGGAACATCTTGATATAATAGACTCTTCAGCAACTCCAAACTCTCGGAGAACTCTCAGAATCCTAATTGCCGAATCAGCCATTTCCTCTGTATACCAACCCATAAACAGCTTATTTTTACGTTAAATTAAAAATCTTAATACATTTTCCCGAGTAATCTAACTATAGAAAGTTAGGCTCCCCCTCGTCTAGAACCTTTTCATCATCGAACCATACTGTAGGAGATTCACATACCGTGTCCCAGTGTATATCACATGGATTAACCCTATCATCGTCGACGTAAGAACTGTTGTCTCCAAATGCGATATGTACTGTACCGAGAACCTTCTCATCCTGAAGAACGTTGCCGATCAAGGTTGCTTCCGGGTTTGTTCCAAAACCGAACTCTGCTATGCTTCTAGAGCATGGGAACTCTTCGAAAGCTTCTTCAAGCTCTGAAGATTCAACCCCTTCCGGATGTCTGATCGCTACTACATCGTTCTCCTTTATTTCCACCTCGGTACCGGAAGGTGCGAACGGGAAATGATCAACTACCAACGTTCCACTCATATTAACAGGGTAACCGTTCGGTTCACCGGCAGGAAGGTTTCCAAATTCTCCTTTCTCAGTTATCACTCCGGTATCGGCATGATAAGTATCAAAATCTACCTTGAAACTGAGTTCTGTACCGGAAGGCGTTTCAATCCTTACCTCATTCGTATCCTCTAACATCTTGTAGACTTTTTCAGTTATCCTCTTGACCTCGGAGTAATCGGCCTGGAGAGAAGTTTCCCATATCTGTTTGTTGACTCCGGGCAAAGTTGCTCCTCTCGCACCGGCTTCATTAGCTTCCTTTCTTGCATTTGTATGTGAGATAGATTTCTTGGTAGGTGCGATAAACACATCATACTCCTTCATTCTATCAGCTATTTCTTTTGGAGGCTCTTCACCATGGTTTTCCGGCTCTTCGTACTCCATGTAATCATACTCAATACCTCTGTCCTCCAGAACTTCGAATAGCGCTTCGAAAAGATCTTGATCATTGCCGTCGTTCAAGACAAGAACTGTTTCATCATCGGATATTTTCAGACACTGATCTACGATAGTTTCAGCTCCGGATCTCAGGCTCATAACCGGAATTGGAAAATGAAACTTTAAGCTTCTAACGAATCACATCACCAATAAGTCCCAATAAAATTATTAGAAATATAAAAATCCTTGAGACTATCTAAAAGTTACAGGTTATCTATGGACTCTGTTAAACAACTTCTAGAATCAGAAGAACTTGATGAAGACAAAAAGATTGAAATTAGAAGATACTTAGAGCCTATAGCTGATACTCTGTATGAAATAAAAGAAGAAAAAGAGCCAAATATTTATGGAAGCCTTAAGTTTGATTCAAAGACATTAAAATCAAGGAATGAATGTTTAACAGGTGCAGGCCCGGATTTGGCTTTGAGAGGCATAGAATCCCTCGAATACTTCAGAGAAAACAATAAAGGATACCGGATAGAGTTAGAATGTATTGAAAAGCTGAAAGAAGATGCAGAAGATATTGAAAAACACAGAACCAGGGAAGAAGAGAAACAACTAATAAGGAAGACTGTGGAACAGCTTTCAAACAATGGTGATTCTAACAGAAAGATAGATTACCCTACTTACAGAGAAGTCAAAGAAACATTTGACGAAGACATAGAACACAGCTTGACAGAGGATGCATTTAGAAAAAGGTTTCACGAACAGGATAATATAGAGAAAATTGAAAGAGCAGGAAATCCAGCGTACAAAGTAGCAGAATAAAGCCTCGGTGGCTCAGCCTGGCTAGAGCGGTCCCCTCGTAACCGATCAACTCGTGGAGTTGTGAGGCGAAGAAGATCTCTGATCTTCGAGTCCGACTTCTTGAGCGTAAGCGAAAGATGTCGGATGAAGGCGAGCAAGGGACAGATCCCGGGTTCAAATCCCGGCCGGGGCTTCTTGTATCTTTTTGACAGAGCCTAGATTCCTTGTTCGGAGAACTGTTCCGGTCCTTGTTCTTCAAGGCTTCAAGATTATAATATCAGAAAGAAGTTAACAACAGCAAAGCCATTAAAACAGACATTAGGATCATAGAAACAGGATAAATTAGATGTAGGTTTTCTGCAGATTTCTTTTTGTAGTATGTAGAAGGTTTAAACCCAAGTAGCTTAAGCACGGTAGAACCTGAAACTATAACAGCTAGTAGATTTACAACGGCAATTGAAAAAGCTCTTGATGCGAAAAGCCACTCCGCCATTCTTAAACCGACACCTGCAGCTGCTAGAGGCGGAACCAGTGCTATTGCAACTGCAACTCCTGCTATCTGATCCCTTATCCCGGTTACAAATGCTAGAACCGCTGCTGAACCTACGAAAAGTGAGAGCAACATGTTGGGTATCTCTGACGATACTATCATTGACATCAGAGGGGTAATTTCAGAGGGAAACGGGATTACTGAAACTGTTGAAACCGTTAGAGCGATCAGTATACTGAGAAAAGAGGTTCCAGCTGCCTGCTTAAGTAAGGTCTTGTCTCCGATGGTGAGCGATACCGCGCTGGAAACAATCGGAGATAACATCGGCGCCAGCATCATAGCTCCGATAACTACGGTAACGTTATCAAGTATTAATCCGTAAGAAGCTATGGCTGCGGAAAGGGCTATCAGCGCCCACTGCGGGTAGTTAAAGTTTGCTGACTCTTGCGCACTGCTGTAGATCTCTTCCTGTGAAAGCATCGCAGATCCTCCTCTAGTCTTCTGTCCTTTCTCTATAAGGGATTCTTCCTTCAGTACCCTAACTACCAGCTCTCCGGATTCAATCTGTTTTATTGATTTTAGCTCGGAGACAGCATCATCTATATCGCTTGAGACAACGGTAGCGGTAAACTCTATTATATCCGATCCGTTACGTTCTCCCTGGACAGAGTAAACATCAGAGCTGTAGCTGTCTAGAACCTCTCTGACCTCTTCGCCGTTTTCCTCAGGGGCGTAGACCTGTATCTCTTTCACGTAAAAATATTTACCGCGGCGAGTTAAAAATCAAAAACAAAGTGCCGGCCAAATTCTAAAAGAAAAAACTAGACAGAGTTCTGCTCCTCCCATCTCTTCATAGATAGGATAACCGGTCTTAGAGAGTCTCCTTTCTCTGTAAGTGAGTACTCAACCTTCTTAGGGCTTTCAGAAATTATCTCTTTGTGAACTATTCCCTTTTCCTGGAGATCTTTCAGACTTTCAGACAGCACAGTGTCCGATATCTCAGGGATAGACCGGCTCAGACGGTTAAAACTTTTACCTCCCTCCATGAGCCTGTAAACAATTACAAGATGCCATTTCCTGTTCAGTAGACTTGATGTCAGGGTTTTCGGGCTCCATAACTCTTTCTGTTCACAGACTGTCTCGTACATTTGAATCCTCTAAGGTATCCTTTGTGATACCGCCTTATAATATGCTCTGAGACAGTATTCTAAATTTTGACAGCCTCTAAAGCTAAATAAAAGGTTTCTGGTACAGTATTCTAAACCTTATTCCCACATCCGGATAAAGCCATCGACCCTGGAGTCCAGTATATCCGATGCATACCTCTTAACCGCCTTCGCTGCCGAACGGTTTAAGACATATGAATCCTTCTTCTCAACTAGCTCCGCGTCCTGAAGAACCTTCAGATGGTGTGATATAGTTGGTGCAGACCTATCGACCTTTCCGGATATCTGTTTTAGCGTATGTTCTCCTTCATCAATATAGTAGATTATCTCTCCTCTAGGAGAATGGTTTAATGCTGCAAGAGCATTTCTATCGCTTTTAGATACTTCAGAATTAAATATTCTCCTGTATCCTCTTATCTTCTGATCCTCTAGACTTTCTACCCGTCCAATATGGTAGTTTATAGTTGACTTAGAACATCCTACCTCTCTCTGGAGCTTCCTGAAATGTATGCCCGGAGTGCTGTCTACCTGATCGATTATCTGAGCCTTCATTCCCTTATACCCCCATAGAACAGTAGCAGTACCGCAAGGTTTGTGACATCACAGAAAGTTGATACAAATCCGGATCCGATCCAGACGTTTAGGAGCAGTAGAAACTCCTTAAAACCGTAGAGGCCGAACGCTGATACTATATAAAGAAACTTTCTATTCTTTTTCTTCTGGTAAGCTTTAACTGAAAGCAGGAAGAGCCCTAATGATACTATAAAGGTTATAAAATGAAGCAAAAATCTAAAAGAGAGCTCTTCAACCATCATACTATCACCTATCCAGTTTCTGCCGTATCTCTTCCCAGTACTTCAGGCCTATTCCCGCCATTACAGGAGCCACCACAACCGCTACAAATACCTCTGTAGCTACATGTGGAAGGCTGTGGAAAAGCCGGCTGAAGGACAGTAGGAATACTACAAACGCCGAACCGATTAACGTATAGCCTATGTAATCCTCGGCATCCTTCAGAGACGTACCTGAGTACTTTCTCCTAAGGTAGAACTGCATTACCTCATTGAGGAAGAATACGGATGCCAGGAACGGTAGGAAAAGGTACAAAGCTGTCTCCGGCAATGTTTCCTGTGTAGGAAGCGAAGGACCTGCACCTGCTGTTGTCTGCTGATGGCTTGCTAGTACTGTAGTAGATTTTAGAACAGCCAAAGCTGTCAAGACACCGATCTTATCCGTAATTCTATTTATTTTCATCTTTTCACCTTTTAAGCTGCGGAACTACCCGGTGCCGGATCTATGGTTACCGGCGGAACGCTTTCCTGCATGTCCTCTATCTCTTCATCACTGTACTCTCCAAGCACCAGTAATATCTTATCCTGGTCTGTGAACTCCAACTCCCGTATATCTATCTCCGCCCATCCTTCATGGCCATCAGCATCGCCATGGTTGTGAAAAAGCCTAACTTCGCCTTCATGTCGTTCATCAGGTGTCTCTATGTATTCTTCACCATAGTCAAGATCGATTGTATTAAGGAACTGCTGGAACGTCATCCCTCTTCTGTGTGAATGGATCTGGTTGTCTGCATCGTGCAGATGTATCTCTTGTACCCTTTCAAGATATCTAGGGTCGTCAAACTGGTATCTATCGCCGTCAATATATAAATCGAAGGTGGCATGGTAATGTCCTGTTGTTTCCTCAAAATCAGGTCCGTCTAACAGACCTGCAGAGACTGCACCGTAACCTATTCCGACTAAAAGTACTACTATGCCTGCTGTACCTGCAACAGCCATTATCTTGTTCTTTTGTTCTTCCTTAGCTCGTCTCTTTCTTTCATCCTTATCCCTTTTTGCTTTTTTGGCTTTATCTTTTTCGTGTGAGGTTATCTCATCTGCATGTTCCTCCATCCAGTGAATATGGAGCTGCTCCTCGTCCTCAAACTCTTCCTCACAGTAGTCACAGTTCTTCATATCAGATGAATATACCTTGCAAAATATAAAGACAGGTACTTAGCCAGGCCGGAGCAACAAAAAATGTACCACAACCATCAAAAGCCTTTTCAGAGTGGAGACCGTGAACTATACTGAGGTGAACAACTTGAACATAGCTAAGATCCTAGGGGATCTTGTAGAGAACGTGATCGCCGTAATAGTGATGCTTATCTTTGCAATTCTGTCCTTCTTTGTAGTAGTATTTGTAGTAAACACAGGGGCAGGTCTTGCAGAAGTACAGGCAGATGGAGAGTTTGTGATACTGTCTGCATCGATCATTGTAGCAGCAACAATTCTAGCTGGATTGATGAAGTAACCAGCAACCATTTCTTTCCTTTTTTTATACAGTTCTTTGCATCGGAAGAACCCCTAGAACAGTTAAATATGTCAAAAACAGAACCAAACATGTTATGGTTACAGGAACCGGAGAAAAGTTGATCGGAAAGATCGACCATAGACATATTCTCACCGCAGGACTCGGTGTCTTAATGGCATCCTACCTTGCGGTCTACCTGATAGATATAAGAAACATATTCGGACTTAGATCCTTATTCTCAGAGTTTACTGTCCCCGTGGTCTGGGACTTCTTATTTAGAGAGAGCGGGCTAATCGAGGTTTTCCAGTGGACTTTCCTCGGTGTTTTTGGAATAACTTCCGCATATATAGCGGGCAATCTGAAGAACAAGGATGGAATGGTGCGTCAAAAGAAGTTTTGGTCGCTTTTCGCGGTTGCAGGAATGCTTATGCTGATAGAGGATGTTGGAAACGTCAGACATTTCCTTTTCAGGTGGCATATTGCCCTTGACTGGAACACATTAAACACGTTAGAAACATTATACTTTGGTTTGATCGCAGCAGTACCAGGTTACGCTGTTCTACGTTACGGCAAAGATATTGCGATCGATAAAAGAATTGTACTGATGATCGTAGCCGGATTTCTATTCTACGGGACCGCTGTTTTTATCTCAGGCCCTGCAGACATCACAGATGTGAACCAACGGATCGGCGGAACGCTATACGATTTCAAGGTATCTCTAGGTGGCGATGAGCTAAGAGAGCTGTACGAAAAAGGAGATGAAAACATCAGAGCCCAAGAGGAAGCTGAAGGGGTAGAGATGATGGACGTACGGTATAGAATAAAAGATTATCTAGTCGAGGAGAGTCTAGAGCTTCTAGGAGTTACATTCTTGCTAGCCTCATCCTTCTACTATAACAGAGCCATGAGAGAAGGAAGAGATATGGATAGAATCCGATCGGACCGGATCCCCTGGATTTAGGTTTAACTCTGATCGTCGAATCTTCCAAAGACATTGTAGACCCACTGGAATACAAAGCTCTGTACAGGTATCTGTATCGTTATCCAGATTATGATAGCAAGTACTAAACCAACCACTCCGACTATAATGCCCAGCGGCAGGAAGATTATACCAAGTATTATCCCTACTATCAACAGAGGTATTCCTACTATTAAAAGTGCTATAAGATAAACAATACCGGCCGCTATCGATGCAGCGATACCAACAAATATCTTCAGCACAATAAATACTCCTGTCTGCTTCCATTCATTTCGTGCATACCCAATACCGTTCCTCACAGCCTGTAAAAAGGATGTATTATTTGAAACAATATCCGGTAACGCAAAGTTTCTTACGACAAAGCTTAGAAGCCATAAACCGATCCAGAGAGGGATCATCGCGAGAATAACCAGTGCTCCCTGCCAGGAAAACCTGATTACAGATGCAACTATTACACCAAAGCTAGCAATCCAGGTAAGGAGAACCGCCACGTTAAACAAGAAGTATTTGAAGCCGTTTCCGTAATGTAGTGATAAACCTCTCCTTATCTCAGGCTTCCTGTCCTTAAAGGCTTGGAAAAATATGAACTCGAAAACCGCGCTTAGGTATGTAAACAGGAAGATCACAGCTGCGATACCTGCCACAGCTACAAACATTAACCCGGATGCCGTTATTCCTAACTCAGACATATCCTGCCTTATCTCATCCAAAAGGCTGGAATCAAACTCTTCATCGGCATCAATACCATCTCCAATAGAGCCGAAATCTGAAAATCCTGTAGATGTTCCTCCACCTACAAACAAAACTATTAGACCTACCCTCAACCAGGTACCTAGATCGAAAGGTAGAAGGAAATCTTTTGTATCTTCGAAAGAACTTTCCAGCTCATCTACAGAGTACCAGCTCATGCCATAATTATGAAAACCCATCTTTAAATAATAAGTTATATAGTTCAAAACAGGACTACAAGAGTTGGTTAAAAATCTCTATGACCTCCAGAGCTTTATCTTAATCTTTCCAAGCTTTAAACCAGAAGACCGGCCGCCAGTACCAGTATACCTAACGTAAGGATTACTGCACCGGTTATTAATCCATGGATATGTACCCAGCTGTTAGTGGAACTAGTTTCAGAACTTAGGCTTCTCAGCCCTATCCATGGCATGGTGCCTCTAAGGAACCATCCTTTCGCCTCCACCGCTTGGTCGATAAACTTCTCTGCATGTCTCCAGCCGAACCAAAAGTTGCCAAGCACAGGTACTATCGACTGGTATCTGAGATGCATTATTCCTGTCTGATCCTTAAACATCAAGTCGGAGCCAAACCTGTAACCGGCTCTTCCCCTTCCGATAATCTCTCCCGAAAGTTTTGCCTTGGAAGCCCTTACAGGCGAAGCATAGATATCAGCCAGCAGATCTATCACATTTTTCTTTTCAGCACTGCCTTTAAGAGGATACTTGTAAACAGTCTTCATCATTTTTCCTCCTCCGAGTACGGATATCCACAGACCTGCAACCGCTATATGTGCCGAGGGAGCTGTTCCTGTGTAAAGACCTGCCAGGTAAGCTAGCGGTATTGCCGTTAAAAGTAGCTTTGGCAAAGATACCACTGCTATATCCTGGAAGAAGTTTCTGTAAAGCCTTCCTGTATCAACATCGAACTTTCTCTTCAGCTGTTCAAAGTCGAACATCGGATCGGAGCTTCTGCTACATAGATGTTTCACCCTTTTACCTGTCAGAGGATGGGTCGACTTAAGCTCCAGCAGCTTTGCCCACGGATTCTTGATATCGAAAAGGAACGCTTTTGCCAGAGGATCCCAGTCCTGAAGGTTAGATGCATTGTAGTAAACCGCACCCGTTTCCTCGCCTTGCTCCATGTTCATCACGCCCATACTTTCCGTGGCCTTCATCAGATCATTGTTGTCAGGGCTGTCCATAATGCCGTAAGATATCTTGATCAACGCGGAGGAAAGATAGTTAGGCTCAGTATGTTCTCCGGCAAACTTATCGGCGTAGTACTCCCTTACTCTGGAAAGGTAGTATACAAGGTACTTACCGGCGATATAAAAGACGTAAGATAGTACTGCAAAGCCGAATAAAGCTAGTTTCCTTCTTCCATCGCCTCCACCTCTGGCAGCTGTCCTGTAAAGCCTTACAGCTATCAGGTACAGCAACTGGACGATAGTATTTGCAATAGTCATTATGATGAAGTCTCTGTTTGTGACATGGCCGAGCTCATGTGCGTAGACGGACGCAGCTTCATTATCATCGAGATATTCGAAAAGACCTTCCGTCACAAGTATCCTTGCATTCCAGCGGTCAGACCCGTATGTGAAGGCCTGGGGATTGGAGTCCTGTATAATTCCAAGCTTTGGAGTCTTGTAATCATACTTCTCCGTAACCTCTTCAATCACCTCAGCAGACTCCGGGCTGATCTGTTTCAGCTCTTCAAGGTCAATCCATTTCGTATCGTAAAACCAGCTATAAGTGATATCTGAAATCTTCGGGCTGACAAGCCACATTATAATATTGAACAGAACCACCAGACCAACAATTAGATAAAAATCAAACGCCTGGAAGAAAACCGCTAAACCTGCCAGTATTGCAAACAGGAATGATCCAAGAAGTCCTAGGGTAAAAGTGGAAGCAATCGCCAGCCTCATAAATAATATTATGGCAGATGTTTTGAATTTATTAACCTTACTCTCACCAGGATGAAGATCATTATTTTTCAGGGCCTTGACCAAATATGCATAATTTCATCGACCGAATAGTTACTACAAACTATAATAGTAGATATTCAGTTATTCCAACAGAATTAAGAATGTTAATTCAACTTTAACAATGATAACTCTGATAGTTATCTGAGAAGGATAAAACGATGGATATGATATCGACATGATTCATGAGAATGTTTGACTATAGATCAGCACGATGATTATCATCGACGATCATGGGATGTTAATTCGACTTTAACAACCCCTTGGTTTCTTGTGGAAAAATCTTTACTGTTCGATTAAACAGGCTTAAAACGTCTCGGGACACACCCTTGTTTCGTCTGGAACCGATTTTTGTATAACACGGTTATAATTATTCAAGTTTTTTCAACAATTATTCAAGTTTTTTCAACCGAGTTGAAAAGTTGAATTGAAAAACGGATATAAAAGGCTTATTAGGCTCTAACTAGCTTTTCAACATGTTGAATAATTTGTTGAATAGTTGAAAAAGTGTTGAAAAACCGTCTTAGGGCATCATTTCTAGGATATAGAGCCTCTAAGTCGATTCAACACCTGTCAACAATGTTGAATAAACGGTTGAAAAGTTGAAAACATGTTGAAAAATGGGGAAAAACGGGAGTAGAGGATTTTTATATTCAGAGGGACAATATCTGTCTGTAGGCATGGGATTTTTCAGCCGGATGGCATTCTGGAAGAATAATGGAAACGATCAGGATAGAGATATGAACAATGGTAGGAATGTGAGTAATCCTGAGTTTGTGAATAGAGACTCTGATCAGGATCATTCAGTCCAGAAAAATAACCAGCCGCACAGAGAGACGGTTTCCCATAGATCCACCACCGATAACCCTCCCTCTGAGAAAGAGATTGGCCAGACAAAACAGGAGCTAAAGGAATTAAGAAACTTCACAATGGATAAGATGGATTCAGTGGCGGATGAGTTCGAGCAGATAAGGATGGAGGTCCAGGGCGTGAGGGATCAGAACACCAAAGTCCAGGGAAAAATGTTCAATACTGTAGAAAAAGCGGTTAACAGGATTGACAAGCTAGAGAACAAGATAGATTCTCTCGAAAACAAAATAAATAAAACTAAAAATAGGGAAGAAGAAACCAAAAAGCTTGAAGGGCTAGAAGGAAAGATAGAATCTGTGGAAAAAACTCTTAAGTCCGAGATCAAACGTCTAGATAAACAGAAGGTCGACGGACAGGACATAGTTAACATAAACATGTCTCAGGACGGCGGAAACAGCCAAAAACAGAGTAAAGATGCTAAAGTAGAATCAAAAACTCAGAAAGAAGAGTTAAGAAGTAAGAGAAATAGTTCCAATAGTGATATAAGAAGTACACAGGATTTGAACCTGAAAAACTTAACCAAAAAGGAACAAGCAAAGATTAGAATCTTGGAAATGTTGAGAGAAGGGAAAGGAAAGACAGAGATAAGAGACAGTGTCGAGGGAGATATCTGTTCCAGAGAGTGGTTCTACAAGGCATGGGACGAGCTGGAGAGGCAAGAAGCCTACATAACCGGAAAGGGAGAAGCTTTAATACACCCTGAAGATTACAAGGAAGAAATAGTATCAAGAAATTAACTTATTATCTTAGTTTTTTCTTCTAAATCATCTTTAGTCATCAACCAAATGCTTGAGGAATTAGCATTACCTTTTCTATCCATACCTACCAATATATCACATCCTATATCTTCTGCTTTGCTTATCTTCTTATTGTCCAATTCTCCATCCATTAAAACAGCATAACCTTCTTCTACCTGCTCTATCTCATAGTCAAAGCTTTCAACAGGGAAACGTCTTTCAACATCCATCTCTGAGTTCATCACATAGACCGCTCTAGTTCCTATAAGATCCTCCATCTCTCCCTGAAACTTCTGTATCTCTTCAGGAGTCAGCTCCTTGCTCTTTACCTCAGCAGTCTCTGTGTACTTCACAGGTTCCTTGTCTCTTAAAGCCTCATAAATTGTCTCTTTTCCTAGCTCCTCTACTTCCTTTTTATTAGGAGCTCTAGCCACATATTCAAGATCAATCTTACTTTTCATCTCTTTCAGTATCAGATCTCCTCCTCTGTCACCATCAAGAAATGCTGTCAGTTTCTTTTCCTCCGCAAGATCTACTAAATTATCCGGGACCGATGTCCCTCCTATACATACAGTATTCTTTACTCCTTTCTCCATCAAGTTCAGTATATCGGCTTTGCCTTCAACTATTACCACCTCTTCAGAGTTTTCTGCTTCAGGACCGGCTTTAAAGCCTATATAATCGGTTATCTCGGTAGTTCTTACCTCTTGCTTCACCTCATCAGTTATCTTAGCTGTCTCGGGTTTATCGTCCTGCATATCCTCTAGAAGCTGTTTTGCCCTCTTAACAATATAATCTCTCTTGGTTGTTCTCTGATCCTCTATCTCCCTGACTTTTATCTCTGCATTTGTAGGTCCTACCCTCTCAATAGTCTCAAGGGAAGCGCCTAAAAGTGCTGTTTCGGTTGAATCAAGCGAAGAAGGTATTTTGATAAATGCTTCAGAACATCCGTTACGGTCTTTAACCTTTACATCAATCCTGCCGACCTTGCCTCTTTCCTGAAGCTCTCTTAGATCTAGATCCTCTCCAAGAAGTCCTTCTGTCTGGCCGAAGATTGCTCCGACTACATCAGGCTTTTCTACCATGCCGTTAGACTCTAGCTTTGCTTTAACTACGTATTTTACCGAGTTCTGTGCTACTTTACCCATTGTAATCCTCTAATTTTTGTTTGAACTCTTGTTCAGTCATAGACAGCTTTAGTTTTTTCCTTCTTGATCTGTGGCCTGAAACTATAGCCGGCTTCTCATCCATTATTTGTTCTACCTTGTTTATTAGCTCTTTGTTTGCTCTGCCTTTTTCTGCCTCTGCTTCGAGGTAAAACTTAGGCATATACCCGTTTTCAACTTTGAAACGGTCTGAATCAGGTCTCACCTTTACGTTTATCCTCGACATTGTATCAAAAATAGGTAATTTGGCTGCCCTGTAACACAGGCGGTCATATCCCGTCCCTTAAGGTCGCGCCTGCTGACTGATGGGCAGCCTACTAAACGATTATTGAGGTGGTACAGATAAAAAGGTATTGAAGCTTCAGAAGTTAAACCGAATTACTGGAAGAAAACACCTTCCTCCGGCACAGGTTTGAAGGTTGCCTGACGGGTCTTTGTCTGTGTAGGCTCCTCTCCATGGTACTTTCTAAGGTAATGGAAGTATTCGTTAGTCTTCTCCCTTGCAAACTCTCCGTCGTACTCTATCATCTCCTCGCCGATATAATGTAGGAAAGCCCATCTGAAGAACCTGTTAAGAGGTCTTGCAAGTATCCTTGGAAGAAAACTGATACCTTTAGGCATGTCATAACTGATAAATGTCTTTACAAAGTACTCTACGTGTGCAAAGTTGTTTTCTCCTTCCGGGGGCGACTTAGTCTTGATATTAGTCTCTATCTTGTACTTTCCGCTGCCGCTAGGCAGATCTTGGTCGACCTCTATAGTTGCCTCAAAAGCTCCACTGGTAATCTTCTCATAATAGAAGGTTTCAGTAGGCCTAGCTATCTCCATAGCCTTTTTGAAGATATAGACATGGTCTTTATAGATCTTAGGCACGTGCGGGCTCTCATACCACTCTACCCTGTTCTGTATCTCTATTTCATGGCCGTCAAAGATATGGAAGTCGTGCCAGATGTTATCGTCATCATCTTTATCAGGATCCGGAAACCTGAACCAGTAAAGCACAGGATCTAAAAACTCCTTAACGTATTCATTGCTTGGCACGTAGCCCTTTATCTTTTCCATATCCATAACTATCACTCCCAAGGAGGCTTGTACGCCCCGCCTCCTGATCTGTGAATGGATTTTGAAACCCCGAACTTCTGCCTCATAATATTGTCTATATGTACTACCATCTCTTCTGCCTCTTCCTCATACTTCTCAATCTCTTTAGAGTAAATTTTATTGTACCAAATACCTACAAGTATCTCGTAGATCTTAGATTTATGGAAAGAAGACTTCTCATCAGAAAGACCGGCTTTACCCCAGTTTCTATGTGTCCTCTCTCTGAAACCTTCCGGCTCCCAAGGTATCTCATTCCTTCCCGGATAGACGGATATTACATTTCCTGTAATCTTTATCTTAGCCTTTAACACATCTTCAGGCCTCTCCAAACGCTCCAATTTTCCAGGCGGCTTTGCATCAAGAGAAAGTTTTAACCGGATAACTGTGTTAGGGCTTTTCTCTTTAAATGCATAAAGTCTTATCCTGTCCTTAGGCTTTGAGACGTTAAACTCCTGTCTTTCGACATGTTCTACCCTATCCATATCGAACTCTTCAACCAGCAAATCCTTAAGCTCTCTGTAGATCCTTGCAGGATCTTCGTCCACGAAAAGGTTAGTAATTTTCTGGCCGCCAGACTCTTTAAACTTTACCATTTTTACCTCCCCTCCACGTTCTGCCTTACTCTAGTTAATAGCTCCTCTACTTTTTCCTCTATAGGCTCCTCCCAGTGTTCCCTTACCGTTCCGTAAAGAAACTTATCGTAAAGGGCTCTGTAACCGTAGTACCATAAGGAATTTTTCCAGCCTTCTGTATCGTAATGAGTGATAAGTTTTCCTTTTATCTGCAAATCCAGCTCTCTGGAATCCTTCCTTATAACCAAATAAATATCTAGCTCCATCTTGGAGTTCTCATCAAAATGTTCTACTGCTTTTATCCTTGATCTTATCGTTCCTTTGTCAATATCATGGTAGTAACGTTCTTCAGATACATGATCAAATCCTATACGTCTCTCAAGTAAGTCCTTGATCTCAGGATACGTTGATTCAGGATCTTCAAGCAGTAAGGTCTGTCTTCTTCTGACAGCCTCTTCAGTTATATCCATAAGCTGTACTTATCTATCCGGGGATAAAAACGTACCGAAAATGAAAAAGGAAATGAATCAGCTTCTGCACTCCGGGCACAGAAGTATTCCTCCCTGGTCTCTGAGCTCTTCAGAGTAGTTCTCACAGCTCTCACAGTTGCCGGACCTGTCCTCTGGGATCGGGGTTGCGTTCGCATCCATCTCCTGTCTCTCCTCTAGGACCTCTGCAAATCCTGGCCATGCACGGATGATATCCGATTGGGTAAGGATTCCGACCAACATGTCTTCACGAACAACAGGGACCCGTGAGATATCGTTCCGGAGCAGTGCCATAGCAACATCATCCAGCACTTCTCCCTCCTCAGCGACAATCAGATCCGTGCTCATCACTTCCTCAACCGAGGTATCCGCAGGGTCTTCACCTTCGGCCACAACCTGGTATGCGATATCCCTACATACAATTACGCCAACCGCCTCACCGTTATCCACAACCACTAGACCTCTGATATCTTCTTCCTTGAGAAGTTTGGCAGCATCTACTACGGTTTTATCCTGTTCTATAGCTATGACGCCATCCGTCATAACCTCTTTTATCGGAACATCACGAGTCATTTTAATTCACCTACAAAGATATTGGAACGCCAGAGGTATAAACGTAGTACATTGCCGCCTTAGAAAATAGATATAAAAAATTTAGATTCTAAAACTCTCAAAACTTCAGACCGTAAACTGTTCAAGCCCGCTCTGACGGTTATCTTTACCGAATAAGCTTTGAATCGTCTTTTTCAGCACCAGAATCTCCTGTCTGGTGTAAGGTGAGATCTCATACTCATCTATCAGATCTTTCGATGGGTTCAAGTACTTCTTGATAGTCCCCTCAGAGATCGTAAGCAGTACCTTCCCGTCACATTCAGGACACTGAGCCGTAGTCTTTCCTGTAGGAGCTATCGTCTGGTTGGTCATAGGCACACGTCTAAACTTGGTGTTACAGTCTACACAACGCATCTCCTGGGAAGAGAAAGATCTCAGATTTCCTTTAATATCCGGTATGAAATGTTTGTTCAGCAGAAGCTCCGCGACAGAGTCCTCATCCACACATTTCAGCTTTTCACAGAGACCTAGCTGGGAAGACGTCTTATCACTCATCTCATCCAACGTTACGTACTCGCTCTGGTTTGGACCGTTCTCTACATTATCCGTGTCATGTGTATAGCCATGTCTAAACGGCTCATCCGAATGGACGATATCCTCGCCTATCTGAATTTCTGTTTCAAGTTCCCATGGCTTTTTGTAATCCAAAGTTTCCTCGTAAAAGCTGAGAGGATATTCATCAACAGTCTCTATCGCCCATGCCTCATCGTCCACCTCATCAGCGTTCAAAACTGTTGAAAGGATTAATGGTGCGTCCATGGTTCTTGCACCTGTCATGTCAGGCAGGAACTCTCTTGAAAAGTTTAAAAGTCCATCCATAAGCAGTAGAATAGCGTCCTCATCACCATCACAGTTGTTTGTGATTAAATTTTCAGATGTGAGGAAGTTATGTGTTTCTTCAACCTCTATATCGTACATAAACCTTTCCTCAGCTTTCTCTATTTCTTTCTCAGTTATTTCATCCAGCACCAAATCATTTTTAATTTCTATTCTTGGTTTTCTAGCCTTCTCATAATCTTTTTCTAACGTTTGTTGCTTTCTTTCCAGCTCAAATCCTATTTCCTTACCAAACTTTACCGCAAAGGAAGATCTTATGTGTAGCTTGTGGGATGTAAATGTCTCCCCCTCATAATGTTCCTCTCCGTACTTGTCAATTAATATACCTCCGGCTTCTCTTTCAGAAGTTGAGAAACGGGCAAATATTCCAAATCTCTTCAAGAGAAAGTCCATATCATCCAAAAGCTCTCTTGAAACAGATGTAGCGTTTATATGTAGTCTACCGTCTTCAACAGCTCCATCTCCAGCGAAGTATGCTGAAAGCATATGTCTTACCTTCTCTTTAGGCAGAGATTTGACTAACTGCGGTACCTTTTTAGTATGAGCTCCTTTTCCGGCTTCAAGGTTTTCAAACACCTCATAGATGATCCTAGAACTTATGGTTAGTATATGGTCTCCTTCAGATGGTTCAACACCGAATACTTCTACAATACTTTGTTCTATATCTTTTTTCAGTTTTTCTTCTCCAAAAGCGAAACATACCTGGTAAAACTCTTCTCCTTTTTGCTCTGATTTCCTAATATACCCTTCAGCGAGATAGTATCCTATCAACTTCATGAAATGCTTATCTATCTTTACTGTATTTTCTATCTCGATATTATCTCTTTTAGCTGCTAAAACTGCGTCATCCGAGATGCTATAATCTTTATCTGCGGCCTCCGACAAATTATTAAGAACTTCTATCGGCGTACTTTCTCTATATCTGTAGTTGCTTAGAGTTTTTTTATTTGTGCCTATCTCATCCGAAGCTGATTTCAAGCCTCCTAAACTATCAATTAGCCTATTCAGCTCCTCGTTAGAACCTCTTATACTTATATCCTCTGGCTCTATAAAATCAGTTATTCTTATTTTGAGTATATCATCTTCTTCTACAGGTATGGTTAATGGATTAATGACCTTATCTCCTTCATCTACCGCTCTAGCTTTTTTTATACCCTCTTCGGTCTTCACCTTGTGATCCGGGAACACTGATATCTTTCTGCCCGATCCTGTCTCGAAATGGATTTTAAACTCTTGGGCAGGGGCTCTATACACCTTAGAAGCTTTAGAAGAGTTTAAAGAACCGTTCTGCTCCGAAACAACATCCAGATCAATACTTTTCTCTACAGTGCCTGTGCTGTCAGCCTCTTCAGCACCATCAGCCCTTTCAAATAACTCCTTTAACTTGATACTGTCCCCATTAGCAAGCTTAATTTTCTCATCTCCTGGTAAACAGTTCCTTCTTTTCGCTGCATGCCAGTAAGGGTGTGCATAAATCCCTTTAGCGTCTGTAAACCCTATAATCCTTCCTACTGTTCCTCCCGAGGTGTGGGGAGCCAGCCCGATTACGAGAGACCCTACAAGATCTTCTTTATCCTCTACATTATAGTAAGGCTCTAGACCGTAAAACTTCTCCAAAAGTTCATCCACAAAATCTGCTACACGCATAAAGTAGTCTCCTGCAGCTAAAGTATTGTCTGAGTCAGGTATGACTATGTCCTGAGGCTTCATGGCTAACACTTGGTCCTCTGATTCAAGAGGCTCTCCATCAACATCCTCAGTGTATCCAAGCTCTCTAAGCCTTTCTACTGATACAGATATTTCCTTAGGCTTGAAATGTGTCATCGGTAGATCGGATGCATCGTATCTGACCGTTCCGTCCTTGTTTACGTATAAATCATACTTTTCTCTCAGAAATCCTTTTTCTATAGGCTCTACATGTTTATGTTTCCCGCTCATACCTCTAACGGATTTAAGCAGCTCAGGCATCTTTCTTATTCCAAGATTGTCCATAGCTCTATTGACAAGATCCTCTACCTCGATATCAGTATATTTGTATCTTGACAGTCTATCGTTTCCACAGCTATCACAAACCTCTTTTTCTTCTTTATGCTCTTTCTTACAGTCTGTACAGAACCATATCGGCTCAGTGGAAACGTTACAGTCCAGACAGTATGAGAAGTAGCTGTAATCTCCGCATTCTGGACATTTATTATGTATTATACCCTCTCCGTTAATTTTTCCATGTTCGTATGCAGCTGCCAGGTTTCTCATCCTACCACCTTCTTCTTTACCGCAAGGGAACAGAAGCTGTGGCTTTCCTTTAATTGTTCTTCTTTCAGCCTTCTCAGGACGGCCCATCCTTCCTCCAAGGTAATGTGGTGCTTGTTCTCTAAGCTCTACACCTGATACCTCCTCAATAAACTCGGGTATATCTTCAGCAGATTCAATATCATTCAAAGCATCTTCATTGTCCTGCTCCGGTCTCAAGAGAGCTTTTAACACCTTGTGATCATTTTTAGTAAGCTTTATCTCTCCATCCTCCATCTTATGTTGGAGAAGTATATCTTCAAGACATTCTTTAGTTTTTTTACCGGAAAGATCCTCGTTTTCCAGAGAGCTGTACAGTGCTTTAAACCTTTCAACAGTGGTCTCAGTCCAGTGGTAGGTCCATTTTGGATGGAGCGGTATACCGAGTTTTTCAGATATTTTAAACGCCTCCTCCGGGGTCGGATCCCTATCTGTAAAGTCCCTACCCAGCTTTACGTCTTTTTGTTCCACAGCTCTCCCCAGCTCTTTCTCCCACCACTCTTCAACATAAGGAGATGGTAAAAGTTTTTTACCGTTCTCTACAAACTCTCCAAACGGCGTTAACATGTCTCCTAGGAACAGTATCTCCTCTATATCATCTTCATATTTGGTAACCATCTCCCTTGACTCCATCCTCATCACATCACCGTTTTCCAGTTTTACAACAGGCGGATGTATAGATTCACAAGGCGTTCCAACCGTAGCTTTCATAGGATACTCTGTCTTCATCTGTGTTCCTATAGAAAGAAACCTTTCCGTTACCTCCATGGTAGCAGGATGGAAAGATGTAGCTGCAAGCCCGTTAGTCCTAGAGTGGCCGTATCTAAGTCTAAAGCCTCCTTTTCTTCCAGGATGGCCAAATACAGGTCTTCCAGCGGTAAGAGAGCCAAGGTATTTGTCCGATGGAGTGTATCCTTTTTCTTCCTCTTTACCATCTTCCTCCTCTTCTTCGTCAGAATCTCCTGATGAGTGAATCTCTTTCTGAAGATCAAGATAACCTCCGACCCATTCCCAGTGCTCCAGTCCAAACTCTTCTCCCCATTTCTCTATACGTTTTTTTATCTTAGGGGCTTTAAGAGGTAGTCCATCTAGATATACCAGACACATACCTCCTCTTATTCTATTGCTTTGTACCCTATCTAAGTCTTTGTAATTTGAAACATCCAGCTGCTCAGTAGGCGATCCTGTGACCTCTACAGGCACGTTTTCAGCGATGAACTCTGTCTCTTCTCTGGTCGGGTTGTACTGTTTGGCTGTAATTCTGTTATAGTAGTCTTCAACCTCTGCAGCATACCTTTTAACCACTGTATCGGAAGGTTTGAACTTATCAAGTCCGACACCTATCCTCACGTAATCAGATAGAAGCACGCTCATAGCTGATGCCGTTCCACCGGCAGATCTGATAGGTCCTGAGTAGTAAACCGCCAGATATTCTGTTCCATCGTTGTTTTCACGTATCTTTATTTCTCCAATTCCTTCTAAAGGCGCTGTGGTGATTCCTCCTGTCATGTAGGACACACCTACACGAATACCTGCGTTACAAGCCTTTTCTTTATCATCAAACTCGTAAAAATCCCCTTGTGCTATCTCTCTGGCGATCGAGAAAGCTACACGTTCATCATTTTTACCATACTCATCCTCTAGCTCTCTTATCCTTTCAGGCACCCCTTGGTCTTCAAGCTCCGGAAACTTGGCGGCCATAACAAGCGAAGAAGCCTTTTCCGGAAGATCTGTTGCTACAGGGATATCTGCCTTTTTCTCCGGATCTTTAGACTGTGATCTTGCTTCGTTAGCAACCTCAAATGCTTTATCCGTCTGTTCAGATATTTTTTCAAAGTATTTTTCTGTTTCCATTACTTTCACATAAAGTTCTTTACTCTGGTATTTCGGTTTTTGTAGTTAACTATAGTTACCTTTCCAGGATCAGGTTCGTGCCCTACACGTTTCTGGAAATCCGTCTGGGCCTGGAAGCTCGATGAATTTATTACATTAACACCTTTATAACTTTGATTGCAGTGGGAGTGGAAATGGCCGGCTACAAAGATATCCGGTTTTTCATAGATTACAAGCTGGTCTTCACCTTCAGGAGAGATAGGTGTATCTCCATACGTAGGAGCCAGGTGTCTCCTCTTTAGAAGATCTATCATCACATGTTGTGGCTCCTCGTAGGCTTTTTCCCTTAGATCCTGTATCTTATCGACATGATCATCAAATGAACTTCCGTGGTACATCAGATTTTTGATCCCTTTAGTCTCAAAGCCGTGTAGCCTTACCATCTGAGGGTTTTGAACTAGATGAACGTTGTTGTAGTCTCTTATATTTGGTAGGGCTTTTTCAGGAAGGATAGGCTGTGGTTCAGACAACCTGACAATATCGTGGTTTCCTGGAGAGGCTATAACCTGTATCCTTTCCGGCAGCTTATCCACCCATTCCTCAAAAAGCCTGTACTGTTCGTAGACATCGTTGACCCTGAGTTCTTCCTCCTGACCAGGGTATACACCTACACCTTCCACCAGATCACCGGTTATAACCAGATAACCGACATTCTTTGCATCTTCAGACTTTAACCACTCAGCAAACCTCTGAAGTTTGTTATACATTGTGTCCTTCGATCCGATATGTAAATCTGAAATATACGCTGCCTCTACATTGTCCTCAGTTGTCTTAACCCCGTCAGGAATAGGAAGATCAGGCCTCACAACTTTGTTAGCGTACAGAATATCTCCTCCCATGCTGCCTATAAATCCTAATGCCTCGTCTGGAACTATCATATCGCCTTCTCTCTCATCTACTAACACCTTAAACGTATCAGTCTTGTCCTCTATCTCGACAATGTACTTTCCGGAGTTTGTGCTGTACTTATCTTTTACAAGACCTATAGCGGTAGCATCTTCTCCCTCATTTCTTCTTGACAGCCTGTTTAATGTAGTAGCCGCCTGTAACTCTTTCCTTCTCATCAAAAGCTTCTTCATCTTGTCGTAACGGCTGTTGTAGTACTCTAAAAACTCAGGAACATCTTTCTCTTCCTTTGTTATTTCTTTCTCATCCATCACTTCTACCTTGGTTCTCATCCGTTTATTCCTATCTCCTTCATCCAGTATTTTAACCCCTTTAGTTCCTGACTCTTCCTTATTCTTAGTATTTTTATCCTTATTAGAGTGTTCTTGTGGATCATCAACAGATTCTTCAGGATCTTCTGTTTCCATCTCTTCTTTCAGATCCTCTTTTAGATTTTCATTACTTTCAGACTCCTGTTTCTGCATCTCCTCAAGCTTCTGATCAATTTTTTCCCTTAAAGAATCCAACATGTCCTCAGTGATATACATAGGAGGTGAGTTCAGCTCTTTAATCGCTTCTATATCTTCCTCCGTCAGCGATTCAGCTGCTTCTTTCTCTACTATACATCCTTCTTTAGTCAACTGTTTAACTGCTGCCTTGTTCATTTATTCCCCCCTAACACACGTCTTAAATGTAAAACTTTTCTTCTACTAGTTCATTGACCTGTCTCCTTATATCTTCGGAAAGGTCAACGCTTATCTGTCTTGTTCTACCGTATCTCCCCTTTGAAATAACCTTTGCGTTTATCACGCCAAGCATATCCAGCTCAGATATAAGTCCTGATACTCTTCTCTGCGTTAACTCGGATACCTCAACCTTCTCACAGATCTGTTTGTACTCAGAGTACACATCCCCTGTGGCAATCTCTTCCTCATCCTCTACCATCTCAAGGATTGTATAGAGTACAAGCTTCGAATGTTTAGGCTGAGAACGTACAGTCTCTACTATTCTATCCCTTTCAATCTTTTCCTGAGCTTTATCTACATGTTCTACAGTGATGATATTTTTGCTGGATCTCTCAGCTAGCTCCCCGGCTACCCTTATAAGATCCAAAGCTCTTCTAGCATCACCGTGTTCCTGTGCCGCAAGAGCAGCACATTTGGAAATTACACCATCCTCCATACAGTTCTCTACAAAAGCTCTATCAGTTCTGTCCTTAAGTATCTCCCTAAGCTCTATAGCATTATAAGGCGGAAATATAATCTCTTCTTCCGATAGAGATGATTTAACCCTTGAATCCATATACTCAGTGAAGTTAAGATCGTTTGAGATACCAAGAATAGATACTTTAGTTTCTTTCAAATCATCGTTAATCCTTGTAAGGTTGTATAGAAACTCATCTCCTACCTTCTTTACAAGAGCATCTATCTCGTCCAATGCTATAATTACTACTCCTTTCTGTCCTTTTAAGGCTTCAAAGAATCTGTTATAGACTTCATCAGTTGGTAGACCTGTACTCGGTACTTCTGCTCCTAACTGTTCTGCTAACCTTGCTAAAAGTCTGTACTCGGTGTCAGCTACTTTTTTCATCTTACAGTTAATGTATAATATGTTAAGATCTACCTGTTCGTCATCAGCAACCTCTCCTAGCTGATCTGTAACGTGTTTTGTAATAAGCGTCTTTCCTGTTCCTACTGATCCATATACAAATACGTTACTTGGATCATCTCCTCTCAGGCTTGGAGCAAGTATTGATGCTAGATTATCTATCTGTTGATCTCTGTGTAATATATTTTCAGGCTTCCAGTTGGTGGTTAAAGCATCCTTGTTATCGAAAAATGATTCTTTTTCAATATAACTTGAAAACTTTGATTTCAGGTTAGTTTCTGACATTTTTTCCCACCGGTAAAACTTTCTTGTTCAGATTTATCGCCCCGTGTATTGCATTTGAAATGTAGGTTATAAATACCTTTCCAATCGAACCCGGGGTTAGTCGAATACACACCCCTTGATTTCATATGGAGTATAGAAAACATCTCCATCTACCGATATAACAGTGTTATATAATATATCATTGTTATTAGAAGAAGAAATAGAATGGAAATATAGTTCCATAGGAAACCGAGGGGAGGAAGAACTTACAGTTTTTTACGTTAAGACAGCCGGGATGAAAATAACCCCTTGGTTTCACTTGGAGAATGAAGTTTGAAAAAGAAAAAAATTGTTGTAAGGTTGAAACTATTCATAGATTAATTCGAACTTTTCTATTTCCCTATCTAATATTTCTTTGTAGTTACTGAACTTTTCTTTAGTCATATCACCTTCTTCCATCTCGACTCCGTTTTTATTATGTACCATGAGATAAGAGTCTCCGTCTTCGGCATACTGTTCTGAGTGCTCAGGGGTACTGTTTTTAATTATTACAAAGTCTTCCGTCTCTAGTTCTCTATAAGAGTTATTAAATTGATTAATAATTTTTAAAGAACCCTTTTCAGTTTTAAGATTAAGTTTTTCCCTAGATTCTTTCACAGAGTAATCAAAGTATCTATTTCTACTGTTGAAAACAGTTTGGAATGTATTTAATGATAAAATTCTTTGATTAGCCAAACGTTTCTCGATATTAACGGTTTTTGTTTCATTATTTACTTTAATCTCTGTTTTTCCTACCGAACTTCCTACGATATCAAAACTGACTGATTTTGTGGAGTTAGCTGGGACTGTTATTTTTCTATATGGTTTTTCAAGAAGATCAAGTCTGGAGTTTCTATCGGTTTCCAGATATATCTTCTCTTCAAGCTTGAACCGGTTGGGATTACTAACTTTGGCTGTGACCGTTGCTTGAGTTTCCTTTTCAATAGTTTCCGGTGCTTGAAGTTCTAAAGCGTATTCTTCTCTGTTTACAAACCTTTCTGAGTCCTTTGAGATAACTTTACTGTCTGTAATATATACCTCTACCTCAGATCTTCCTTTTGGTAGTTCTCCAACTCTAAACCTGTTGTTTCCTTGTTCAAGGTTGATATCTCTAGAGCTCCTGATACCGTTGAAGCTGTAGATTAGCTTGATATCCATCTCCCGGTCTGAAAATATTTCCGCGTAGACCGTATTTTGTTCTTTCTCCAGATTTACGGAGGC
>LKMV01000032.1 GCA_001563995.1 Nanohaloarchaea archaeon PL-Br10_U2g16
CTAGAAGATTTTCGTTAGCCATAACTCTAAATGTGGTACGAATACTTTAATTACTATCCCTCGGTAGAAAAAGAGTTAGATATCCGATTCGATCTTGCCAACAAACCTTTCAATCTTCTGTTCTAGATCGCTACTGACTGTTCCTTCATCGTCAAAATGCTGTTGAACATTAGAAACGTTCAAGCTAGGTCCTATATCGCCATCTACCGCTACTGTAAAACTGTGGAGGCTGTCGAGCGCTCTTATACCTCCAAAGCCTCCTGCAGAAACCGTTGCATACGAGAAAAGTTTTCCGCCGTACTCAGGATAGAGATAATCTAACGCATTTTTCAGAAACCCAGGAATTCCATGGTTGTACTCAGGAGCTACTATTAAAACGGTATCAGCCGCATCCACATAACCCTTCAGTTCAGTTATATCTTCAGGAACAGGCTCTTCATCCTCCTTGTAACTCCTGTTACCTAGAGGAGGTATGTCCTTATTTTTAAGGTCATAGAAATCTACTGAATGACCTTCCTTAGACAAAACCTTCTTTACAGCCTCTGCTACCTTTATACTCTGTCTGCCTTCTCTTGCAGTTCCAACGATAACAAGGGCTCTCATCTAGACTATTTATTCTTCAGTTTCTTCCTGAATTTCAGGCCTGAAATCTGAAAGGTTTGCTTCAATCTTTCTGCCGTTCTGCTCCTGAATCTGATCTGCTAACAGATAGTAAACCATACCTAGAGAGTTAACAGCTTTGTTGTTTGCAGGTATTACATAATCAATACCGTCCAGCTTATCTCCTGAGTCAGCTATAGCAACTACAGGGATGTTAACATCTTCAGCCTCGTTGATAGCTTGAGCATCTTCTTCTGGATCAGATATAATAACTACTTCCGGTTCTATAAAGTTATCAGACTCCGGATTTGTAAGTGTTCCAGGCATAAACCTTCCGACAATACTTCTTGTTCCAAGCTCTTCAGTAAACGCTTCAATAGGCTGTTTTGCTGCTTCGTTTCTTCCTACTACAAGAATTTCTCCTAAATCAAAACCTGAAAGAAACTCTGCCACTTCTCTTATTTTAACATCGGTTATATCAAGATCTAAAACCGCTAACTGGTTCTTTTTTACATGAAAGATATATTCGTCCATGTCATCGTGCTGATTCTTTGTTCCGATATGTACTCCATGTTTCAGGTATCTATCCCGATCTATCAAGAGTTGTCCTTCGTCGCTCATAGCTTAGTTTTCAGAACCAAATATTAAATAAGGCTTCGGAAGCTGCCTATTCAATGGCCTAGACCAGGTCTACCGGAGCTCTCCCATAGAGAGCATAGCCTGTTCAGTTTACGTGACTCCACGCCGGCCACCCCTATCTTGATGAAACCCACACCTAGCTCCAGACTGTGACTTATTTCAGTTATACAGTTGGTAGAACCTAAAACAGAAGCGTAGCCTTCTTTCTCGGCTTTTTCCTTTACGGTTCGTTTTTCTGAGACGGTTCCCGACCCCTTGATAGAGAGTACTGCCGTGTTACAGGCTCCGTTCTCTACAGCCTCATCAAGTCTGTCAACTTTAGAGTCGATTAATCTATTTCCGGAAACCATAACCTCAGGATTTTTGGAGGCCAGCTCGGCATGGTAACGGAAATCCTCTGAATGGAAAGGATCTTCCACATAGAATAGCTCGAAATCATCTATAAGCTTCTGCACAAACTTCAAATGTCTTTCAGAACTGTTACTGACTCCAAGCCCATCCATATCATATCTTTCTCCATCATAAAAACCTTCTGCAGAGATTTCGACACCTATCCTGCCATCTTCTCCATCAGCTATGTTTTTTAGAGATCTAAGTATTTTTTCATCACTCATCGAAGCGATAAGCCGTCCTTTTCCATCCATGCCTTTTATTCTTCTCCTGTTCTTCTCTCTAAACTGCTGGAATACACTAATATTTGTCTCAACCGCATCCTGAAAGCTCTCAGCCTCAGGATCTGAGACTATAAAGTTTCCTATCCCTTTATCAGAGCCTCTGACAACCTCTGTCATCGGAACAGGGAACTTTTCAGTATATTCAAAACCTGAGGCATGTTTGAAAGCTAAGCTTACTGCTCTTGATGCAGCTTTCATTCCTTTAACATCGGTATCTTCTAGGCCCAGTTTGCTGTCTATCTGTTCCTGACTGAACTCCATACCTTCAAGCTCTGCAAACTTTTCCTCAAGCAGCCTGATATCTTCAGGTATTTCCCCTGTAGAAACAGCTGTTTTGCCGTTTACCTCAGCCTCTACTGCTTGTTCCGAGCTGTGGTCCAGCACCTTTCTAAGCTTTACCGATTCAATTTCCATAGAATAACTCTAACCGACAGCGTTGAAATAATAAAGGGTAGAAAAAAGGATTAATTCTCAGCTCTAACTGAGATAGGGAGCTTTCCCTGTGTTAGCTCTTCTTTCGCTATCTGAAGAGGCTCTGTCTCCTCAGTTTCAACGAAAGTCGGAGCTCCCTGCTCTATCTGGAGACTTCTTGCTCCAAGAATTCTTGCCTTCTCGTATCTTGTTAGATTCATGTTATCAACCTATGTAGCCAAGATCTTGGGAACCTTCTTTTTTGTCCTGGCCCTGTTTTTTCTGTAGGTTTTGAAGTTTTTTAAGTACCTCTTGGCTTTCTTCTACCTTCTCATCTAGATCTTCGTAATCCAGATCTACATCAAGGATAGACTCAAGCGCTTTTAGCACTGCTTCTGTAGCTTTTGGATCGCTAAGCATAAATCCAGGCGTCTCTCCTAGGAGGCAGACTCCTTCATAACCTTTTTCCTTACCTATACCTAGCAGAAGTCCTGAAGCACCTACGATCTGTCCTACATCATGATCAAACTCTATCCCTATTCCTTCATACTGTTCCGTGGATCCTGAGGAAATCGCTCCGAACACATCCGGTTCATCTACCACATCTCCGGTACCATATCCTCCTACAGTAACTATCTTTAAAGCATCAAGATCTTCAACCAGGTTCATTATATTTTCAGCTACTTCGTAATGACCTTGAGCGCTGGAAGCCTGTGCATTACCTTCTATAAGCACTATGTCCTTGCCATCATCTCTTTTTATCTGGTAGATATCATTTCTTAGAAGATCTACCGTCTTGTCGTCGTTTACTATCGTGTAAGGCGGAAAATGATGAGAGTATAGCTCACCTATCTTCTCTGCATCGAGATGGTCGGCTAGGTAACTGACAGTTGTCTTACCTATATGGCCTATACCTGCCAGTCCTTCTACAAATACCGGGTTTTCAACGTCAAAATCTTTCTCAAGTTCGATCTTAGTTGTCATTATTATTTTTCACCTTTTTCTTGGTCTTCCTGCGGTACTTTCCGTACCTGTCAGGAAATGAAAACTTCGGAGGTCTTGCCTTTTTAGCTTCTTCTCCACAGTGAGTTTCCTCCATCGTGTATGATTTACATTCCTTACATCTTCTTATCATAGTTATGCCTTCGAGAACTCGAACTCTCCATCAAGCTCTTCTGCTTTTGCTCTGAATGTATCTACTGCTTCATCCATTCTGTCCTTAGCCATCTCTTGGTTCCTACCCCATGCAGTAATGGAGTACTTAGGCGCTGATACATACTTAACTTCTACGCCATCGCCTACATCTTCAAATACCTCCTTTATTCTTTTTACACCGTCTCCGCTGAGGAACGTAAGCTCTATTTCACCTTCCAGCTTTTCCTGTTTAAGGTTGATGTTGTCTCTGGCTACGTCTTGGATCTTTTCAATTAAATCTTCATCGTCAAATATCTTTTTTAGACGTTCTTCCTCACCTACAGCTAGCTCAAAACCTCTAAACGATGTTCCAAACTCTTTCTGCAGCGGGAAGACTGCTTTTTCATACAGATCTTCTTTATCAGTATTAAGTCTATCAGCTAAATCTTCTACAAAGCTTTCTGCCTTCTGTTCCTTCTTCCAACGGGACATTGCTTCCCTCTTCTGACCGTCTTTTACACGTTTCAATGATAGTGCTATTGAACCGTCTTCATCCTCTATCACCTGTGCCACAGTTTTCTCTCCTTCATCTATTTCTTTGGATACGTCCTGTACCCAGCTTCTGGATACCTCTGATATATGTATTAGGCCCGAAAGACCTTCATATTCCTCGAGATCAGCGTAAGCAGAGTTTTTATCAATGTCCGTAATCCTGACGACAACCATATCGCCAACGTCCGGACGGTCTTTGTACCATCTCATGTATTAGATTTGGAACCCAGTTTTAAAACCCCTACCAAGCTACAGCATCGCTACAAGAACCGGTCCGAGAGATCCGAAAATCAGGAGGTTGAAGATAACGTTAGTAACTGCGAACGGCAGAAACTTTGAAAGTCCTTTTGGAGTAAGAAAAGCTGTCATAAGCAGGAAAAACCCTTGAAGCCCTATCACTGTAAACATACCTGCAGTAAATATATCGTAGTTGCCTAGAAACGGAACCAGAAGCCCTGCAACAAAGTAGCTAGGTATTACCCATGTCAGGTAAGGCCCTCTCAGCTGCACCACCGCCACATGGAACAGGAGTAGGAAGAGGCCCGTAAAAGCTCCTGCCACCGACCCAAAGTTTAGAGCTGTGACTACCATCGCAAACGTGAACATCTCTGCCCCAAAACTTTTCGTCCCGGTCACGTTAACAATATAAGATACAACCATAGATGCCGCTGCGGCCGCAGCCACAACTATATAATCTGTAAACAATAAACCGGCTCCAAGAACAACAGGTATTAATAAAAGAAGCTTGAAAATGGGTGACTGCTTTATGTAATCAATGCTGAAAGCCGGTGGTTTTTCATCGGACATAGAGAAATATACTCCGACCGATCAGTTTTACTCAACCGCCAGTTCTTCTATTATCTCGGCGTTGATCTGAGCCCTTCCTCCTGTCGGAACAGCTATGTCGGTTCCACATACCAGACATTCAACCGTCCTTGAAGGATAGGAGAAAATCTGCTGCTCATTTCCACATTCTTCACATTCTACCTTTAGAAACTTCCTTGCCATTATTGAATCACCTCTCAATCTCCAGTTTGGAGGCTCTGATCGGATTTTTAGGCTTGTGGGACTTACCACATTCCTTACAGGTAAACTGAAGATCCTTCTTCTCAGAAGTAGGATTCTTCCTACCTCTTGATCTGATAGCAGGGTTTTCGAACGGGAAAGATCCATAACCGTGATCAATCTTTCTCTGTCTCTTCCTGAACTTCTTCTTCATAGGACCGTCTGATCTGTTGGTCGGTTCTTTTACCGTCTGTTCTGTGTGCTTATCACAGTGCGGACAGTACCTGTTCTGTTCTTTTGGAATCTTAACCATACCTCAAAAATCATACTGAAACTTTAAAAGGGATGACCTCATCAAGGGTTTGATTTTAGTAATCTCAGAGCAGCCATATTCTAGTTATCCAAAAAATTATTCAGTAACTATTTCTGTGCCCTTAGCTCCCTCAGGATCGGAAATATTATCTAAACCGCCTTCAAATATCTTTGTAGGTATTTCCGATCTCTTGATTAGGTTCAAGGCGGTAGAATCTATAAGCTCGTAGCTTCCTGGCCTATGGTCATCTCCTACTAGCTCCATCAGCTTCTCTACCGTAACTTCTTCCAGCCTTTCAGCGTCGGGATTCTCGGGATGAGGATCGTAGACCCCGTCAATAGTTGTGGCAATATACAGATCAGAGTCTAGCACCTCTGCAACGGTTGCAGCCACAGCATCAGTTGAGTATCCCGGTGTGAGACCTCCCATAACTACATCTTGCCCGGAACTTACGGCTTCTCTAAGCTCATCTAAGGTTTCTGGAACGGTCGGATAGCTTCCCATAGCTGTTCCAAGGGTCTTCGCATTCAGTCTTGTAGCTTTTATACCTACAAGGTCCTGTTCTCCGTTATTAGAGTCATACCTTACAGCTTCTACATGGTCACTTAGATCTCCTGCTCCCGTTACCACTACAGTCTGCTCTTCCTGTTCAAAGCTTTCAGCAAGTTTTTCAAGGTTTTCAAGATTTTCCCTTACTACTGATCCTCCTACAGAGAATACTTTGTCGACATTCATTCTACCACCTCTACCTGTCCTCTGTTCTCAAGTATCTCAGCGTTTTCTTCAGGTATCTGTTTCTCCTCACCCTCCTCTAAAGGCCCGTATGATTCAAGATCCGTCCCCATGAACTCCGGTATATCCGAAAGGACTTCTACCTTTGTGTAAGAAGTTGGATCCTCCTCTTCTTCCTCCTCTTCATCCTCAAGATCTTCTTCTGGCAATTCAATATCTTCAGGATCAGGAGAGGACTCTACCATCTCGGTGACCTCTTCATCGTACTGCTCAAAAGTTTCCTTAATATTTCTGAAAAACTCCGACTCTCTTGGGAGAAGGTTGAGCTCTGAAGCCTTGACTTCGGCTTTAACCGATATTTTTGCGTTTTTTACTATTTTTTCCTGCCTCAGACCTATTATCTTATCAAAAACTCTTTTTGCATTCCTGTACTCTCTCTTATCCGTAGACTCCTTCATATCTAGGTACTGCGAGACCCTTAAAAAGAAGTTATCGTCTAGTTTGGAGAGCTCCTCCTGTCTCTTCTCTTTTTTCTGTATCTTTCTCAGCTCGCTAAAGGTTAAGGCTTCTTCTGTCATCTGTCAAAATATTTGACTGAAGACTTATAACCACCGAAGAACTTCGAAAACCGCTAAATTTTCTTCACTTTTTCGTCTTCATTACAGGTCTGAACGTGGTCACGGTAGTAGCTCTCCATCTTGTACTGTTTACCGCAGTGCGGACATTCGTATTCGTACTCGTCTTCTTCATCTTCGTCTTCATCCCAGTCTTCCTCTTTTTTCACCTTTCTGAAGGCGTAGCTCACAGGATTTGGTACTTTCTCCTCCAGGTTATCGCCTTCGTAGATCTGCATATCCTTGTAGTAGCCATCAGCATCATAGTTCGGTGGAGGAACGTCTTCATTCCTCTGCTGATGCCAACGTAGCTGTGACTTTACATATGCATCCCTTAACGGCTCCTTATTTTTTTCATCATTCCACTCCCAGATCTTTGTCTCGATAACCTCCCAGGAGTAGCCCACACATCTAAAGAAGTTTATCAGTATGAAGAGACCTCGTTTCCTGCCGTCTTCTAACCCTTCAAGCAGGTTTTTGATAGTTGGCGGAAAGTATTCTTCAGGTATAGCGTTTTCAGGTCTTTCAAACTCCTTCTCCTTCCTTTTTTGTTTCTTTTTCTGCTCTTGTTTCATTTCTTCAGCTATAAAGTCCATGGCCTGTACTGCTAGCTCTGTAGCCTCTCCTTCCTCATAATCTTCTAGAAAGCCTGTCTCAAAATCTATTTTATCCATTTCCGCATCTTCTTTCTGAAAACTATCAATCTCTTCTGGTTCTATAGGTAGTGAGACTAACCAAGAACCATCGTGCAGAGAGTAAGGCATTCTAAACAAGTGGCGGGATCCCCAGTCGTTCTCAATATCCGCCACCTGATACGGATCCGTACCTTCCTCCGTATCCATCTCCGAACCGTAACCATACTCAGCTACCTTCTTTTTCATCTCCTGCTCCAAGCTCTCCCTGATATAGTTTACTATACCTCTGGGAAGCCTTGGATACAGCGTTCTAAGCTCTTTCCCATCGATAGATCTTGGAAAAGCCTCTCCTTTAACACCTATATGGAATCCTCTGTTCCCGGAGAACTTCACACCTATATTTTCTATGCCGTGGTTTTCAAGCTGTTCCACCACTAGTTTAGCGGTCTCTTTCGCCAGCTCGAAAGAATGGTCGCAGTCAATATCTATAACAAGATCCCAGCCTTTTCTCAGATCGTCGTGGTCGCCTACTTCATCTATCAGAAGCGGATTCCGCCATTTTTCAACAGAGAAATGGAAAGCTACCGCGCCATCATCCACAAACTGCTGGAAATCTCCCGGGAAGTTCACCGCATCCGGCCTCTTACCATAACCCTGTGGATATGTAGGAGCTACCTCTCTATACTCCGCCAGCTCAATAACCCTTTCTACAAGCTCTTCCTGTTCGTAGTACTGCCTGATCTTCCAGTCCTGAGGTTTTTCTCTATC
>LKMV01000033.1 GCA_001563995.1 Nanohaloarchaea archaeon PL-Br10_U2g16
ACGGTCGAAGATTTAATAGAGATGGAGCCAGACGATAACTCTTTCAAGTCTTAATCTCCGTAGATGATTGTTCCGTTCTTCTCCACTGGTATCTCCTTCGGACCCTCTTGTAGATCAAAAATGTTTCAAGGCAGTACGGTTCCCGAGTAGGTATCGGCTGCCTCATCCAACGCCTCCATCTCCCGCTCGACAAACTCTTCGACACCTTCTGTCTCAAGATAACTTTCAATATAACCTGTAGAACTATACATATCGCCCCATTTAACCGTTTTCTTCTTAAGAACCCCTTTAGCGGTTAAAAGATCAAGATCTTCATCTTTCAGTCCCACACCATAACCTTCCTCTTCTATTATGTTTACAGGCACCGATTCAAGAAAGTAGTCAAACTGTTCCAGCCCCTCATCATACTCTTCTATTGTTTCGTACACTTCTCTGACTTTGAGTTCCTCTACTCTGTCCATGTTGAAACAATATATGACAGGTAAAAATTATAAACCGTTAATCCGTCTCAAGTACTCCCTGCCTTGCTGCATGGAATAAATACTCCACAGCGTACCCAGAATTGTCTCCAAACCGTTTATGGATGTTTTCAACCGCTTCCTCATAGTCTTCAGAATGTAGCTCAGGGTAATGGTTCTTTAAAGCTTTTTTAGCCCAAGTATCAAGAGGAGGTGCTTCATGAAAATTCTTTGAGAAAAGTAGTATACAGTCCGCTACCTTGTCACCGACGCCGTATAGATTCTTCATGTACTCCTTAGCTTCGAAGTAATCCATACCGTCAAGCTCCAAGTGCTCGAAATCTTCCTCCAGTATATCCATGGTCTCTGCTATATACTTTGCTCTATAACCCACTCCTATCTCTCTGAGCTCTTCCTCCGTAGCTTCAGCAAGCTCTTCCTGTGTAGGAAACCTTAAAAGTTTCTCTCCATCTATCTCTACTTCTTCACCCCATTTTCTGGCTATCTCGTTGTGCATCTGCTTTATCCTGGATATCTGCATCTGTGGAGAACAGAGATAAGATATTAGACATGGGAAGAATTCATCCTGAATTATTCTGAGGCCTTCTAGCTCTTCTCTAGCCCTCTCCAGTTTTTCATCTTCAGGAAAGGTTGCGAATATATCATCTAGATCTTTTTCCAGCCCTAACGCCTTGATTACCTCCGACTTCGGAAGCTCTGTCTTTACATCTATACTTCCGTCTTTTTCCTCAAGAATTATTGGCTTGCTATCTCTGAAGCTGTAAAATCTGCTTGGACCTTCTCCGTAGAGCTCCCCTTCAAATCTATGCCAACAGAAGGTCTGACCACATGTCAAAGTTCTTTCAAGATCAAAGTTTTCAGGTTCTAAGTTATATCTGTTCATATCATAAGTAAACGGATTTGAGTTTTAAAACCAGACCGGTAAGAGAAAAACACCATGAGAGTATTAAAGATTAATATCCAAAATGTTTACTATATGCCAGTACAGTCCGTAAACATCCCAAAAGGCTTGAAGAAGCAGCTTGAAAGACGGCTTGAGAGAGACGACTACCAGAACGCTTCAGAGTTTATAAGAGAGGCCATAAGAGATAAACTCAAGGATGATAAAGCACTTCATCCGGAAGAGATTCAGAGAATAATGGATATTAAGCAAAGAGAAGATAAAGAGAATCAGGAATGGATAAGCAAGGATGAAATGCTTGAGAGGCTGGATATAGATGAATCTGATATTTGAAAAAGAAGTAGAGAACGATTTAGAAAAAATAAAAGAAAATGTCAGAAAAAGAATAGTATCAAAGATAAATAATCTGGAAAAAGAGCCTTTACCTAAAAATAGTTACGTAATTCATCTCTTAGACGGTACAGAGGTACAGTGCCTCAAGCTGCAGGAGAAAGACAGGAATTCAGATCTCAACCACAGAGTCACTTATGATATTGAGGGTGAAAATGTAAGAATTTTTGGAGTGTTCCCAAGGAAGCCCGGATACCATAATATCAAGGAAGAAACTAATAACAGACGTTAAAATTCTAATCTTTTTTCTTGTACTTGAAGAATCCGGTCTCTTCTTCACTGTCAGGAGTTTTCTTCTCGGACTTCTCAGCATCCCTTTTGAGATAGCTTCTACCACATCTGTGACATTCTACGCGTTTCTTCGCCTTTGACTTTTGTTTGTAACCACAGTCAGGACACTGGTAGAATACCATACTGTACTTTTGGCTCCGAAGATGTTAATACTTTACCCAGATATAGAATGTTATACTTTCAGCATTAACTCAACTCTTCCTGGCTGACCACCGTTATAATTGACTTAAAAGCACCTATTACTATAGGCCCTACAAACAGCCCTACCGCGCCAAAGACAAATAAACCTCCTAAAACACCGATGATTATTGCTGCAGGATGTAGATCGGCGCTTCTATCTACTGCAAGAGGTCTTACAAAGTTATCGATCATACTTACTACTGCTAGCCCATATACTGCCAGGAAAACACCCATAGTTATATTCCCCGTGAATAATAGATAGAAAGCTGCCGGCATCCATATTATAAACGCTCCAACAACCGGTATAAAGCTTAACAATATCATTATGAATGTCCAGAATATATAGTTAGGTACTCCTGCTACGAAAAGTCCTACACCTCCTACTAATCCCTGAATAACCGCCACGAGTACGTGGCCCTTGATTACAGCCCATGTCGTTCCGCTCAACTTTTCATAATAACTTTCCTGTATCCCTATATCGACAGGTAGTACATTTTTGAGCCATGCAACAAATTTCTCACCATCCTTAATAATATAGTACATTAGGAAAAGCATCAACATCGATCCAATCAACAGATGGGTAACAGTTCTAAGTATTGCAGAAGCTCCACCAAGAACAGAGTTAGTAAACCTGCTTACAGATTCTTCCAGCAACTCATTTAGATTTACAGACACTCCTGTAAATTCTTCTATATTTCTCTCTATTTCTGTAACATTTATAGATTCTGTATCGTCTAGGCCATCCTTCAAGTTCTGTGCATCCTCAAGAACTGCTCCTATCAAAATTAGGAAAGGTATAAACGCCAGAAAAACAGCTAGAACAACAAGAGAAAATGCAGAGGCTCTTTCATCAATCATATTTCTCAAATTCTTATGGACGGGATACAGAACAAACGCCATTATCACTGCTCCAAGCACGTAACCTATAAACGGCTGAACCATTAGAAAGGACAGATAACCTAAAGCTAGAACCGTTAATCCCAGAAATATATTTTTCCTGTCCATACATTACATTTAACGGTCCAATATTAAATAATTCCTGTGAGTCCTGAAAAATATACAATCGAGGGCACTAATAAGACCGACATTGTGATCCCTCTCTCATTTCTTAAAGCTGCGTAATATCCTATAAAACCTCCGGTTAAGAGTATCAGAATACCCAAAACACCTGTCAAAAGATAAACAACGGAGAATAGTACCAAAATTACGCCAATAAGAACCTTTACCACTGATATATTTCTTAAAACCGCTGTGAAAAGTTTAGGGGAAAAATAAGCTATAAATAAAGAAATACCTATGGAGAAGAAAGACACTCCCAAAAGAAAGGTGATATCTTCCGGACTTATAGTTGCTATCGCCTGTAAAGCTACAGCCGCACCGGATCTTGCCTTACCGATAAGGTATATTGATATGAAAGTCATCACTATGTCAGCCGTGTTGACACCGCCCATGGAGGCTAAAAACTCTTCCTCCCGCTCCATAAAAGGTACAAAAAAGGAAGTTGAAACCGCAGGACTCATTCCTGGGAACATACCGGTGAATATACCTGCTCCGCATCCCAGTATACCTCCTCTGAAGGCCGAGTCTCTTGATATATTCGACTCTTCCTGTTCAGGAATCTCATGTGAAGACCTGAGAGCTGTAACTATCGCCGGTAGAGCGAAAAGCCCTGAAAATACCGGCACTAAGACATACTGGTTGTTTACAGGCATTGAAAAAGAGATTACTCCTAACAAACCCGCCATGACTGTGACTAAAGCAGAGGCAAAGGTATCATCGGAGTTAAAAATTAATACCAGCACAAAAAACAGCAGGATATACTCCATCAAAGACTCAAGGTAGGGATAAACCGTCTCCAGCCCTAGGAACACTAAAGGAATCATAAAGACCATTGTGGTGACGGAGAAAAGTCCTCCAAATAGGCTGTAATGAAAAGCCTCTACACCTTTACCGTTAGCAGCCATCTCCACGCCAGGGAGAGAGGCCATAGCTGTGTCGGCTTCCGGGGCTCCGAGAAATATAGCTGGTAAGAAGTCATGAAAAGTATGGCTGACCGATAGAGCCGCTAGAAAAGTCATGAAGTAAAGGAACCTAACTTCTAGGACAAAGTAAAAAGGCAGAAAACCAAATATCACCGTATTCGGATGTATACCAGGTGTTATTCCTGTGAAGACGCCGGCCAGTACGCCAAGAACTATCAGAAATACTATATCTAACATGATATCTCTCTGCCAGTCTCAAGAATTTAAACCAGTAGTATACTTGTAAAGTTATATCTAATTATCAACTGGCCTCCAACACTTATATCTATCTCGATAGCCTATACATTCTATCTTATTCCTATCGGAAAGGATTGATAAAGTATTTCCAGCTGTTTTCTCCTCTCTATCGATATATCCAGCCAACATCTTAGAGGTGACATATCCTTCTTGATTGCACAACTCCCTAATTTTATCCATGTAATAAGCAAATCTTTCACCCTTGTTAACATGCCACTCTTCTTTATTATCTATATAATCTTGAAAACTCTTTTTCTTTGAGACCAGGCGATCTTCGCAGAATTCATAAAGTAACTTTATATCTTCTCCTGATATACTCAAGTTCCAGAGCGCCGCTGTTGTCTTTTTTGTTTCTGTAACTGCTTCCGGCCTCAACTGAGAATTAATATCATATTTCTTTAGGAGTTTCTTGACAGATTCTAAAAGCGGCGGTTGAGACCGTAACACATATTTTCTTTGCTCTGCAGATAAGTCGTGAAAGTACTTTCTTCTGACAGTATGTCCGGTAGGAGTCCTCTCCTCTTTGAAATCACCAGTGATCTCGATGCCAGAAACCGAATTAGCTTGAGTAATACGACAAGATCTTGTTGTAGAGGTAGGTGCAGATCCTTCGCTTTCTATTATAGCGGCCATAATAGACTTATGAAAACTCTCATTATCCGCCCGATAAACCCATTTTGGGAAACGGACATTATATTCTACCTGCCTCTCATATCTAACAAAACCGCTCTTGAGCATTAAATTTCCTAATATACTACCTCCTTCAATTTTGAACCCATCATCTCTTTTTAGAACCTCACAAGAAACCCCGACGGCCTTTAGTCTGTCTTTGACCTCATCAGCAAGACCCCCAGAAGTTAATTTTAGGTTATATTTTTTTACATTCGTATCCGGCAACATACCCAAAATAAAACCCCAAGATTCATCCTCAAAATCTATCGGCAAACCTTCAGTACTTATAACCTTTCCATTCTTTCCGGATTTCAAGGATGAAACATAACCGTCAAAATCCTCTAATTTCAAATCTTCAGGGTTGTTAACGCTGTATCTATTTACCAAGTGGGAAAGGCTTTCAACGGATATGGACTTAGATACTCCATCAAGATATCTCTCACATGCTTCTAAGGCCCTAAATTCCTCATCAATATTTTTACATATCTTTGTTAGAGCGCATTCTCCTTTCTGATTAAAACTTAAATAAATATATTTGTCAAGATCATCTAATCCGATTTCAGCCCTTCCACTATAATCATTGGGATAAGATACCTCATAAGCCGGTTCTACGTCTTCTAATATCACAGATACAAATATTTATTCTGTCTTTAAACTGTTGTCCGGAGCGTTCCATTAGTTCCGGTAGGCTTTATTAAAGTCAAAATCAGATTCAGTTAATATGTTTGGCGGCGATATGAATAAGGCAATGAAGCAGATGGGAATCGATATGGAAGAGTTAAACGCGGACAAAGTAGAGGTTACCATCGGCGACAAAAAACTTGTTTTTGACAACCCGGAAATTTCTAAGATAGATGCTAAGGGACAGGAAATGTTCCAGCTTCAAGGTAAGTACTCCGAAGAAGCTGTTGAGACAGGACCTGACCCGGAAGACATTGAACTGGTGATGGAAAAAACCGGATGTTCCGAGGAAGAAGCAGAGGAAGCACTGGAGAACAGTGAAGACGTAGCCGGAGCAGTAATGGAGCTCCAGTAATTTACTTTTCCAAAACTTTTTCCGGCCTAATTATTTTCTCCTTGTATAAATAAATATTGATTAATTATTTCATCTTCTACTGAATTCTAGGCTTCTTTGTTTAGTAGGAGAATAGTAGCTAAAAAAGAAAAGATGAGTTACTCGTCATCGATGTACTCCAGCATCTTAGCGTATGCCGGTCTCGTAATCGATATCCCTACCATGACACCTAAGATCGTGGTTACTGCAAACCCTTGTACCGACTGTAATGCTGCTCCGGAAGGATCGAACTGAAACGCTACAGCTGAGACTGCTATCGCCACCGCTCCTATAGCCAGGTAATGTGGCTTTCTCTTTCTGGTCACAAGCTCGTAGCCGATCAGCCCTGCTCCTGCTGCTCCTACCGCCATTGTTGAGATTGAAGGATTGATCAGCGGAGTCATTGCTCCTATTGTAGATGCGGCCGATGTGAAGATAATGAAGAACGCTCTCTTCAGTCTTTCCGTCCAGTCACGTATCTTTTCACGGCCTGATTCGTCGGTAATTATGATCTGGTCGTCTACCCCGGTACCTACCGCTGCTATGATTCCTGCTATCGACGCCAGGTTCAATGTAATGAACGTAGAGAAGAACGATCCTAGCAGGATGTATACTTCCGAAGCACCGGTTATCACTATAGGAATAACCACTTCAGGCCTCCAGTATCTCAGGAAGACCAAGAACCCTACAGCTATTAGTGCTGCAATTATTGAGATTATGGATGCGGTCAGGAAGTCCTCTCCCAGAGACGATGTGATCTGGTTCAAGCTTTCAATCTGTACAGGATGTGGAAGGCTTCCGGACTGGAGAATTGCCTGCAGCTCTCTCATATCAGCCCTGGCTTCGTCAGCTGTTGATCCACCGCCGTTGATCGATGGCTGTGTGATTGTATCCGTTCTGAAAACATTAGACATCGCCAATGAATTCTCCATCACTCCATCGACGTACAACATTAGTTCGGCGTTTCCTGTGCCATCAATTCTCTGTATATGTTGAGCTCCTGCCGGGTAGTTGGATGCCACCTGTCGGACGTTTTCAGCGGCCGCCTGTGTAATAACGACCGGGAAGGTAAAGCTGTATCGGTCTCCCTCCTGTGTAACACTTCCTTCCGAGGTAAGCACCTGTTGGACGTCATCACCGTCATAAGCAACTACTTCAAGCTCAGCACCATCATCAGAATCATTTACATAGTAAAACTTAGTTCCTTCGAGCTCGAAATCATCTCCGGCCTGGTAACTTTCCCCATCGACGTTAACAGTTCCGTTATCATGCTCAAAAGTATAAACTTGGTCCAGCTCGAAATCCACTGAGTCGCTCACCGTTATAGGAAGCCTGGCCTCAAACGTACCTTCCTGTTCTATAAGCTCTCTCAGCTGTTCCTGATCGGTTGTGGCCACATCCATCTGTATCTTAAGCTGGTCTCCTATCCTTACCGTTCTAACAGTAGCCTCTTCTAATCCAAAGGCTGATACCCTTCTTTCAAGTATAGTTGTTATCTGATTGATCTCTTCTTCCGTTACGTTTTCTCCTTGCGCTGAAAGTAGGACCTGTGTACCCCCTCTAAGATCCAGGCCCATATTAATATTATGTTTCAGGTTCACATCGCCATCATCCCCTATCTCGTAAGGTAGAGGATCAAACGGGAACA
>LKMV01000034.1 GCA_001563995.1 Nanohaloarchaea archaeon PL-Br10_U2g16
CAATGATTTGGATAGAAGAAAAATTTCTTTCAAAATCGATTCTAATATAAGGGTCATCTACCATGCTGTATCTTATGAAAGGAGTTATCCCGGCAGCCGGTAAAGGCACCAGAATGGAACCGTTCACGAACGCTTATCCAAAAGAGCTTCTACCTGTAGGAGAGAAAGCGGTAATCCACCACGCTATAGAGGACATGAAAGAGGCCGGTATAACCGATATATGTATAGTTGTAGGCTGGAAACAGCACGCAATAATAGACTACCTAGGTTCAGGAGAGCAGTACGGTGTACAGCTCACATACGTGGTCCAGGATGAAAGAGACGGGCTTGCCGGAGCTGTAAAATCCGCGGAACATTATATTAAAGACGAACCGTTTGCAGTTGTGCTCGGCGACAACTATGTAGATGATAAGGAAGCGATGAAAGATTTAGTTGATTTTCATATAGATAATCAGATGGATGCAACTATCGGAACCTTCAGGCCGGAAGATGTTTCCTCCTACGGAGTAATAGATCCGGGAGACGAAAACCTGGTAGAAGGGATGGTGGAGAAACCTGATCCGGAGGATGCACCTTCAGATATTGCCATCTCCGGAATGTATGTCTTCAATCCGGAAATATTCGACGCCATAGAGAAGATAGGAAAAGGTAAAGGTGGAGAGTACCAGTTAACCGATGCGATAGATGAGATGAGGAAAGAAGGCAAGAGAGTTGGATACAGCGATATCACGGGAACAAGGATAGACGTCGGAACTCCGGAAAGACTGAGAAAAGCCAACAGACAGATGGATTTGAGAGAATAGGACAGATCTAGAGATAAAGAGCTCCTATTTGCTGTACACCATAAGTTTATTTTTTAACTGTCTTCGGGCTTATTATAATTAAGAATGAAGACTCTTTCCGAGTTAAGGGATTTTGCGGCTAACAAGAAAAGTGAAGGGATATATCCTAAATATGTTTTGAGAAGGATTTCCCCGTTCTTTACATGGGTGCTTCTAAGGCTAGGGGTTTCCGCGAACTTTGTAACCTTTACAGCTTTATTGATCGCTTTGACCGGATCAATGATGTTTGCCTCTTCATCCATATACTTCTGGATAGCTGGATACATCTTTTACCAGCTTTACCTGATACTGGACTGTTGTGATGGAGCAATTGCTTCACACACCGATGATAAAACTGATTTCGGTGGTTTTCTGGATAACATCTCTCATCCTATAACCAATTCAGCTCTAGTATTCTTTACATCTTTCGGGGCTTATATGATAACAGAAAACATCTATTTATTGGTTTTCTCCGCTTCCGGAGCTATAATGTTTACATTGACATCCCTGCTTGAGTGGTACAGATCGGATACAGAAGGAGGATTGAACAGGGGTACAAGGCCGGACAGCGAGTCAAGTATTTTCGGAAAGGTTATTGGGTACGGCAAATCGTTGGCTTTTGCAAAGGGAGGACTGACTCATCCTTTGTTAGCTTTTATCTTAATAGATCTCTTGATTTACCAAGGTTTTAGAGCCTACTATCCGGCTCTTATGGCGGTAGGAGGTTACATTATAGTGGTCAAAAGGTTCATTTCTCTGAAAAATACTATGGATTAAAGCCGGACAGATTTTAATCTTCGCTGTTAAGATATTGGTATGGCTACCGAGGTTATCTTTCTGGGTATGAACGAAGCTGGTGAAAAAGTATATGACTGGCTCAACGGTAGAGAAGATGTAGAGGTAAAGGCTTTACTGACTGAAAAAGACCAGCTATCATTGATAGAAAAACTGGACCCGGAGCTAGTAGTCTCCTCTGGCTTTGAGCACAAGGTACCTAAGAAGGTAATAGAGGTTCCGGAAAAAGGTATAGTAAATCTTCATCCATCATTCCTACCCTACAACCGTGGCGCACACCCGTATATATGGCCTATAATCAATGATACTCCGGCCGGGGTCTCTATCCATTACATGAACGAAGAGATCGATCAGGGAGATGTTATAGCCAGAAGAGAGGTACGTGTTCAGCCTGACGACACAGGAAAATCTCTTCATCAACGTTTAATGTTCGAGCAGTTCCAGCTTTTCAAGCAGAACTGGGAAGAAATAAAGAAAGCAGAGAAAGGCAGAGAACAGGATCTTGACCGTGGGGATACTCACAGAAAAAAAGATCTGGATCAAATTTCTGAGATAGATATGTCTGAAGAGGTAAAAGCGGGGGAGATGATCGATAAGTTAAGAGCGATGAGTTATCCGCCACATAAAACGGTGTATTTCGAGAGAAACGGCCAGAAATACTATTTGAATCTGGAGATAGAGAAAGAGTGAGAAATCTTAAAGGTTGGTGTTCAACTGGTCTCTATGACTGAGTTAGAGCCTCCTGTTGCCCGGGAAGAAATTGAAGACGCGCCTACAAAAGCCAAGATCAGAGCAGGTGAAGAGGTTGTCAAGCAGGCACTGGAAAAATATGATTCTGAAGAAGTATTGATAGGTTTTACCGGTGGGAAGGACTCCACATTAACCGCTTGGATCGTAAAACGTGTGTGTGAAGAACAAGGTTTTGAAAAACCGGATTTCATGTTCGTAGACCACGGACAACACTTTGATGAGCTGGAAGATTATGTAAGGAGGCTTGCAGATGACTGGGGATTCGGGGTAACGGTTTCGAAGAACGAAGACTTAATTGAAAAAGCAGAGAATCCGGGAGACAAGGTTCCTGTGGAAGAGCTAAACGAGAGAAATCAGAAAGAAGCAGAAAGGGTAGGAGACTATGAAGAGGTTCCATGGCTGATGGATACAGAGGCCGGCAACCATCTTCTAAAGACGGTTCCTATGAACGAGCTGCTGGAAAACCGTGGTATTAGAGCGGTTATCAACGGGGTAAGATGGGATGAGCATGAATCCCGTGGAGACGAAGATTTCTACTCTCCAAGAACGGATCCGGACCATATCCGAGTCCATCCGATTCTTCAGCTGGATGAAAGGGATGTCTGGGATGTCTCGTGGTTCCATATGGTACCTGATGTAACAGGTGTAGATATTAACAGTTATCCGGAGATGGAAGAAGATCTGCCGGAAGGATACTCAAAGGAAGAACTTCCTATATCTCCAAAGTACTGGAAAGGCTTTAGATCGCTTGGAAGCGAAGTTTCAACTGATAAACGCGAGGAAAAACCTGCATGGCTACAGGATGTAGAAAACACAAAAGAAAGAGCGGGCAGAGCACAGAATAAAGATGATAAGGAGATTATGGACAAGCTTCGCAAATTAGGCTACATGTGAGGAATTAATAAGAAGTTAGAAGTTTTTAGCTATCTTCTCATCTATGGCTTCTTCTACCAACATCCCCAGGTTGTACAGTAGCGAGGTGGCTATCCCTGTTACCAGAAATGCAGGGTATGGATCAAGCCTAGCAAGGTAGTATGAGGCTATCAGAGGTGCTAAAGAGGCCACGTAATGTATCATTCCTAACGTCACCATGTCCGATCTCTCGTACTCTACGGATTTCAGGCTTTCCCCCCGGTAAGCTATCAGGGTAAGTATTCCGAAGCCTATCACTGCACCAGAGCCATATAGCAAGGCTTCTATCAGGTTTGGAACTCCATGAGCTCCTATCAGCATGGCGCCGGAGCCCCAGAACGCGATTGTAAATCCGTATGCTCGGGACTCTTTTGCCAGTGTCTCACGGAGGAAGCCAGTCTTCATAACCATTTATTTCTCTCCCGCCATTAAAAAGTTCTATTTCTAGACCAGAAGGATTATCGCCGTTGTAACAATCAGTGTCTGTACAAGGCTTAGAAACAGTACAATCTGTCTTTCGGTCATACCTCTTCTCATCAAGGGATGTGTAAGCGAGTAGTTCTTATCATACTTCGGTTTGATGGTGCCGTCAGGCTGTGGATCGCCCCAGGAAGCTGCTCCAAACCCGCTTCTGAGCTTTAGGAAAAACTCTATAAACCACAAAGTAAAGATTATTATACCGAGCTTCTCCATATTACCTATAACCATGGCAGAAAATATTACGGCTCCGGAAAGGTATGTAAGTGAGTCTCCTGGAAGGACTGTTGCTGGTGAAAAATTGTAGTAAATGAAGCCTAGAAGAGATACGGCTAAGGAGAAAGAGATCAGCGATGCTTCAGGCTGTCCCTTAAGTATTCCAAAGAATCCTAATCCTGCTGCTGTTATCATAGTTAAGGATGTAGAAAGTCCGTTAACCCCCGCTAACATATTTGTGACGTTGGAGACAAACATCAGTCCTAGAGGCATCAGGAACAGAGGGTAAAGTAGTCCCCAGTCGACCGTCCCGATAACGGGCAGTGTCATGCTCCATGATCCTGCACCTACCGCCATCAGAGGAAGCACTGCCGGAAGTACAAGAAACATCTTTGGAAGTTTGGAGAGGCCTTTTCTATGCATCTGATCTGCCTCAGTGTCCTCTGTAAATGATCTGAAGATCTTCTCAACTATATGGACGTTTCCTACCTCTATATCAACAGTGACCTCCTCTTCGACCTGTTCGTTGAGGACCTTTTCAAGATCGATATGTATGTCATCTATTAATCCTATCAAGGCTATAATCGTGGCGGTGTTTAGAGCTGCAAGAACCAGAGAAACCTGAATGTTAGAGATACTGAACAGATTATCTAGGGCTATAAAGCTAGTAACAGAGATTATAAATCCAAATAATACAACTATACCCCCCGAAGTAGGTATCTTCGGTTTATGGAGCTTGTTCTGATCTATGCCGTATATTCCGGAATGAAGTAAATATTTTTTAGCAAGAGGTGTGCCTAGAAGAACTACCAGAAAGCCCAGTAGGTAAGGCAGCAGTTCAAGCATCTCTCAGCCCTCTATTCCGTCAACTTCCCACATTTTTACAAAGTCGTTAGAGGCTCCATCAACTTTTTCCACGTAATCTATACCGTCTCCGTCCATGAAGTAAAGCCTTACAAAGTTCGATTCAGCTATCTCTTTTGGTATCAGAACTAGGTTTGCCTGTTGAGAAGGTAGCTGAGGCTCTTCTCCGGTTAAGATAGCCCTGTCAAACGAGTAGTAAGGGTTCTCAGCTATACAGACCTCTCCCATCTCTCCTAGCTCGGCCGGCTGTTCAACGTTCTCAAACTCAGTTACGCCTTCATCCGTTACAACACATCCTACCTCATCCCTTACAGATCCTCTAGGTGACTGAATCTCCAATGTAGGGGTTCTTTCACCGTCCGTGCTTAGCCTCGTACTTCCATCCCTCTCTTCAATCGGCGCAAATATAGTCGTGCCCTGACCGGAAGCCGTAAGGAGAGTTCTGTTCTCATCCAGAGAGTCAAGTATGTTTCTGGAAGTCTCTAACTGCCTCATTGCGTTGAAATTCTCATTGTCTCTGTTTGAGATCTGGCTTACAGCTGAGTACTTTCCTATCATTGTTTCGTCAAGCACAAGGTAGTCTACCGAGTGTCTTTCCAAAAGATCGGTATGGTTTTCAGGGTCGTCTGAAGTAAGGAAGTCGGCTATATGGAAGTTAGTCCTTTCTCCGTCACCTACATAGTATCTATTGTTACCTCCGTCAGCTACCGATGCCCTTTCGCCTATTGTCTGGAACCAGTATCCGTAGTCCCACCATGAAAGGATTACAGATCCTTCAGGCGTCTCATCGCTCATATACTCAAGGTTCTCCATCCATAGCTCGTTTGGTGATCCTTCTAATCCTTCAGCAGAAGCATATCCTGCAGAAAAGTTGATTACAAGTGTGAAACCTATTACAAGTGTCAGTATCCCTATCTTCACAGGTTTAACCTTTGGAACTGCTCTCTCCATCTGCCATTCGTCGGGGAAGAACATGTATGCTGCTATGTTTACAGCTGCTATCCCTCCGATGGCGATAGGTATTCCTGCTAAAGGAATCAAGACTAGAATGGCTACAAGGTTTACAGCCATCACAGCCCCCGCTATACCTAGGTAAATAACTGAATCGTCTTGAAGGCTGTTCAAACGCCTTACAACTTTTGTAAACGTGTATCCTGCGATGAATGCTACAGGGAACGCTGCAAGGAATATTATTCTCGAAGTGTTAACTGCTGTCAGTACATTAGATACAACCCATACAAGCGGAAGAAGATAGTACCATCTAAACTCGATTTCCACTTCATCTCTCAGCTCGTCTAATCCGTAAAGTATTCCGATACCTCCTACAATTCCAAGAATCGCTGGTGCCACAGCTATCATCGATGAGGCTTCAAAGAAGAATGAGAAGGCTGCGGTCCAGACCGCGGTCACAACCAGCATCAGCTTGAAGTAGTTCAGCTCCTCTACAGTGTCTTCTATTATATCTGTCTTTTTCAGAACCATGGCGGTAAGATTTGTACCAATTAGCACAACTCCGATAAAGGCAAGAGGCCATGCTCCGTTGATATTTCCTATTATACTGAATATGCTACCGAACTCTGCCGGTATATAGTCGACCATGAAACCTATTTCAGCCGAAGGTGCAGCTCCCAGCTGGCCTATCAGCTGACCTAGTCCGGCCGGCTGGTTCTCTGCTACTGTTCCTGCAACTACGCTTGATGCCTGAGCTTCCAGAGAGCTAATAAGAGAGATAAAGTTTCTGGCTATGAAGTTTGAGTACAGAGGCGAAAGAATTAGAGCCACAAGTCCCAGTATTGATACTGAGGGCACAAAGTATCCTATATGTTCCTGTTTGACTAAGTTTAGTTCCTCAACAAGATACCTTCCCCATAAGATTCCAAGTATAAGTATATTTGCTAAAACTATAGAGTCTGTTATCCAGAAACGCGAAGTAAGAACTGATCCTATTCCTGCTGCGACTATAAACATCGGTGTGTATGCTGAGACCAGGTTTTCTATATCTTCATTGATCCAGAGCATTAGCCCTACTACAAGAGGGTAGAGCAGCCATAGCATCTGGGAACCTCCCCATACGAGGGTCATTCCTCCGAGGAAAACGCCGGATAATATTCCTGAGATCTGGCTCTTGTTTTTCCATGCTTTTACAAAGAAGTAAAGCGATAGAACCATAAATACGGTAGCTGTAGGCTCTTTCTGGAAGAAACCTGCCGAAGTCCTGTGAAGCACTCCAGGAATTGTTGCTAGGAAGAAAGCTGCTGAAATACCGGTAAATCTGTCGAATACTTCTTTTCCAAGGAAGTATGTTGCGACTACTCCGAAAGCTCCCATCAGTGCTGGGTAAAACTGAGCCCACTCTACATAACTGCCGAAAATCACGAAAGGTCCAAGCCAGTACATCAAAGCAGGGAAGACCATGTCAAGCCAGTGCCAGTTGTACATTGGAGCGTTATAGGGGAAGAACTGCATGAAGTCTACGTCAGGTATCACGAACTCGTATGCAAAATGCTGACTGTTCCTAAGGTGCCAGTAAGAGTCCAGAGCCTGAAGGTGCTGCATGCCCTGTGAAGGAATATACCTTATATAGAGTGCGATTAAAAATACAAGAGGTACTGCAAAAAGAGGCCAGTTATGTTTTAGTCCTTCTCGGGTCTTCAAAGAGCTAATCTTATCTTTTAGATCCTTGGTATCAAAGAAATCGGTGTCCATTATATCTAGGTATAGACACCTACCTTTTTTTATTATATAGGGTGTTTTTCGGGTTAGAAATTTTACTTGTGTGCTGTTCTATCCATTAATTTATAAGGATTTTAGGAGAACGGATAACTGTGGATCCGGAGAAAATCAATAAGCGACTGGAGAAAGGATTTGACAAGGTATACAGGGACTACGATAAGTACGCCCTAATCCCGATCGGCATGCTGGTATTCGCAGTTCTATTTCTAGGAGG
>LKMV01000035.1 GCA_001563995.1 Nanohaloarchaea archaeon PL-Br10_U2g16
ATCTATCTCATGCAGCTTTTTGGCTGTTGCTGCAGTAGTATGAGTTCTTAGTACATTCTTAGCCGCTTCCTCCTCACTCCAGTCGTAACCCCATCCTTTAGAACCTGTAGTCCATCCGTTCTCATGAGTCTGTTTTATATTATCGACTTTTTCCTCTATGTCGGATAGATCTGTTTTCTCCGGTTTATCTAGGAAAAATGTGTCGTGCAACTGCCTTGCGGGATGGTCCTGAGGAGTGTTTAACGCATCAAAGTTGAATACCGAAGGAACAACGAAGTCTCCGCTTATCTCCTCAAAACCCATCTCTACGAACTTTTCCCTAGCATAGTCTAGTACTTCTTTATAGAAATGTTTCTTACCTGTTCTCGGAGTCTTAGTTCTTGCTTCAACGTTGAACTCTTCTACAACATCATCTATACCGGCAGAGTCACCTTCCTCTGTCAACGTTATCATACGTTCCGTGGAGGTCTCTACAGCTACTAAGCCTCTGTCCTGATCGTCCTCTGTGAAATCCCTGTCTTTAAGCCTTTGTTTTAACGGATCTGTTCCTAGATTGCTCCGGCCGTCATCAGTTATTACAATCTCGCCCTGTTCGATATCTATCCATCCTTTCTGTCTGGCCTTACCTATCGCGATATCTTTGCCTTCAATCTGGAGAGATGAAATTTCTCTGGAACCATCCTCCAGCTTTTGGATTAACCTATGTTCCGGAGATCCTTTCTCTGTAACCTTCTTACCTTTCTCTGTTAGAAATCTGTTGAACTCTTCTTCTTCCTGTATTTCAACAAGTCCTTCCTCCTGTAGCTCTAAAGCAGCCCTGTTAACCATTGACTGATCGTATCCTTTGTTTTCTAGCTGTAAAACAGAGGCAGAGCCATCTTTTTGAAGTTGTTCTAAAATCTCAGTAGCCTGTTTTGATAGCTTCACAGTTCATCTTCTACCCTTGAAGCTTTAATATTCAAGCGGTTTCCAGTACCGCACCGACCAACACAAGTAAAACCCCTGCCAGCACAAGCTTTGAGTAATCCTTCCAAAGCTCTGTTTCAAAGTCTTTTCTATAAACTGCGGCAGATATAAGGGTTCCAGCAACACCTGCGACAATGAAACCACCCATCTCAAAAGTTGTATGGGGCAGGTAACATAGAGGTGAAGGATCAGGATTTGAACAGCTGAAAAACTCTTCTGCCGAGCGGAAGTCTTTAACTAATGTTGCAAAAAAGAATCCCAGGACTGAAGCATTCCATGTAAGGACAAAAGCTCCTGCAGATCCTACAAATAAAGCAGCGAGTAGTATAATTCCGAACACAGTAATATTATTCAAAAATACTGATGTAAAGGCTGCTTCCGCCTGTGTTGCAAAGCCGGCCGCTCCTACTAACTGAGACTGTAGCTCAAAGGCATCTTGAAAGTTTAAGCCTAGGATAAAAAAAGCAGTAGTCAAACCTGCGAAGAGAGATCCATAGACTAATACCTCCTGTAAATGAGGAGCCCTCTCCTTCTCATCTTCGAAAAAATACCTGTTCAACGGATAAACTAACGGAATAGCTGCAAATACCACAGCCACAATACTCAAGTTTCCTGGAAAAACAATCCATGCAACAAGAAATCCGATTATACCAGCTAGAAGACCTAATCCATACAAAGCTTTGTAATCCTCTTTCCTCTCCTCCCTGTAGATCAACTCAGGTAGCATGATTTAGTATAGGGATAGGCTGTTTAAACTATTAAGTTGTTCTGCATTACACCTGATCTACAGTACCTCCTCTTTCAAATTCTTCAGCATCCTGTTGGTCTCGTTGCTGATAGCGACAGTAGTATTCATGTAACTGTAATCAGCAACTACAATTGAAACAAGGAGGGGATATGTTTCTTATGCTTTAAAATACGTGATAATATATGGAAGCTACATTAATCGCCAGTCAGTTAGAGAGATAGCCAAAATTTAGATATAAAGCCTCGAGGCACGGTTTACATCTGCTAAAGCTCGAGAAAGAAGGAGAAAAAGAGTTCGAAGAGTTCCTAGACCTGATGAAAAAACTATCAGAATCAGGATTCTACACCAACCAGAAACTCTACATGAAAGCAGTTAGGGAAGCGAAGGAAATTGGAGCCTGACCCCCAAAGCAAAATTATTTAAGTGTTACTGTTTAATAACAACATATAATGAGTGTTTCAAATAATTTAAAAAGAGAAACTATTACACCTGATGAAGAAGACACTCTAGATGATATTTCTAAACTAGCAGACTTAAATCTAGATATATTCAACTTTCAATATGCCATCCACGGCAATCCTGATACCCCAAAGGGGTCGCTTGGACATGAAGAAGTTAATGAACATCAGGACGGACTTGGTATTGAAAACAAGACTTTAGCGGCCGAAGAAATTGAGTCTATACCAAATTTGAAAGACAGTGTAGCAGTTGCAAACCAGATAAATGATGAAATACATAATTCAACAAACAGTTTAGTAATAACAGATGAGTTTAAAGCTGGCGAATATGGTTCAACAGGCATAGGACACAATTTAGATAATTCAATAATTGTTGGAAATTTCAGAAATACTGAAGGAGGAAGAATAGATTACGGCCCTTTTATGCGTAGTTCTGAGAATTCCACTTGGGTAGGAGACGTAAATACATGGCCCGTATTTCATAAAGCCACAGATAATCTACTATTTGGAAATATTGGAGAAGAAGATAACCCTGTAAATAGTGTCTTCGACAAATCACACCGTAATATAATAGTAGGAGATGAAATATATGCCGAAGATATTGGAAATGGAGGCATAAACCTTGTTGTTGCCGATAATATTGAAGCTAATAATATATCATCTAATACAATAGTTTTAGAAGGAGATGACTTTCAAGGAGATAAAGAAGAGCTTGCAGAATATCTACACAATAATACCAACAAACGCCTTTCTGCATTTCACGCATTTAACCTTGATGGACCCTATGAAGATCTAGAAGAGTTTGATCAGCAGATGAGTAATGTAAATGAAATGTGGTCGGAAGTTTCTGAAGATTATAGGAAATTAAATGCTGTTGCAAGAGAAATACCTGTGCCAGAACCTAAAGGATCAAATCAAGATATATATGAACGTCTTAAAAGATTTGAAGCTAACTTCGATAATATAGAACAAACTAGGACTGGCTATTTAGTTAAAGATAAAGATACTATAGCAATAAGAGATTTCTTTGAAGGTAAAAATATCATAAGATTTGGAGACGAGGAGAATAATTTTAAATTCGAATATGATGAAGAGGAAGAAGGATTCACTGAAATATTATCTACAATAGACGACAGCATCGAGGAAGAAATAAGATTCTTCGACTTTGACGGAGGAGAAAGCCCTGAAGACCTTCTAAATGAAATAGAACAGGTTAAAGAAAAAAGCAGCAGAATTAAAGAAGATTATGAAGACCCTATTACTCTGTTCGAAAACCTTGATATTGAAAGATTTCAATCAACCGGAGATATAAAAGAGAGATTAAACGGTTTTGACGAAGAAATAAAACAGAAATCCAAAACTAAATGGCATTTATCCGATGATTCTGCAGAATTAATGGTGGAAAAAGATCCTTCAAAACTTATAGACTCTATACCAGAGCATTTAAGACTTAGATGTGCAGACAATGCTAGTAAAGATGATAATAGTGCTGATCATTATTTAAGATTGGCAAACGGATTTTATGATTCAAATGAACAGATTGAGCTAGAATCAGAGGATCTAGAAAATATTCATTCAAGTATGTGGGGGTTGTTTAAGACAGAGATGGATCTAGGGTACAAGGCCCAGATTTTTAACCAAGTGATAAATGAAATTCCGGAAGAAGCAGATGAAAGAAGGGACAAAGTAGGAGGCTTTATCGATAAAATAAATCAAATGGACGAAGAATATAGAGAAGAACTATTTGACCGTTTAAAGACCGAAAAAGACAGACTTGTGGTAGAAGAAGGAGAAAATGAGCATGGAGAAGTAAAATATTCCAGCGGAGATGATAAATTTGGAAATACCATCGTAGATTTAGCTAAAAACAGAAGATACGAATTTTTCTTGGGAAGAGATCCAGATGGCACACGAATAGCTGTAGAAAACGAATCTTCAATGGATATTGAGATAGAAGAAATTCAAGAATTACTTGATTTAGAAGGCGAAATGCCGGAGATAGATGAATGGTTCCAAAATTTACATGAAAACAAAATAGAAGACTTATTTGATGAATACGAAGAAGAGATTAGAAAAGTAACTGCCTTAGCTGAGAGACTTGAGCTGGAATACGATCCAACCGAACCAATTAAGAACAAAACAAAAGGTGAATGGGAAAAGGAGTTAGAAAAAGATCTTAACAAGAAGCTAAGATCATACACGAAACAAACCATAGAAAAGCTTGGTAAGGATAAAGCATTAGACGAATACGAAAAATCAACAGGTAAAAGACCTGATAATATAACAGAAAACGAACTAGATGCACTAAAAATCAAAAACAAAGATAAAAATAAACATAATAGAGGAATTCAGAACACAGTAGATAGACTCCTAGAGCTTAATGATAACGAAGAAGGAATTTATGAACAGGGAGAAAACCAGGAATGGCTTGGGACAAAAAAATTTACCGCAGAAGATCTCATGGAACCTGACCTGAAGGAGCGAGTTAAAAATGATGAACGGTACAGCCCTGCAACAGGGTACGATGACAGAAGTGCTCTTAAGGTAAAAGTAGAGGAAGAAAACATAAAAGAAGATTTCGAAGGAGAAAAAGAAAAATACTGGGGAGAGATATTAGAAGATTTAGAAAACCTAGGAGTTAAAGAAGAACTAGAAAACCCGGATCAACACGACATAGATCAGGTAAAAGAAATCAAAAGCGAACTAGAACCAGAAGAAGTCAATCAAAGAGATTATCAGGAACTTGAGGAGGATATAGAGGAATACAAGACTGAGGAAGGAAAAGCTAAATCTACACCGGACGAACTAGCTTTCTATACATCGAATCCTATGCTAATCACACAGATGGGTAACGCCTACGACATATCATGCCATGGAATAGAGAAATCAAATGGATGGGCAGCAATAAGCAATGCATTAGATGCCAACAAAATGGTATTCTACGCAGAAGATCCGGAAAAACCAGGAAAAGACGTAGCCAGAGTCAAAGCATTCATTACAGAAGACAATGAACTAGTCTACCACAACACAGACTATTACGACAACACAAACATACAAGTTTCAGAATACTTCGAAGGATACATGGAGAAAGTAGCGGAAGAACTAAACCTAGAACTCAAACATTCTAACAACGCAGAAAACTATCCAGAAAGCGTAGAGACTTTAGAAGCACATGATTGGTACAAAAGAAGATAAAAACCTAAACTTCAAACTCAAACTCTTCATCTACGTACTGCTCTACTTTTGGACCAAGCTCTTCTCTTTTTTCTTGATGTTCTACCAAAAACTGTTCCAGCTTTTCCTTTGCTATCTGCTTCAGTTCTCCGGAAAGCATCTCTCCGGAAGAGTACTCTTCCTTGATCCGCTCCAGCTCTGAGTCATCCTTGATCAGATGGAAGGTTAGAAGTTCAAATACCATGTCTTCCGAAAGTTCTGCTCCTTTCTCCCTATGCTCTTCCAATGTATCTCTACCTCCGGTCTTTGCCTGATCTATCTTTTTCTTTGCATCCTCAACCGAATCAGTCAAAGCTATATAGCTTTTTGGATCTGAGCTTGACATCTTACCTCCCTGAAGACCTCTCATAAACTTGTTGTAGGTGGAGCTAGGCTTCACAAGATCCTGTCTCTGATACTTTGAAGCAATATCCCTTGTCAGCCGTATATGCGGATCCTGGTCAAGCCCTACAGGCACCACTGTGGGTTTAGGACCTCCGTTCTCAGGGAACTGTGGTCTTAATATATCTGCATACTGTGTCAACGCAGAGGAAATCTTTCCCGGCTCGGCGCTACCGTAGGTTGCCTCGACCTGGTTCTGTGTCAGGTGTTTCGCAAACATCTTTGAACGTGCCAGATGGTTGTTTCCTGCTTGACTTTGGAAGTAGAAATCTATATCTTCGAGATCGATACCTAAAGCTGCGTAGTTCTTCAAGTACTGCTCTACTACCATCTCTCTGGCCTCTTCCAGAGATACATCTCTAGTATTAAAGGATTCAATATCGGCGGCAGCGATTGTGACCTCTGCCCCCATCTGTTGGTACATATTAATCTGATCGACCACACATTTATGGCCAAAATGGAAGACTCCGGAAGGCATTATACCTGTCATCATTGCAAACTGCTTTCCATCGTCCCTAGCATCTAATAACCTATCTAAATCCCTATGACCGAACACGATACCTCTACGGACAAACCTGTGATCGGGAAGCCTGTCAGCTACCTCTTCCACAGGATCTATACCAAACTTTTCCATCTTTTCGTTGTAGTTTCCAAGCTCCACGTCGCCCCAAGGATCGATCTCAGCCATAACTAAGAATCAACCTGTTCACTTTTTATTTTGAACGGGTTTTCCAGCTTTCTCCCCTTAAATCCAAGTATACCATCATAACCATCGTCAGACATCAGAATCGGATAAAAGTCTTCTTCAGCCTTTAAGCCTTCAGAACCGTTTTCAGCATACATCTCTCCTTCCTGGACCTTTTTAAAATTTTCAGCTAAAAATCTGTATTCTCCTTCCACAGTCTCGTACATCTCAAACAGTTCTAGATCCTTCTGAGGAACTTCTCCATCTAAGGCACCAAAGTAGGACATAAATTCAACCATTACTTCAAAAGCATTTTCAGCTGCCTCTTCAGTACCTTTTTCACCACATTCAACAGTTACCGCGTCCAAGTATTTTTCAATACTGTCCTCACCTAACGGCCGGACATCTACGGCTTTTCCTACCCCTACAGATTTTACAAGATCCTCTTCAGCTCCGTTTACAAGACAGAAAAGCTCTTCAAAGTTCTCCATAGAGTGAAGCGTCAAACTCTTCATTCCTTCTAGCTCTTCGTAAAGCTGTTTCGCCAGCTGCGCCTCATGTAGTTTGCTTTCTGAATTACCGGGAAAACATCGGTTTAGATCCGTATCCAAAAATCTCTTGTCCTTCTCCATAGCTTTTTCATTCGCTATGATGAACTTTACAGGTTTTTCAAGCTCCAAATCTGTTTCCAAAAACCTTTCGATAGCTTCTTGCCCGCATTTCTCATCCCCGTGCATGCATGCAACTACTGCAAGTTCGGGTTCGCCCTCTCCTTTAATTTTTATCCGCATCAAGGCCTCACCTCTTCTACTTTAAGATCATATTCCTGCTCAAACCTTTTTACAGATTCTCTGTATATATCTTCTACCTCTTCCTCCGAGATCTCTGCAGCAACTATAACCGCATCCCCTTCAAACGGCCTCATCCCCCTAGATTCCAGAAAACCTCTCCTTTCTCCATCGGAAAGATTTTCATACATCGAACCACCATAGTCACCGGTATAGGCTTCTTTCTGGATATAGCCATCCATCTCATCAGCTCCTAACAGCTCAGCCACACCATGTACATGATCAAGTAGATAGTCAGAAGCTTCACCTCTGCTTGGACAAACATCAAATAGATTATCGGATAAACCATACATGTCAGGATTCTGCGTCCTATATGTGAAAATCTCATCTCCCTCACAGAGCTCTTCAACACTTCTAGACAACATAATGCCTCCAAGCCCGTTCTGCTGAAAATCCTCGGAGACCGCTATTCCAACCTCGTATATAGTACCG
>LKMV01000036.1 GCA_001563995.1 Nanohaloarchaea archaeon PL-Br10_U2g16
GGTAGTTATCGATAGCAGTATCTTCAGTCATACAGATAAATTATAGAAGAATAATTATAGTTCTTTCCAGATATTTATTTTTCCTCAACTTTCTGTTTTTTGGCAAATTCAAGATATCTCTGTCTTTTTCCTTTATCTTCTGTTTTCTCAGCTCTTTTTAGGCACCAGGTTATATTGAATACATGCCGCATAGTTTTAGTTTTCTGTAGTTCTTCTTCAAAGTCTTTTTCAATACTTTCCAGCTTCTTATCAGGTTTTTTAGGTTTCTCGAAGGAGAAGTTTTCCTGGCGACAGAATTCTTTATATTCTTTGAACGTTAGTTTATGTATTTCCGCTAAGTTTTGTGTCCATTTCGTTAGTTCTTGAAGTTCGAGGTTATTTACGGTTACTTCTTCTTTTCCAACGAATGAAATGATATTTATGCTTTGCTTGGAGTCGTACTTTACTGATTTAGGCACAGAATCAATTTCATTATGTTCAAGGAACTTCAAAATTTTTCTCTCGTTTTCTAAGGTATCCTGGTTATCGCTGATTTCTTTTTTCTTTCGGAGCACATATTTTTGATCTCCTGTCTTGAATAATATGTTTTCATTATTTTCTCCTTCGAAACTGTCTATTAATTCAAAGTTTTGGAAGCTTGTTTCTTACCTCAAATACTCTCCCGCCCGGCACATATCCTCCACAACTTTCTGTATGAACTTTGTCTTGGATTCGGTGTATTTTTCTCTGTCTTCAGGATGTTTTTCGGCTAGTTCTTGCTTTAAACGGTTGTATTTTTGTGCGAGTTCAGGGTTTCGGTTTAGTTTGTCTCTGAACTTTGTTGTCCTTATGTAGAAATCGCTGTTCTTCTCCGTCAGTGATATATAATGTGTTCTGTTGTCTCTTTCTCCCTTAGCTAGGAAGATCCTGTCTTCTACCCCGTCGTTAGGCCTTTTTTCATAACCATTGTTTTCCAGAGTATTTATGATTTCTTCTGTTTCTTCTAAGTCTTCCACTACAGCGATCATATCTATAATCGGTTTTGCTGAAATTCCTCTGATTGCAGTGCTGCCAATATGCTCGAAATCCTTTAACTGTTCAGGAAACAGAGACTTCAGATTCTTTGCCTCGTCTTCATAAGCCTCCTCCCACTCCTCTGAATGCTTTTCAAGTTTCACCTTGCCTCTTTCCAGACCTAACATGATATAGAACTAAATCAAAAACTTCTAAATCTTAATCACAAAAACCACCAGGTCAAAGGAATAGAAGAGGGTTTTAGATCTATATATAACTCTTTATCATTTTTTACCAGGTGAAGCTATCTGACCTCATCGCTCAAGAACTCTATAACGTCATCTGTTCTTCCTTGGGCTCCTTCCAAATCAAACTGTTCTCCCAGCTCATCGAATTTTCCAGCAAAAGCTTCTTCATCTCCGATAAGCTCCTGTATATCTTCTGCAGACTGTTTAAACCTTTCACGGACCTTTTCATTCTCAGGATTTTCCGCTTGGATCGATCCGTACAGTCCTGGCTTCTGGTTCAGCATTCTAGCGGTTAGATCGGTTATCAACTGATACACAGGCGAGGAGTACTCTTCCATATCAGCTCCGGTCATATCAGATTTTCTGATGGTCTCCGCGACTACCAGCTCGGAGAAATGCATCAGACCTTGGACCAGAGACATCGCTTTATCATGTTTCTCTGCTTCAGTGATATGTACCTCAGCACCGTTATCCTTCCAGAACTCCTCCATTTCCGTCCATTTCTTTCCCTCCACAGGACATAAAACTATCTTCTGGCCTGATATAGAGTTACTAGGAGCATACATCGGATGCATACCGATTACCTCAGAGCTGTAGCCTTCCATCGCATCCACAGGCTTCTTCTTGACGCTAGTGACATCACAGAAAAGTGCATCATCAGGAACGTGAGGACCTATATCATTAATCACTTCTACGGTAACAGAGATCGGAACTGAGACAATTACAACATCCGCATCCTGCACTATATCCTTACTGGCGCCATAACCCCAGTTTTTTCTTTCAGCCACAGTTTCTGCATCCTCTAAGGTTTTGCCTGAAATTAATATCTCGTTATCAGCTTCTAAAGCCTCTCCTAGGTGCTGACCGAACTGTCCGGTACCTCCGACTATAGCTATCCTCTGATCTATCACATTACCACCTAGATATTCTGCTCTAAAATATCAAATCCGCGGTTTATCTCTTCTTCAGACGCAGATCCGAAACATATCCTTACATTCTGGTCGCTTTCAGGGCCGAAAGACTCTCCGGGAACCATTGCGACCCCTTTCTCAACCATTTCAAGACAGAAGTCCCAGGAATCCCTTCCAACCTCCGGGAAGACATAGATAGCTCCTTCAGGATTTCTGTAACTCCATCCTATACTGTCAAGCCTTTTCTCCACTAGATCCCTTCTCTTTCTGTACTCTTCCCTCATTTCCTTTACATGCTTGTCATTTTTCAGCGCTTCTACCGCAGCTATCTGTGATATCTTAGGCGGACATGCGTTCATCGCCCTGTTGACCTTTCCAAAGTTCTCTATATGGTCTTGCTTAGCCACGATCCAGCCGATCCTCCAGCCGGTCATACCATGGTTCTTTGATACAGAGCCTATAATCGCCGACTCATCATTGTAAGCAGCCGGAGAGTAATGTTCCCTATCATAGTTCAGCCTGTGGTATACCTCGTCTGAGACAAGGAATGTACCGTAATCTTTCGATACCTCGCCTAAAGTCTTAGCCTGTTCCTCGGTAAACATCCTGCCAAGAGGGTTGGAAGGCGAGTTCACAAAGATTAGATCCGACTGTTTGATCTTTTCCCGCGCCTCATCCCTTAGCTCTCTATCACGGTTGAAAAACTTTTCCTGAACCCATTTATTGCCGTCCACCTCGGACATCAGTTTGTAAGGACCCCAACATGGATCATTGTAGAGCACCTGATCTTGCTCTCTTACCTTTGCTGTAAGCACGGAGTATAGAGCTCCCATACCTCCTACCGTAACTAGAACGTTGTCCTCAGTTATAGATCTACGGCCTGCCATGTTTTTCTTAGCATTCTCCTCTTTTACTATCTGATCTCTAAGTTCTTCAATTCCCTTGTAGTTCGTATACGCCTGTTTTTGATCCAAGCCTTCTCTGGCAGCTTTTTTAACATGTTCGGGAGTATCAAAGCTAGGCTGGCCTATATGGAAGTTTACACAGTCCTCACATTCTCTTGCTTTTTCAGATATCTGTCTAATTGAAAGAGAGATGTCCTCAATCCTTTTCCTCATTTTTTATCACCTTTAAACGACCCTAAAACTTTAACCTCCGAGTATGTTTCGACACATTTTACTGCGTTTTCGAACTCTTCAGAGCCTTTGTCCTGCTCAGCTTCAATATAAAAGTAGTAGTTGCCCAGACCATCCCTAGTAGGGCGAGACTGGATATATGCCAGGTTTACACTGTGGCCTGAGAAACATGAAAGCATATTAGCTAGAAGCCCCGGTCTATCCTTTCCAGGCTCCAGTATCAGTGAGGTCTTATCCCCCTTCTGCTCTTTACCACCTATAATCAAGAAACGGGTAGTGTTCGAGCTTTTGTCTTGGACATTCTCCGATAGTATGTTTAAACCGTTGATCTCGGCAGCTTTAGCCGAACATATTGCTGCCTCACCATCATCTAAGCTCATAGCTGCGCTTGCTGTAGAAGAACTCTCTTTTTCATCCCATCCATGCTCCTTAATCTTCTTCCTACACTGTGTCAAAGCCTGAGGATGTGAGACAACTTTTTCAATGTCTTCGATAGTTTCAGATCGGGATGCAAGCACATGGCTGATCTCAACGTTCTGTTCACCGGTTACAGTCAAATCTTTGTCTCTTAGTAGATCTACAGACTCCCCCACACTGCCTCCAAGGGAGTTTTCAAACGGTATAACCGCTGCATCAGCATCAGATTCTACAGCATCCTCTACCGAATCACATGGAACCGGTTCAAAACTTTCGAAATACTCTGAAGCAGCTTGGTGAGTATAAGTGCCTTTAGGACCTAAGAAGGCTACCTTCATACATTATCCTCCTGTCTGTCTACAGCCATATCTATCAAAAGCTCTGCCATATCCCTGCCTTTCTCCCTAGGCAGTTCTTCACGTTCAAATAGCTTTTCAAACTGCTTTTTTACCTTTTCCTCCCTGTCCTGGTCTACGGTATCCATTCCGTTTTCTTCCTTGTACTTCTTTATCTCATCGACCACATTCATCCTTCTAGAGACCGCATCAGCTATCTCTGCGTTTACTCTATCAATCTCTTTCCTGTAATCTTCCAGATCCATATATCCAGTTAACAGGTCTCAACTGTTTAATAAGTTATCCGGAGATTTTGGTCAGCTTCTGGATAATCCTCCAGCTCAGAGTAAAGCCGATCAGCTACAGTATCGGCCGAGCTTAGGTACTCAGGCAGTTTTTCACCTCTGGAACCGTACCCCTTCATCAGCTCGATAAAGCCTTCAGCAGCCTCAGGATCAGTTTCAGGAGCTAAGAATCCAAAGTCATCGTACTCACGGTCCGATTCGGATACCTTATACCTTCTGAAGCCGGAAGCCATAGAAGGATCATTTAGTTCCACCATTGTATCGTGGCTCTCTCCATCGCCTCTGTATACTAGGTTTGAAAGTTCTCCCGTCGTTACAGAGTCTTCTTCTCTGATCCAGACTTTATCTCCTTCTTCAAGAGCTCGGCTACACAGTCTTGAAAGCTTCATCTATAGCCAAGCCTCTTTTGATGCTTTCTCAGGTTTTGAGGACGTCCGTAGGTTGTGTTTTCATGTTCAGTTTTCATAGATAATCACCTTATAAGAAAACTGTTACTATCGGTTTTACCCAATAATAACGATTGATATGATAATAGAGATAACTGAAATACTTGAAGTCGGAGAAAAACCTTGAAAACCAAAGTTTGGAACGTTAAACCTAGAAATAGCTGAAAAGTCTTCAGGACTCATCGTTCCGAAGGATAAAACATCCACCCTTGGTTCGATATCTCATGTTTGTACTTAAAATAGGAGAGTTTAAAAAGGAGATGATGAGTTATATACCCATCATACCCCTAGAGTTCTGACCATCTTCCTCCACAGAGTTGTCTCTAACAGTTGTATCAATTGATGTGCCCGGTACCGACCCTCTCGAATGGATGTACTCATCTCTGGCCTCCTCTGTTACCTCGGGCGACAGATCCGCGCCCCTATCTATAGGATAGCCGTCAGGATCCATCCCATCTACTGCATAAGAAGTAGGATCCTCCAAAACCTGTCTTATCTGGTTTTTATGTACAGGATGAACCTCAGTTTGATAAATGTCGTCTATAAAGCCCTCTTCATCTATCTCAGTCTCCTCTACCATAACCCTAACAGCTTCAAGCTCATCAGCTGAAAGGTAGTCATCCTCACCTATTACATTAGGATCTGAGTCATAGATCACCGAGATATCCATAGCGTCCATTTCATCCCGGTATGGAAACTCTTTCTCTCCTTCTTTCCACCACTGCTTATCAGTTGGATCTGTCTGGAAACCGTAATCTGTAGAGTTATGAGACCCAACAGCAGTACCGCCGTCAGTTCTCATTTCATCTTGGTCGGAGAATCCTCCTACCTTATTGGTATCCCTTCCCATTAATTCAGCAAAGACACCATAAGCCTCTTCAGATACATCAAAATCTCCCTTCTCTGAACCTCCTGAACGTTCGAAATCGTACTTGCTTCCTGCTCTAACCTCAGAAGGCGGAAAACCTTCATCAGGATCTTTCTTAAAACAGAACTCGCTCTGTATATGCTCAGCGATCTCTTCATTACTTCCGTTATACATACCTACCACCCTTAGCAAAGATCTCCGATTTTGGCCTGTTCCGTGTGTCGTGTGTTGTGTGTTGTGTTGTCATTTTGATCACGTTGAGTATATGAATAAGCTTTTCCAGGATGTTAAGCCATGGAAAAGAAAAGATCGACAGTTAAAGTAGCAGTGCCAGCAGAAGCAGCAGTGAAATAGCTAAGTTAGAACGGAAAGAAATAGCCATGTTGTTGAATGAGGTATCTGAAAATTTTGAAATATAGTTAGCTCTAGAGAAGGACCTAAAGGTGCAGAACGCGTCCACCTTTGATTGGTGAAGTCATAACTGCTACCTGACCATGAAGATTTATAAAGCTCGGTTCTCCTCACCCTAAATTACATTATAGAGTTAACGGCTTGGAACAGAAATATCCAGATTTTTAGAAAAGCCCTCCTTTACTCTCCGCTTCTACCAATCCTTCATCGGTTATCTCGAAGCTTGTGGACTCTCCCTCGGGCATAGATCTGTGTTTCTCTATCTCGATCTCTCTAACGTTTTCATCAGAGTTGGAAAGTTTTAAAAGACATTTTGACCAGTAACGTGGAACATCCCTTCCGACAAGCTCTATATCATCCTTGTCAAAGCTTGTATAGACCTGATTAGTTACAACCACAGGAATATTGTACTCTCTTGCAATCTGAGCAAGCTTTGAGAACTGTTGAGACAGTTTCTGGTTTACCTCCTGTATCTGATCGCCTTTTGCCTGTAGACGGTAAAGTGAGACCATTGAATCCACGATAACGACTTCAGGATTATGTTCTTCTGCTATCTCCTTGAGTGACTCGATTGCTTCTTCCTGCTGTTCAAAGTCTATCGGCTCGTTCAGCACTATATTGTCAAGTGCATCCCTTCCGGCTATCTGGGAGAACCTTTCAGGGGAGAAGCCTTTCTCTGTATCTATGTATATTACTTTGTCACCGTCAGAGGCAACTTCTGCAGCTACCTGGACACAGAAGTTGGTCTTTCCCGATCCTGACTCTCCGAATACGTTGGTTACAAGCCCTTTCTCAAGTCCGCCTTTCAGAAAAGAGTCTATCGGTTCGCTACCGGAGGATAGTCTTTCAACTTTCACAGCTAAAGATGGTTAAAAAATTCTTATATCGCTGGGCCTACCTTGGATGTAGTACCAGAAGGAACTTTTTTACTGACGTCAACAAAAAACGTATAAATGTTCCGTACCAACTATAGTGTATGGCCGGAGAAAAGGCAGATTTGTTGACCTATAACACGAAGAAGGAGATGTTCGACTCTGTATATGAGAGAAATAAGTTCTACAGAGGGCTGTTCGGTTACACTCAGACCGTGAAGAAGGACGGTAAGAAGTACGAGTACGAAAAAGATGGTCTGATGGATGAGATACCGAACACAAGGATAGACGACTCCGTGTTTATACTGGCCAAGAAAAATACTCCCAGAATCCTAGAATACTTTAAAGGCTGGGAGAACAAGGTTTCACATCACGTCTTCACAGTTATTATCGAAGACAGAGAGATACTTAGGCAGATCCGTCCCGGAGAAAAGGGAGAGTTCAAAGAATAGGTGTATACAAAATGACAGAAGACAACAACGACAAGGTTAAACTGCGTGTAGGAGAAGTTCCTCCAAACGCTCAGCAGGATATCGGAAAAGGTATCGTAAGAATAGATTCAAAAGTCATGGAAGAAATAGAAGCAGGAGAAGGAGATGCTGTAAAGATAGAAGGTGATAGAAC
>LKMV01000037.1 GCA_001563995.1 Nanohaloarchaea archaeon PL-Br10_U2g16
CGATCAAATAAAAATAAAACGAATCATACTTGTCAAGAATAACTTTTCAAAGTAAAAATCGCCCCCTCAGGGATTTGAACCCTGGATCTTCACCTATTTGCGCATGGTTATTTAGGCACCTACTGGAGCCTCGACCGGTTCTTTAGAACCGGTATTTGCGTGTGAACCGAGCGTAACCAGTTCGCCGCAAGGTGACGTCTTTCCACTAGACCAAGGGGGCTTATATCTGTAAGACCATTCAGAGCTTTTTAAACCAGCTTACATCAGCCCTACCCTTTATAACCAATCGCCCGGAAAAACTTTATGTGTCGCAGTAAAAACCCGTTAACGATTTATTCAAGGTGAAGCTAAATGGGAGCTCTAAAGAAACTAAAAAAGAAGCTGAAAAATATTTTCTAGATCTAAAAGGGATTTTCCTTCTCAGTTCTTTTTATTTTTCTATGTTAGGCCGAGACCATTTTTTAAGCTTCATTTTATCAGAGTATATTAAGAGGTAATTCAAATGGCAAAAGTACAGTGTGTCTACAAGGTTATGCCTGAAGACGCGGAGACGGATTTAGAACAGCTGAAACAAAATATAGAGGAAAAAATTGATGTCGACGACTTCCAAGAGGAAGAGGTCGCTTTCGGACTGAAGGCGATTAAGGTATCGACTATAACTAGCGATGAGGAAGGCGGTACCGATGCTGTCGAGGAGAAACTAAATGGGATAGAGGAAGTCCAGAGCGTTGAGCTTGAACACTTCGACAAGCTTTAGTTCGAAAAGTATCGAACATTTTACCCTTCTTTTTTAATTCAGCATCTACATTTAGATTTTTATGAAAGTTAAAGCTCTGAAAAAGAAGATTTTCAACAACAAAATCTTGGCAGCCATACTGATTCTTCTGATGGTTACAACCTTAGGTATAGGCGGATTGATACTGAACATTTTCAGCGGAAGCCTTTCAGACTCCACCTCCTTGGAAAGCTACGATGGCGGACCTACAGAGCTTCAAGCAGATTCAGCCGCGGACTCTTTTGATCTAGATCAAGGTCAGGACTCTGTAGAAGTGCAGGAATCCGATATCGAGATAGAGACGGATAATGTAGAGCAGGATAGGTCAGATATAAGCTCCCTATCAGAAAACTTCGATGGCTACGTTGAGGAAAGCAGTCAGAGACAGACTGATCTCTACAGGACAGTTAAGATGGAAATCAGAGTTCCTGAAGACAGCTTTGAACAGTTTGTAGATCAGATAAGAGAGGACTACGACGTGGAAGAGTACGAGACAAACAACTACAGGGTTTCCATAGAAAGGGAGACTGATGAGCTAGATACCTTGGATAGGACTTTGAACGAGTATAAATCCATCAGACAGGAAATTGAAGATGTCGAAGATGAGGAGAGGCGTTTAGAGCTTCTCATGCAGGTAACTGAGAAAGAGCTTGAGATACAGGAGATGATGAACCGGTATGAAAGACAGCTTTCAGACGCTCAGGACAGGTCAGAAATGGCGACCGTGAGTATCAGGCTTCAAGAAGACAGAGATCCGGAGATAATGCCTCAGGACGTCGGCGATAGGTTCAGCTCGGAGCTAGGAGATAGCCTTGACACGGTTACCGAGATAACGATAAGAACGTTTACAGGGAGCATAGAGATACTGTTTAGAGGGTTTCAGTACTTGGTATACGCTCTAGTACTGGCAGTTCCCGGATACGTAGGGTACAGGATAGGTAGAAGAGGATACAGAAATCTATAACCTATCCAAACTCCATCCTTCCTTTACATACTGCACAGCCGTGGTCTCTGTCGTGCTCTCCACATATTCGGGCGCCGCATACGGAGCAGTTGGTCACAGCCATCTTTTCTTCACAGTATTCACATGGGGTTGAGCCTTTCATGTAAACTGTTTAAAGATGAAGTCCTATAACTTTTATTGTATGGGCGTAGACCTAGGGGACCTGGTTGAGAGAGAAGAGATAACTTTTGCAGATCTTAACGATAAAGAGATATCTATCGATGCAATGAACACACTTTACCAGTTTTTATCGATTATAAGACAGAGAGATGGTACCCCCTTAAAAGATTCTTCCGGAAACATTACTTCGCATCTCTCAGGAATATTTTACAGGAATATCAAGCTTCTCGAAAATAATATTAGACCTGTATACGTATTTGACGGTCAGATGCCTGATCTAAAGCAGAAAGAGTCAAGTAGGAGAAGAAAAAAGAGAGAGGAAGCAAAAAAGGAATGGAAAAAACTGAAGGACGAAGGTAAGATCTCGGAAGCTTACTCAAAAGCCACTCAGAGCTCCAAACTAACATCGGAAATGGTGGAGGAGTCGAAGCAGCTTCTAGATGCTATGGGTCTTCCTTCCGTTCAGGCTCCGAGCGAAGGTGAGGCTCAGGCAGCTTACATGACACGGGAAGAATCTCCGGGAACTATTTACGCAGTAGGCTCTCAGGACTGGGACTGTCTGCTTTTCGGAGCGGGTAAAATGGTGAAAAACCTGACCACGAGAAAGAGTAGGAAGACCTCGTCAGGCGGAAGAAAGGAGATATCAACCGAGAGGATACAGCTACAATCAGTCCTAGAGCAGATCGGCGTATCCAGAGAGAAGCTTGTCTGGATGGGTATACTAATGGGAACAGATTTCAACCCTGACGGAATAAAGGGGATAGGTCCGAAGAAATCCCTAAAACTAGTGAAAAAGTACCAGGAGTTTGAAAAACTGTTGGAGGATGAAAAGGTCGACTGGGACTCTGAAAACGATCCTTACCGTATACTAGAGTTCTTTATGGATCCGCCTGTAGAAGAAAAAGATTACAGCTTCAAAGAACCGAACAGAGAAAAGATAAAAGAGATACTGGTGGAAAAACATGAGTTTTCCGAAGACAGGGTTGTCTCGGGAGTTGATAAGCTGGATAAGGCTATGGAAGCAAGGCAGTCAGGTCTCGGAAGCTTTACCTAGAATCCCTCATCGCTCTAAACTCCTTCAACATAAGCTTCATCATCTCTCCAAGCTCCTCGTAACCTTCTCTTATGTCTTTTATCTCCGATTCATGTCTATCTAATTCGTTTAGTACAGGCTCCATATCAACGGATTTACGTGACTCTATCTTCTTCTCAAGGCTCTCTATCTCAGATCTAAGCTTTTTATTCCTGTAATCCGTCTGCTCTATATCCGATATCCTTTCTTCAACCTTTTCGACTCTCTGATCAACTTTGGAAGAATCCTTATCAGCTTTCTGTTTAAGCTCTTTGTACTCATCGTTTGACAGCAGTTTAAGCTCAGCCAGATCTTCAAAATCATTGAATATCCATCTAAAGTCGGACACCATAGACTTCAGCTGTTCTACTTCGTCTGATAACTCGGAAACATCCTGGTCTTCGATATCATCTTCTAGAGAGTTAAGGCTTTTCTGTATATTCTCTATATCTACCTTTAGGCGATCTATCTGATCTCTGTGTTCCTCCGAGATACTATCTAAATCCTCTTGGAGACCGTCGAAATCCTGTTCTACATCGTCAAGCTTCTCTTCAAGCCCTCCTAATCTATCTTCAAGCTCTTCTATATCTTCATTTAAATCTTCTATATCTTCTAAATTATCTTTAAAATTCTTTAGACTTTTTATATCGTTCTTAATATCTTCCAGTTCCTCTGAATCTTCGTCAACGGAGTCCTCTAAGCTTTTTTCAAGCCCTTCAATCCTCTGGTTCAACTTGTCTCTAACTTCCTCTATTAGATCCGACTTCTCCGCCACCCTGTCTTTTACCTCTTCAATGTCTTCCTCCAGTTCCGATTCAGAAATACGTGAACCTATACTATCTATTTTGTCCTCTAGATCCCTAATCTTGGAGCTTGAGACCTCTTCCTCATCTTTCTGATCTCTAAACTGTTCCATCTCCTCTTCAACTTTTCCCAGCCTTTCATTAAGCTCATCTGCTACACCAACATCCTCTTCTATCTCTTCATCATAAGTATTATATTCCTCAGCTGTATCCTGTAGCTCTTCAGTATCTTCTTCATCCATATCCGACTCATCAGTATCTTCTACCGGATCTATTTCAGATTCTTCAGTATCTTGCTGTTCAGAACCTTCTTCATCTTGAGAACTTTCATCAGTTAGAAGGGTTTCTCCCTGTCCATCAGTGTCATTATTATCTAAGAGATTTTCCTCAGAATCTTTTTCTTCAGAAACTTCTTCAGTTAGGTCAGAGCCTTCAGAACTTTGTTTATCTGTGTCATCCGACTTATCAGCATCTTCTTCCAGACCTTCATCATTATTTTCGTCCTCTTCCTCTCCGAAAAGAACGTCATCTCCTTCATCTTCTTCCTCGGAGCCGAACAGGGTTTCCTGCTCCGTCTCGTCGTCTTCCTCACCGAATATAACATCTTCTCCCATACTTCCCACTTAATACCATTAAGTGGTTAAAACATTATATAGTTACCGTTCCCTGAGTTCGTTCTTAACTATCTCCGATAGCTCGGCGAGGTTGGATATTATTTCATCTATGTCCTCTCTGTTTGACTTAACACCGGTTTCAAGCTCCTTATTTTCTTCATCAATTGCTTGCCACAGCTCATCGATTTTTTTATCTAGCTGAGAAACCTCGGTATCCACCTTAGAGTCTATATCAGCTGCCCTACTCTCAATCTTGTCAAACTTCTCCGAAGAATCTTCTTTAGCTCTTTCTTCAACCTCTTCTATCTCTTCTTCCAGTCTATCTATCCTCTTGTCTTCAAACTTCTTGCTTAACTCAGTCTCCAGCTCTTCAAGCCTGTTCTCCAGACTTCTATAGTTTAAATTATCTATTTTTGCTTCAAGCTTTCCAATCCTTTGTTCTATATCATCGTCATCGTCCAGCTCTAGCTCCCGCACCCTTTTCTCCAACCTATCTACTTTGGCAAGCTCTCTTGACTCTGTGGAGACCATCTTTTCCTCAAACTGTACTATCTTGTTTTCAAGGTTGTCAACACGTTTTTTCAGACCCATCTCCTTATCAGAGTCTTTTTTAAGCTCTTCAACAGTCTTTCCAACCTCCTCCATCGTAGACTGATGTTTCTCTCGGACATCATCTTGAGTGTCATCTGCAGTTTTTTCATCTAGCTCCATCTCTATCCCTCCTGTTTCCTCTGTTTCTTGAACTTCTTCTTCAGCCACGTCTTCTGCACCCGAATCAGTTTCAACATCTTCTACATCTTCCTTTGAGCTATGGACATGGCAGTAATCGCTTTCATCCTGTCTATCAAGAGAACATCTGTCCCCGCTCCTGGTTTTTGCCGCACATCTGTCATCTTGTTCATTAACAGCAGAATTATCAGAACTTAAATCATTATCAAAAAGTTCTCCATTATCTATACCGTCTTCAGAATCTAGATCAAAGCTTTCATCTTCAGATTCCTGTTTAAGCCCCTCAACACGTTCTTTTAACTTCTTTCCTATTCCTGAGTCTGCTTCCCCTACCTCTTCTTTTATTTTTTCCGGGCTGGGATCTTCTTCACCTGTTATACTTTCGATCTGACTCTCTAAACTTTCACCTTCTTTTTCCAGCTGCTGTTTTAGACCTTCCTTCGCCTCCTTAAACCTTTCCTTTAGTCCCGACATAATGGTATAATTCGTTATAACAGTTATTAAACCTCAGGGAAATACATTTGCTACCATAAGACAACATCTAGCTCTCACATTGAACAGAATCTCCAACATCTTCACTTCCGACCGACCCCTGCACTCCATCTACCTCTATCTGTCCATCAACGTCTTCACATGCAGAGGGAACCGTCACTGAATCTCCGGTACCGTAACTACACTGAGACTGTAACTGGGAGACACATGACTGCTGGGCTGAACCCGTTATAACATCTGAAAGCCCTCCTTCCGCCATGAATACAACTATAGCGGAAGTTAAGAGAAGTACTGAAGCGGTTACTACAAGGCCCAGAGTTTTGGACATTCCCTTTCTCAAACTATTCACCTATCGATTCCAGTCTCCACAGTTTACCTCTGAATTATCATCACCTTCAAATGCTCTGTCGGAAACGCCCGGAATCGGATTGTTATCGTCATCCAAACAAGCGCTAGGCGTGTTGACATTAGCATTTGTAGCAGCACACTTGCCCTCTATAGCTCCTGTACAGCTACTTACAGATGTATCCGATCCTAGGTCCGCAAGTCCTCCCTGTACCATAAATATTACCGTAAGCGCTGTCATCATAAGGACGGATGCAGCAACAATCAATGCCAGTACCTGGGAAAGACCTTTCCTCCTCATAAGGAAATATTGTCAACACCCGTATAAAAAACCTAAGAAAATACCCTCAGAACTGTCGAACCCATAATAGAAAAATAAAAGGGCGTAAAAACCGCCTAACAGCCTTCTATCAAGGCTTAGCTAGATCGATCTGGATTGATGAAACGTTCAGCTCATCTCCTTCATCTGTATCGATCTTATCTGTATCGATTGAGATGTCCTCTACTTCTGCATCTTCTTCAAACTTGGTCTGGATCATCTCCGCTACGTCGACAGCTCTTGAAATAGCTTTTCCTCTTGCTTTTACATGAACTGTCTCATGACCTTCACTAAACTGTGTGACTACTGCTAGTACGTAGCTCATTGCTGGTTTTGAACCGACATATACTGTATTGTCATCTTCTTCTGGCATACTGAATTCACCTATCCTAACCTATCTACCAAATGATAAAAAGCTAATCAGTACTGTAAGTATAGTTGAAACTGAAATCCATAGACTCTCTCTGTGCATCAGAGTTAAGCAAAAACTTCTCAGTATCCGAAATTTCATAGCTAGCCGTGAAATCTTCAGCAGTAACCTCTGCATCCCACTCATAATCATTCTCTAAACTCTCATCACAGTCTACGGTGTGCCTTTCTAAGTTTTTATCTACATCCCAGCTAGTTACCTGTAGATCCATATCCGTAACCTCGACCCAGTCCTTCTCATATGGGTAACCTTCAATTCCCTCCTCTGCAGATTCCTTTAAATCACCGGCATCAAATGATGAAGGTTTTATATCCCCTTTAAGATCCTCCACCATACCCTCCTTTCTATCTCTTGCTCTTTCACGAGTAATGCAAAGACCATCATCCTCATCACTATCAGTCCAGTCCTGATCCTTCCTCTTCTCACTGTCACTGAGATCATCTATACCCTCATATAGCTGCCCTCCTGCTTCCACCAACTGCAAAAATCTATTATCTTCGTGTTCTATCTCTATCTCTTCATCTACCTTCATATGTACCGTAGTTGTGGATGAAGGGCAGGAAATCCATGGATCTGAGAATTCAAGAGAGAACTCTCCTTCCTCATAGTCATCTACCTGGGCAGAATCAACCTCAGGGGCTGTACAATCTATTACTCTGTTCTGGTCGCTGGCTACATCCTTTATATCGGTTTTATAATCTTGTTTTAAAGATTTAAAACCGAAGCTATCTCCTTCGCTATAGGATACCTCTCCAAACTCAAAACCTGCAATGTTTGTGGCATACTGCAGCTCTTTCTC
>LKMV01000006.1 GCA_001563995.1 Nanohaloarchaea archaeon PL-Br10_U2g16
CGAAACCGGTGTGAAGTCATAGTTCAGTTCGATATGGTCTCCTTCAGGCCCAGCTCTCGCTATCTGTGTTTCTTGGAATAACTCATTTCCATCCTCTAAATCAGTTCCTACCATATTAGGAGGTTGATATCTATTATCATCGGTGTAATCTGCCGAGGTCGACCATACCTGGTTAGGTGGTATGTAGTCGACCTCCCATTCCTCTCTAAAGCTTACCTCGCCTTCTTCATCGGTCTCAACTGTACTTGTATCGGAGTCAAAACTCAAATTAAGCTCTCTGTTATCGTACGGCTTCTGATCTTCATCGTTCTCGTAGACCTCCAAATCCCAGTCTTTGAACGTCTTTTGGTCCTCATGAGTTATTTCTGAGTCTACCACATCGATACAGTATCCTTCATCTATTGATAATGCATGTTCTTCCCGTTGATTGTTAATATCTAATGTTATAAAGTTCTGTTCTTGGTTCAGACATCCTAAATCTAGTGTTTTCGACTCACCGGGTCCCAAGACTGTCTCATTACGTATCTCGTTAAACTGGCGTATTTCTACTTCTGCTCTGCCATCGCCTCTATTAATCAGAGAAGCACTGTATAGGTTCCCTGTCTCTGAAATTGTTTGTAGCTCCACTTCATCTGGATTTACCAGCTCTAGTTCTTCAAGGTCGTCTTCTGATACTTCTGCCTCGCCCTGGATGGACCCCATAAGCTGAAAAGCTGCCAATGTTGCTGCAACAGTCATGCCTAGAACTAAAGTTGTGGCGACAATTTGACTATTACCCTTTCTCATTAGTTAACAAATGATTATCTCTGCTAATAAATCACACTGTGGGCTGATTGGCTTATGAACATCGTTGAAATAAAGAATTTATAATTTTACTTTAGTTAGATCAACTTTAGCAGGGCTAAGTATTCTACTAATCCTTGCCTTTTCTTTCATTTAGCGCTTTTCTGACGTTGTCCAGTTTATCTTGGGAGATACTAAGTCCTTGGTTTTTTTCTAGATCTGGTAGTTTTACTTGGTCATGCTCCAGCTCCGGACCGGGTAGATAGCGTGGGGAGCCTTGCGGGTTTTCATTTACGAAATAATCTCCAATTAGATGTTCGTGATACCTTTTTGCTTCACTCCTCTTTAGATTTAGTTCATCTATCTTTTTCTGTCTAGTTTCCTGTGCTAAAGTCATATAAAGAAATTTCTTCATTTTTTCTGGTCCTTCAATTTCTGTATTTGCCAGTTCTTCATACTCCTGCTCTACCTCACGGAGGTAATTCATATTATCACTCATCCGAAATAAATTTAGGCTTAAAGCTTTTTATCAGATAGTTTGTGAACAGTAGCTTATCCTTTTACTTCGGTCTCTCCGGGTGGCATCGCTCTGATTATATAGTCTAAGTCCAAGCTGTACCCGTCATCGTTCAGTTTGGAACGTATCTCTTTCGCAGTATCTGATTTTTTAGTATGTCCGGGTTTCATTTCTACGGTTTCAGGACAGTTCTCCTCCACAGCTTTTTTCGGCCCGCACATCGGCACCCATTGGTCTTCCTCTAGTTCGTAAGGTCCTATCGCTGCCTCTACTGAGACGTTTCTCATGTATGTCCTGTCGCCTCTGATAATAAATGAGCCTTTCTCCCTGTACTCTCCGCTCTCAGGGTCTTCGGTCACCTGATCAGGATCAACGTAGTAGACATCGTCAGCTCCTATCCCTGCTTTCCATGTCTTTGTAAAGGTGACTGCGGCTTTGGCAGCCTCTTCTAAAGTTTGTTCTCCGGCTTCCTGACCGTCTTTGATCACTACTGAAGGTCCGCCATCAAAATCCGCGTGGAGATACAGATCGTTCTTTTCCATATGTTTTTTGACCACCATTTCATTGGTCTGTACATCCCTACCGCATATTACAAGGAAGCCTTCCGATGAGTAGAACCATCTGTACTTTTCAAACCATTTTTTCTCTCTTTCTCTAGTTTTATCTTCCATCATCTCATCTAAATCTATTTCTTCCTTCTCTAGATTATCTATATCTTCTTTAACATCTTTCAGGGCTTTTTCTGCACTTTGTATCTTTGACTCTGACTCTTTAGCCTTATCGTAGAACTTTGAAGCTGTAGCCTCCAGATCCTGGAAAAGGTATATCTTCAAGCTTCCGTCTTCTAGATCTACAGAGACAAACTCGTCCTGTTTGTTAACGGTGTTTATCCTTTCAATCTCCTCCGGGACGTCTTCTTCCTGCTTTTTCTCGGATATTAGTTCTTGAGTCTTGTCGAATCCATGTTTTTCAATCCCGTTTTCTAGATGCCTCTTTATCCTTTCAAGGATCTCATAGTTTTCGTATATTCTCTCAGCATCCTCTCTTTTCTGTTCGGAAGACTTTTTCAGACCGTCTATCTTTCTCTGCATCTGTTGTTTCTGTCTCTCCAAACCTTCCTTCTTCTCCTGATAGGCTTCTTCTTTCTCCTTTTCTTCCTGTCTCTTCTCCTTCCTGTAGAAATGTTGGTCCATTGACTCGGAGAAGGATTCAAACTCTTCCTCTCTGTGGTCGGAGTATGTCTCCAACTTGAAAGGCGAAGGTCTTACAGGGTCTTTTTCTTTGTAGTAGCCCACCGGATACCTTTCATTTTCAATAATATTATTTATCTCCCTGTCAAGCTTTTCTCTGTCTTTCTCAGGCAGGTCTTCCACGTTTTTAGTCTTCTCTACTCCGGTTCTATGGCATATCTCTTCCGCATAGGTTCCTCCAAGGCTGAGGTCGGATGCGATTCTTCTGACAACCTCTCCATCCTCCAGGTTCTCTACGTAGCTGTCCATCTGTCTTGGATCGTCCGTAGGCTCAGGATACTTGTAAGGTTCTCCGACCAGTATATCCCGGTCTGCCCATTCTTCCTGTCTAAATGCTCCGATAATCTTTCCATCCTTGACTAGGATAAAGTTACCTCTACCGAAGATCTCGCACACAAGTTTCACGTCCCCGCTCTCAAGCTCAAGTATACGGTCGAACCCTCTCTGCTCCACCTGGTCCAGTTTTCCGAGATGCTTCCTTAGTTCCATGGCAAAGCCTGGCGGTCGAGTAGGGTTATCACGTTTATACTTGGAAAGAAAACAGTAACTTGTTCCGATTATCAGACGTTTCTTTCCCTCTCCACCTATATAGATCTCAATACTCAGCTCATCGTCCCTCTGATAGACCTTCTGGACATGACCTCCTTCCAGCTTCTCAAGATCTTCCATCAGAATTGACATATCCAGGCTTGTAATCTCCATGAAGAAAGTTTATAGAGAAGATTACAAAAAGAAGGGGATTAAGCTTTCTCTAATTCAAAATCAGTTTCCATGTTCATGACATCTTCCTTGAGGTTGTAACGAACCTCTATGTCGCGGTAAGGTATTACGGGTCTTTTTTTTCTCCCCTCTCTTTCAAAGTAGACTATTTTGCACTCTTCAAGTGTTTTCAAGTCACTATGTACTTCAGATAGACCTCGATCAACAGTTTCAGCTAGTTCCTTGATACTTTCCGGCTCCACCTTTATTATAGCATTCATAATTTCTCTTCTTTTAGGTGTAAGAAGCTCTCTAATCATTTCAGGGTCATGGAAGCTTACTACGGTAGGAGATTCTTCCCCGTCTATAGATTTCTCTATGTTTTTCTTTGTCCTTTCAAAAGTTTGATCTAAGCTTTCTGACTCTTCTATAACTAGTTTTTCGCCGTAAGGTATAGGCATCTCAATTTCACATTCGTCTGACATGGTTTAGAACCTCTTTCTCGAATTTTTCTAGTAATTTGATAATATCTTGCTTGTTTTTGGGTTTTAGATTTAGAGATTTCACTTTCTCATCTCCTGACTTTATCACATGCTTATGGTGCTTTGCGTTGGCTTCATTTCTACGATCCGAATTATCGTATCTTAGTATTAGCTTTCCTGAGTCTAAGTCACAGGCATGAAACCTATATTTCAGGCCGTCAGGAAATCTACCATCTTTTGGAACTATAGCAGCCCATTTCTCTAGTACCAGTTCTTCTCCGTGTAGAGACACGAAGTCTTTTTCATCTATAATAATCTCGACCATACTTTAAACACTTTTTGGGTAGGGAACAAAACAAGACTGAATCTTAACAATCTTTGGCTTTAACCCAAAAAGTCCTAAGTTGTACGAATAAGCATCTCAAAACATCTCAACGGTTCCTTGTTGTTCGTCTTCTTCATCTTGTTCGTACTCTTCTCTGAACTCATCTACGGAGTCTAGCTCGAAGTAGTCTAGAAAATGGTCTGTAATATCGAGAACTGCGGTTCTGCCGTCTTTCTGTTTATCCACGAATCCTCGGGAGACAAGCTCTTTGATATGTTGGTATGCACGGTTTCCTCTTATCTCCACTATATCTGCCTGTTCTACCTCTGCATTGTACGCTATAAGGGATAATGTTCTTAACTGACCGCTGTTAAGGTCTTGGTGCGGAGCAAGATGTTGCACATGCTCCAGATGGTCGTTTTTGACCTTTAGCTCGAACCCTTCCGGGGTTTCAACAAGTTCAAGCCCTCTATGTTCTTTCCTCAGCTCTTCCTCAAACTCTTCTATCAACATGTCGATATAGCCCATGCTTCCTAGCTCCAGTATGTCAGCTATCTCGTCCCTCTCCACGGGCTCTTCAGCCAGGAAAAGGGCGGCTTCAAGCCTTGATTTTTTATCTTCCATAGAAACAGTTTAGTCGGATCTATTGAAAAACCTTCAGTTTGCTACTTCTTCCGGTTTATCTACAGGCTTTACCTCAAGATCTCCCAGCCATTCTTCCTGTATGCATTCGACTTTTCTATCGTTCTCTAGATGCAACACGTGCAGAAACTTCTCAATTCGTTCCTCGTTGTCCTGCTCCTCAAGCAGCTGGTTGAAATGTATACGGTCTTTTCCGCCGGATAAAAGCCCTGAAAGCCTCGAGAAAAGAGAGTTAATCTTCTCTTCAAGGGTCTTTTCATCCATCTCTATAGGATCATCCATCTGTTGTTTTCTCTGCTGTCTCTGCTCCCGTTTCTCCTTCACGTCCATGGCATCTTCCAAAGCGGTTTTTAACTCGTCCAGGCTCATACGTCTCTTAGGCTTAGGCTTTACAGGGACCTCTAGATCGGGTCCTATATTCAGATCCGGTTCATCGTTCTCCAGCAGTTCTTCATCCTCTATAAGCTCTTCTTCCTCAAAGTCCATAGGGTTTTCTTCCTGTTCTTCCTCCTCTTCCTGGTAATCTCCTGCCAGCGCATAAGTCTTCATTCTCAAAAGAGCAGAACAGATCCTGACAGCTTTTGCCGGTACCTCTAGGTTGTTATCTTCTAGCTCGTCAATATAAGTCCTGTAACGTTCAGCAAGAACGCTAATATCAATATCCTGCGGGTCCATATCAGCTGTAAGAAAATCAAGCGCCTCTTCCCAAGACCTGTTCGAAAGCCGTCTCACACTATAGTTTTCCATTGTTCATCCTTTTCTTTCCCCTAAAGCCCCTTGTTACAACTTTGGCATCGCTTGTTTTTAACCACTTGGGTATTCGAATAGATAGATACTAGCAAGTTCTCCATGGCGGTTAGTTAGAATTGATCTGAAGGAGGTATTAAAATAATATTTAAACCTCTAGCTCGATGCTTCTCATCTTGGATACGCCTTCGTTCATGGAGACCCCGTAAGCTCTCTCTGCATGTCTAACAGTTATCTCATTGTGGCTGATAACGATGAACTGGTTTCCTTCGGCGTACTGTTTCAGTAGATCAGAAAGTCTCTTCGAGTTTGTCTTATCCAGTGCGGCATCTATCTCATCCATTATGTAGAAAGGTGCTTCCTCGTATTCAAGGATTGCGAATACAAATGCGATAGCTGTAAGGGTTTTCTCTCCTCCTGAAAGAGCCTGAATAATATGTGGGTCTTTTTTAGGTGGTGCGGCTCTGATCTTCAATCCTTTCTCTATATCATCGTCTTCCAGTATTAAGTTTGCCTTTCCTCCGCCGAAGAGATCTTCGAATATTCTGGAGAATGATTCCTGAAGCTTTTCAAGCGTCTCCATAAATATCTCCCTCTTTTTCTGATCAATCTGTTCTATCATATCCTCTATCTCCAGCTTTTCCTGTCTGATCTCGGACACCTGTTCTTTGAACTCGTCGAACTCTTCTTTCTTTTCCTTGTACTCCTCTATCGCTCTCATGTTTACAGGACCCATGGAGTTCTGTTTTCTCAGCACCTTCTTTTTCTTCTTTTTAAGGTCTTCAGGGGAGGAGTCGAGGCCTATCATCTCATCTTCATCTATATCGTAATCTTCAAGGCTTTCCTTTACATTGTCGAGCTCTGCTTTTAATCTGGCTTTCTTACCGCCTACCTCATCGATTTTGGTCTCCAATCTCTGTTTCTCAGAGTACATCTCCTGTCTCTGCTCCCTTAAATTCTTTAGCTGATCTCTTATCTCCTTCTTCTCATTTTTCAGCTCTTGATCTGTTTCTTGGTCCTGTTCCTTCCGTTCCTTCATCTTTTTCAGCTCTGCAAGATCTTTCTGTAACTTCTTTATCTCCTTCTTGACCTCTTTCTTTTCCTTCTTTTTCTTATCCGGGTCTAACGATTCTGAAAGTTTTTTACTTTTCTTACCTCTCTTCCTCTTCTTTTTACCTCCGGACATCGCCCCTCCACGTGACATAACGTCTCCATCCAGAGTGACAACCCTAACACCGTCTATATTTTTGACTGAGTCCAGATCTTCCGCAATTAATGTGTCTGAGAACACATGGTTGATGGCTATTTCATACTTTGAATCATAGTTTACGATCTCCGATGCGTAATCAATTACCCCTTTCTTTTTCTTAGCCATCTGTGATTTGGCAGATTTTGAACGGTCTTTTATCTTGTCAAGAGGAAGCATTCTAGCCCTTCCTATGTTCTCCCGTTTCAAGTAGTTGATCGCATCTACCGCTGTGTCTTTGTCCTCCACTACCACGTCGTTCATATGTCCGCCGGCTGCTGTCTCTATAGCTACTGCAAAACGTTCGTCCGCGGAGATAAGATCTTGGAACGCGCCTATAATTTTATCGTTATCAAGTCCTAGCACTGCGTCGACGGCCCTTGAACCGGTGTTGCTTCTTTTCTGCATCTTCTGCAGATCGTTTATCGTCTCCTCGAGATCTTCTAGCTTCTCCTGTTTGTTCTCTATCTTTCCTTTCTTTTTTTCTATCCTGTTCTCTAGATGCTGTATATCAGAGTTTCCACCTTGAGAATCCTCTATCTCTTCAATCCGTTCCTGTTTTTGTTCTATCTTTTCATCTATTTCTTCCAGTTCTTCTTCAAGCTCCTCCACCCTTTCCTCTTTCTCGGCGGTTCCGGTGTTGATGTTTGCAAGCTGGTTTGAAAGAGCTCTTTTCCTGACTTCGAACTTGGATGCTTCCAGCTTTTCCTTTCTCTGCTCCAACTCCCTGTACTTCAGAGCTAACTCTTTCTCCTCCTTCAACTGCTCCAGGTACTCCTTCTTCTCCTCAAGCAGTATCTGTTGTTCTTTTAACTTATCTTCTACATCTTCCAGCTCTTCGAGAGCTTCTTCTTTTTTCTCGTCAAAGACAGAGACTCCTGAAAGTTCGTCGACTACTTTTCTCCTCTCAGTGTCGCTCTGTTCAACTATCTCTGTAACCTTTCCCTGTCTCACGAAATGGTATCCGTCAGGATCGATGTTTGCCTTTCTAGCGATCTCATCTATCTTAGATTTCTTGCAGTTAGAGTTCTGGAACTTGTAGATAGAGGAGCCTGCTCTGGTGACTTTTCTTGATATTACGATTTCATCCAGCTCTTCATCCTCCTCTAGAAACTCATCGAATATACCGTCTTTATTATCCAGGTACACGTCTACCCTTGTATGATCTGCCTTTTTTCGGTTCTCACCGCCGTTAAATATAAGTTGTGTTAATTTCTCCGCTCTTAAGTTCGATGAACGTCTTCCAAACACAAATGAGAGAGCATCTAAAAGATTACTTTTTCCGTTGCCGTTTTCACCGATTATAGCGGTTAATCCTTCGTAGAAAGGGACTGCAGTCTTTTTTTGGAAGGATTTGAATCCTTTACAGGTTACTTTGTTTATTTTGGTTGATCCTTTTACCTTTCCTTCTTCTATCTCTTCCTCTGCCTTTTCCAAATCAATTTCTTCAGTCTGATTTTCCGTAACGGCTCCTGACATCTCTAAAAAACAGTTATCCCGGGATGAATAAAAAACAAAGGGTGGCGGACTAAACAGGTTGTATTTCAAACCGTCTGTGCTTGAAAGCTTTTAGTTGTTAACCAAACATTTAATCTATATTCGATGATGAGGTACAGACATCGTCTGATTCCGTAAGGAAGATGATGACACATGAACACCTCTGAGAACTGTTTTTCCTTATATTCCTTGAAAACCTGTTTCCCAAGGTTATCTTTTAATAACGTCGATGATCAATAATTAAGTAAAATGTCAACTGAACAGGAAGAACTTTATGTCAGGGTAGACGGATATAAGGTGCTGCTCCAAGATCTAGAAGCTGTAAGACAGATAATCGACAATATTGAAGAGGCATCGGAGGTACTTTCTCAGGTCAGAGAGGTAAAGGAAAAATCGATCGATACCATCTACGAAAACATCGACAGACTAAACGAAAAGCTTGAAGATATAGAGATAGAGATGCCGGAAGTAGAAGGCACACAGGTAGCCACATACAAACCTCCGGAAGACGCTCAGGTAGAAGAGATCGATGACTCAGTAGCTGAGCTACACAACGAACTGGAAGATCTCCAAGACGAACTGAGCGGACTAGGAAACGAGTAAAACTTCTTACTTCTCATCTTAATTTCTGATTAAACTATTTGTACGGGTTAAAGGTCATTTTACTAGTCTAGTGTATTCCCTAAGATTGATGTATGTGTCGTCATCTCTAGGCCTTATTCCTAACATAATTATTTCTCCATCGTTAATATCAAAGAAAACTCTGTAGTAGATATCTCTTTCCTCTTCCACAAGCTTGAAGTAGTTTACCGGCTCGCCGTGACTGTCATAGCTTGTACCGGTTCCTCTTTGACTTAGTATCCCTTTATCCCTTCTTTTTCTCGACTTTATTTCTTCATCTAAAGCTTTTTTGACTTTTTCAGGTAGTTCTAGAAATTCATTTTTTGCTTCTTTGTGTACTTTGAACTTCATCAAAGCTCTTCCCTAAATTCGTCCCATGAAACTGTTTCGGCTTCGCCTTCACGTATTTCACGGGCTCTTTCAGAAATTTTTTCAGGCGTCAACAGCACTGTATCCAAATGTGTCCTCACTGCCTCTCTGATAAAGTCGGATTTACTGGAGTACTCTCCTTCATTAACCTTCTGTTCAACAGCCCTTTCAATTTTTTCAGGTAGCTCTACGGTTGCAGTCATTTTCTTAATAACATGTTATTGGAAAAATTTGATAAATCTGTGGGATGTACAACCTAGCTACCGTAAATTCTCTAAAGTGGGGCTGCCAAAATCCTTTACAATCAAATCTCCTTTTCAGAATAATATTTTGCCGGGGACGAGATTTGAACTCGTGAACCCCTGCGGGACAGGATATCTAGACGAAAATTCTGACGAATTTTCTTGTTCCCCGTTCTCTCGCAAACTGCTCAAGAACTTAAGGATCTTAAGTCCTGCGCCTTTGGCCACTTGGCTACCCCGGCATATTTGTCTCTCTTCTTTACCGGGCTGACAAGGGTTTCTTGACTAACCCGGAAGCTATGTCTATCTATGGTATAGAAAGAATAGAGACGTTAAATGTTTAAAGTGGAGAGGATTTCAGTAAAGGTATTACCTCTTCGATCGGATCGGTATAGCTACGGTCATTATCCTCAGCAAGTCTGATAAACCGGTGTTTCAGGTTCTCAAACTCCTGTTTTAGGTCTGTGTAGCTGTCTATAGGTGTTTCTACACGTTCTTCAGGCCCTGCTTCAATAGTCATTTCTCTGTAAACATGTTCCAATGCTTCCTTATTATCGCTGAAGTATCTTTCTAGCTCGTTGAACATAGTTTCGTATATAACTAACTCTTCGGCTATCTTTTCCGATGCCCTGAATATCTGATCTATGTATTCCTTTTCGTGTGTAAGGATATCTCCGTGTTCATAGTCAAAACCTGACTCCTTAAGTAACATATCTATACCATTAGCTTCTTTTTCCATACCTGAGTCATAGAGAAGTCTCTTTTGGTAGTTCCTGTAAGCTTTTAGATCCAGAAAACTGTTTTCATCCAGCTCAGAGATAAAATTGTCTACATCAGAAGAATCATCTATCCTAAAACTAACCTCGCCAACCGTGGCCATTATTGTTTAATGAGGGCTAAAAAATTATAACCTTAATTAAAGCTCTGCTACTGCTTCTTCAAAGCTATCCAGATCTTCTTTTATCTGGCTGATAGCTTCTTCTAAGAGCTCTTCATTCGTGTAGCCTGATGTGGATTCGATTCTGAAAAGGTAGCTCCCTTCTTCCTCTTTTTCATATCCAACGGTTCCTCCCTGGTGTTTGGCATGGTCCTTTCCTCTTCCTAAAACTGCTTTTCCTTCAAACTTCAGGGCCTGATCTTCTTTAAGATCTACCACTGCTATCTCCGGGTTCACAGGCTCTGCCTCTTCGTTATCAGACTTAATATCTTCGGCAAGCACTGTTCCAGGACCTTCCTGTTGTAGAGCGATGTTTAGCTCATCTCCTTCTTCAAAGCTGTCAGGTATTGTGAAAGGTATCTGTCCGACCCTGTTTGAAAGAATTTCGTCTATAAGCCCTGATTCGTTCTTGGAAACGTATAGCTCTTTTGTTGCTAACGTTGGAACCTTAGTAACCATAGATCTTCTTAGACTGTTTGCTATAGCTTCATTTATTCCGTCAATTCTTATCTTTAGAACGTCGTCGTTTTCCTCTACGGTTTCAACATTCATAATTAGGACACCTTAAACCCTTCTCCCTCTCTTTCCTCCTTTGGCTCTACATCCATCGTGAGGGTTAGGAGTTACGTCTTCTATGTCTCCTACGTTTAGATCGCTTCTAGAAATTGCTCTGATAGCAGGCTGTGCTCCTTTACCAGGCATCTTCTGCTTCTGTCCACCTGGAGCTCTTACCTGGATATCTACTTCTTCGATCCCTTTTTCCATAGCCTCTTCTGAAGCCTTCTTAGCTGCTTTCATAGCAGGGAAAGGAGATCCTTGTAGACGTCCTTTATCTGTTACCATTCCGGCTGAGATTCTTGAGATTGTCTCAGCTCCTGTTGCGTCTGTTATATGGATCATTGTGTTGTTGAAGCTTGAATAAATATTTACAATACCTTTTTTAGTCATTTTTCGTCAACCTCTTCTGTTTCCTCTTCTTCAGAGTTTTCAGATTCCTCCGGTTCTTCAGACTCTTCTACAATCTCTTCTTCTGCTCCTTCTTCATCTTCTTCAGGCTCCGGCATTTCAACAGAAAGTTCTTTCTCTTCTTCCTGTGTAAGTAGGTAACCTGGAAGGTTTACTCTATCATCTCCGATGTAGATATGGCCATGGTTTACAATTTGTCTGGCCTCTTTAGGAGTGTCTGCAAACCCTTTTCTCTCTACAGCAGTCTGTAGTCTTCTATCAAGAAGATCTGTAGTATTCAGTGTTAGTATATCTTCAAGATTAGCACTTTCTTTTACAAGCCCTAGTCTGTATGCTTTTTCGACTAAAGCTTCTCTCTGTTCCTCGTCTTCCGAGGCGAAAAGCTTTCTAGCCTGTCTCCTCAGACCTCTCAACTGTGACTCTGTCTTGTAAATTTCTTTTTTGTTTCGAAGTCCATACTCTTCAATCAGTTCATCTTCTTTCTGGATTCTCTCTTCGCTCCATCCTTCGTTAGGCGTGTCGTACTGTTTTTTTAGTTTCTTTACCATTACTGCTCACCTTTGGTGTGTATGTTATTTAGAAAATCTTGCATTTTCGGCCACCTATTCTTCGTCTTCTCCGCCTCCTGCGGATGCTTCTTCCTGTAGTCTTGCTCTTGACACTCCGATTTTACCTTCTGATCTGAATGAGGATTTGGTCTTCTGTCCTCTGACAGGCAGACCGATCTTGTGTCTCCATCCTTTGTAGGATTCGATTTCTTTCAGCCTTCTGATATCGAACTCTTCTTTTAGCTCTAGATCAGATTCAATTAGATGGCCGTCTTCTCCTGTATCTCTGTCCTTTCTTCTGTTTCTTAACCATTCAGGAAGCTCAAGTTCTTCCGGGTTCTTCAGGTACTCCTCAATTTCATCAATTTCTTCTTCTGAAAGCTCTCCAAGTCTTTTACCTTGTTCATACCCAAGGTTCTCTGATACTGCGTTGGCGTACATATCTCCTACGCCTTTTAGTCCTCTAAGAGCTTTAGAGATAGTTTTAGTACCGTCAAGTCCTGTTCTTGCAATTCTTACAACTTCTTTGGTTTCTGACATGTTAACCCGTAACTCGAAAATCCCGATTAAATTTTATAAAGGTGGATAGGGTTGAGATTCACTGCGTCTTCTCAATCTTGAAATAATAAACCCTATGTAACTGATCTTTTACTGCTATTTTTGTCGTCTTTTCGAATAATTGAAAATCTATTCTGGATTTTCTGCTTTACCAGAAAGGACTATTTTTCATCGTCCTTTCGGATAATTTGAAGATCAAAGATCTTCAGCCTTACCAGAAAAGATGATCACTTTTGATCATCTTTTCGGATAATATGCCATCCGAACTGGGTCTTCACAGGGTCGCTTATCTCTCCTTTGTCAAGGTTGAAAGCTTTCCTTTCGAACGGTTTTGCCATCTTTCCTTTCCCGAAGAATCCTAGGTCTCCACCGTCCTCGGATGAAGGACATTCGCTTGCCTCTCTGGCCAGCTCCTCAAAATCCTTTCCTTGATCGATCTGGTTCTTAATATTCTGGGCTTTTTCTTTTTCGTCAACTAGAATATGTGATGCACGTACTTTTGAGCTCATAGATAGAACTTTTGATCCAATACTTATATTTCCGTCCGTGTATTCTGTCTTCACATGTAGATAAGTATTGCCACTATAAATATCACTATTCCTAGAACAGCCATTATCCCTATGTTCATGCTGGCTCTAGCGACTCCGCCCGCAGCCGATCTCGCTGAAGGTCCTGTAGGAACTGAAGCACTAACTTTTGAAGCTGTATCTTCTATTGTAGAGTACTGGTCCTTCATCTTATCAGTCCAGCCTTTGTCGGTCTGTAGGATCTCTTCCAGCTCTTCCCTTGTCTTATCTATTTCCTCTAAGAGTTCTTCCGCACCATGATCTCCAAGCACAAAGCTTATAGCTCCTCTCTGCTCTTTTGTTATCTTTTCCAGCTGTTCCAAAAGGTTAAGAGCTTTGCTCAACTTCTGCATTATCTCCTCGTCCTCATGAAGTAGGTTCTGCAGTTCCTCGACCTCAGTCTCTATCTGGTTATTGATATTACTAATCTCGTCTGTTTCTTCTTTCCAGTGTTTTAGAAGGTTCTTCAGCTCAGATCCTTCCTTTTTAGCTACGTTATAGTCTTCTTCATTACCTATCTTTCCAAAATCATTGATCAGTTCTTTGATCTCTTCCTTATCCATCTCCAGCTCTTTCTCAAGCCTCTGCTCCAGCTCTTCAACCATGTACTCTTCTTCCTCGGTCTCCTCCAGCTCTTGGATTAACCGCTCTTGGTACTGTAGAAGTTTGTGGAAGTTTTCCGCCGCGTCACGCAGCTCTGCCAATGTTTTCTGACCGGCCCTAAAGTTTCTCTTCCCGAAATCCTGGTTTCCATCTTTCTGTATATTTTTAAAGTTCTTTACAAGCTTTTCCAGCCTCTGGTATGAGTCTTTTACCTCGTTGAAGATCTGCTCTATCTCCTTCTCCATTATCTGCTCTTCCTTCATCTCGCCTTTAATCTCTTTCTCAATCTTTCCGATTATATCGTCGACAAGCTTTTCCTCATTTTTTAACATTTCAAGCAGCTTTTTCTCCTTTTTCTCTGCATCCTCAAGCTCTTGTATGTTCCCTTCAGACTCCCCCTCTCCTATCTCTTGTTTCTCCTTTTTCTCATCTTTTTCAACCTCCTGCTCTTCCTGTTTGAGTTTTTCCTCCTCGCCCTCAACTTCTTTCTCAGTCTCTTCAACTTCTTCCTCTATATCCTGTAGATCTGTCTCCCACTGAGGGGGTCTTCTTCCGGCCATACCTTAGATTTGTCACGGCTATAAAAATAGGTTTGGTCTTAGGTCACTCTAGACGTGAAAACTTGGTCTGAAACTAGTTCTCCGATTATACCATTTGTTTTTTCAGGTTGGAGGTATAACTGATTGTTATGCCAGGAGCAGTATTTCTTGAAGGCGAAAAGATTGATCTCAGGACTATAGAAAGAGACGATTTAGAGAGAGTCAGAGATATCTTTAACAAGGAAGAAGTTTGGAGAAACCTTTCACATAATACTCCCGCAAACTATGAGCAGGAGGAGAACTGGTTCGAGGCAGAAGTAGTCGAAGGGGAAGGGGTTAACCTTGCTATATCCTATGATGAAGAACTGACCGGGGTTATTGGAATTACTCCAAAAAAGGAGGAAGGCTTGGCAGAGATAGGACTATGGATAGACCCGGAGTACCATGGAAACGGCTATGGAACAGAGGCATCCAAACTGATGATAGATTACGCCTTCGACGAGCTTAGATACCATAAAATATTTGCAAAAGCATTGGAAGAGAACAGTGGCTCCAAGAACTTATGGGATAACCTTGGCTTTGAGAAGGAAGCAACACTGAAGGAACAGCATTACAGAAACGGAGAGTTCGAAGATGTCTGCTTCTACGGAGTCCTGGAATATGAATGGAGGTCGGAATAGTGCCAGGAGCCATATTTTTGGAAGGTGAACGGATAAACCTAAGAACTATAGAAGAAGAGGATGTAGAGTTTATCAGAGATGAGTTTAACAATCCTGCTGTCTGGAGCGGTCTGTCACATTCGAAGCCTGGAAACCTAGAGCAGAAGAGGGAGTTTTTCGAGGATGTAATATGTGACGATGAACAGATAGATCTTGCGATATGTAAAGAAGGGGAGATTATGGGGACCGTTGACTTGATTCCTGAAGAGGAAGGTGTATACGAGATAGGTATCTGGCTGGCTGAGAAGTTCCAATCAAAAGGATACGGCACTGAAGCGTCCGAGATGATTATAAACTACGCTTTCAATGAACTTCGGTGTCACAAGGTTACGGCAAGAGCTTATAGCTCAAATGTTGGGTCTCAACGAGTCTGGGAGAAACTTGGATTCAAGCAGGAAGGGGTTCAGAGAAAGCAGATCTTTCGGGAAGGAAAGTTTGAAGACGCAGTACTTTACGGAGTGCTTGAAGAAGAGTGGGAAGAATAAACTAATGAATATCCCTTTTCCAGTATGATGAGGTAAAGTTTCCAGTATCAAAATTAAACTGCTATCTCTTTCCTTTTTAAGTAGCTAATAGGATTATCTCATGTAGGGCTTTGATAATGTTCGGCGAGCTTAAGTACAATATATATAAGCTTTATATTTTCAAGTTTTTCAGCAGTTTTCTGTTGTTAACTCCTGTTATAGTACTTTTCTTCCAAGAAAATGGTCTAAGTATGACTGAGATAATGGTCTTACAGGCGCTTTACTCTGTAGCAATAATCTTGTTGGAGATACCTACAGGTTATCTTGCGGATTATTATAGTAGGAGAGAGGTTATGATAGCTTCTAGTTTATTTTTGACACTGGGGATGGCTGTCTACAGTTTTGGTACTGATTTCTGGAGCTTTCTTGTAGGAGAGTCAGTTTGGGCTTTAGGAGTTGCTCTTTTCCATGGAACAGATTCTGCCATGTTTTATGATACATTAAACGATTTAGGTAGTAAAGATAAGTACCAAAGGCTTTGGGGCAAGGCCAACTCTTACAATTTGATTTCTGGTGCTGTCGCGAGTATTTTAGGAGGTCTCATAGCAGAGTATAGCCTAAGGCTTACAGTTCAAGCCATGGTTCCTATTCTGCTGTTTTTAATTCCTGTTTCAATCAGCTTGAAAGAGCCGACGAAACATAGAGAGGTTACTGATAAGCATTTTGAAGAGATTAAACAGAGTTTCCATGTATGCTTCAAACAGAAATCTGATTTAAGATTCCTTATCTTGTATTCAGCGCTTATAGTGACTCTTACAAAGTCAGCTTACTGGATATATCAGCCTTATTTTGAAGTATCGGGATTAAACTTAGCTTACTTCGGAGCAGTGTTTGCAGCCTTTAATATAGTGGCTGCGGCCATATCTAGGTATGCACATTTAATTGAAGATAGTTTAGGTAGGAAAAACTCTCTAATCTCTCTTACAGTTCTGTCGTCCATAAGTTTCTTGATGATGGGTTATATAGTTTTCTTCTTCAGCTTTATGTTTGCATTCCTACATCAGATAGTTAGAGGATTTAGAGAACCAATAATATCGGATTACATTAACGGGTTAGTAGATAGCAGTAGACGTTCTACAGTACTTTCGATAGAACACATGGTCTCAAACTTGCTCTATGCTTTAATTGTGCCTTTTGTTGGACTTTATACTGATATATACAGTTACTCGGCTGCTATGAAGGTTTTAGCTGCTACAAGTATTTCTTTAGGTTTTCTGATGCTTTTATTGTTCTACATTTTTGGGAATAGAGGCAGCTAAGTGATAGGTTTTCTCTAACTGCCTACTTTTTAATCAAAGTGCTATGAGTTAATTAAGATATTCCTTGGCCCTGTCTTCAACGTTTTCAGCATAGCTGTCTATAAAGTCCACGTCCCTGTTCTCCAGCCATTTGCCTGCTTGAACACTGAAAAGAACGGATAACGCTTCGTAGTTCTGTCTTGTTGATTTTTTCATGTCTAGATCTCTTTCTGAGCTGTAACCTCTTTCAAATACTTCAATGGCTTCTTGGTCGTCGTAATCACACAGTTCGTTCTTTGCGTGAATGTAGCCGAAATCCGGGTCTCCCTTTGGCACTGTGAATCAGAACTCCACTCACTTTTTGAGAAAACGGTAAGATGTTCCCTAACATGCGGGGGATTAATACCAAATGTGGTTTAGCCCCCCCAGGATTCGAACCTGGGTCAGCGGCTATCTTTGTCGAAGATCACAGATCTTCTCAGTCCCCGTTCTCCTCTCTAAGTTCGGAGAACTTGAGGTTCCAAAGGCCACTATGTTTGACCACTACACCAGGGGGCTTTCTGTTTCCCTGTGTGTATCCAGCAGATTTCATATCTGCGTTCTACACCAGGGGGCTATAAGCTCTTTGGTAAGGTAAGTTAGGTACGGAATTCTTAAGAAAGCCGGAAAAATAGGAGGGAGAAGTGAGCCAGAATACTTATCTGGCGAAAGCGTATTCTGCTTCTACCTCGTCTTCAGGGAAGCCATACTCTTCTAACTTGTGTTGGGCGTATTCGTCAGTCCCTGTTACTTCTTGGAGAGGGTCCTCGATATCTTCTCCTTCATTTGCTCTTTCTATCAGTGCTTCTGTTGTGCTTCCTGATTCATGTTTCAGTTGTTGTTTTAGTTCTTCTTTGATGTGGTATCTGTCCGTTACTGCTGTTGCGTGTCCTATACTCCAACCTTCTGGCATTTCTTCTTCGTCTGCTTTTTCTGTGAAGGCATACATAGTTTCTGGAACTGTTGGTTGAACAGGGGTTCTAACAGTTTCTCCTTTGTTATTTTCAGTTTCATAGACTACTTGATCCATTCCGCTGTGTAAACTTTCTCTTACAGCACCTTCGAATGCTGCTGTTGCTTCGTAAGCTGACTGTGCTGTGTCTTGAGCGGCCTGCTCTTCAGAAAGGTATTCTACGTCTTCATCTTGTCCAACTACTTCTTGATAGATATCTTGTGCTCCATTCCAGTCAATTTCCATTCTGTTTCCTGCGATTTGTATGTGTTCTTGGAACTGGCTTTGTAATCTGTCTATTTTTCCCTGACCGTTTCTGTTTAATTCTGCCCAATTTAGTGCATTTTTCTTAAGTTCATGATTAATTAAGACTTCTTTGTTATATTTGGTTTCTCCGTTTCTGTCTTCAACGAACAGATCGGATGTCTCCATATCGTGTTCTTGTTCTAGAAGAGTTTGGTTTTGGTCCTTTGATCCGAGAATCTTGTTTACGAACTCTTTCATATTAACGTTCACCTATATTTACTATATAGTAGTAACAATTTATAAAAGACTTGGTTTAGGCCATGGCTCATCTAAAGATGTTTCTATAATTGAATGCCATAAGTTTGATTATCGTCGTTATAGGTCACAAATTATCTTTTTTGGCAGCATTTTCTCGGAAAAAGTAAAGATTAAACCTGGAATTCCGCTTTCTGTATGTCTTTAGCCCCCACAGGATTCGAACCTGTGTCACCAGCCATTTCCGATCGCATATCCAAGATATGCTCAAACCTGCTTTCAGAGAAAGCGGGCATCCAGAAGCTGGTAGGATTGACCGCTACCATAGGGGGCTCTAAGATATTCTAAGATAGCCAACTATTATAACCGGTAACTGTTCCAAGCTAGGGTCCTGAAAATAAGAACTCAGTCATTCTAGATAACTTGTAACTGTCTTACTGATGGCGTAAGCTGTGGCTCCTGTCGCAGCAACCTTTATATAGTCCTGTTTATTCATCTTCTGTACTTCTTCAGGTATTGCTTCTTCGACCGTTCTCTCATACCAGCTTTTAGAGAGGTCATCAACCGGCTTAACTTCAAGCTCTTCCATAATATCATAGTTAGAAACTCTTCTACTTAAATTTTTCGCTGTTTGAAGCAGTCTGATTAAATAAAAGTAAGTCGCCGGAGCTGGGATCGAAAACTGCAGGCAGTTTTCTCTTTCCCCGCTCTCCTGAACCGGAGAGCTTGAGGATTTGAACCAAGAATTAGCTGAACTGAAATATCTATAATACTTAATACAACGCCGGAGCTTGGATCTGAAGGAACTGCTGTCAGTCACCGACGTCTACAAAGAAGTTGGTTCGAACTGAATTCCAAAGGAATTCAGTGGTTCCATCAACATGACCGTCTTTGACGGTCGCCCAGCAAGGCTGGGCATAGTGATCGAACTTCTAGAAGTTCGCCGGAGCTGGGATTTGAACCCAGGAGGGAGCAGATGTCCCACCGGTTGACTTGGTTAAACCTCCTGCACTTTCTCTTAATCCTCGTTCTTCCGAACAGGAAGAACTTGAGGTTCTCAAGACCGGCACCTTTAGCCACTCAGTCACTCCGGCAGTAAGGTTACGCTCTAGTCGAAAATCCTGAAATGGATTTTCTTGTATGCACAAACTGGATTTTTCCCAGTTTGGAATACATCGCAATAGAGCATTCGACATAAAGTCGAATGCACTTCAAAGTACATGTCAGTATGCGATGTTAGAAGTTTTAAATTAAGAGGTGGATGAAAATTTAGTCTTCTAACTTTACTGCTGTTCCGTAGGCTAGTATCTCTGAACCGCCTTTAGCTATCTTGGAGGTCTGGAAACGTACGTTTACCACGGCATCAGCTCCTTTTTCCTGGGCTTGCTGTTCCATTCTTTCAAGAGCCTCTTCTCTAGCGTCTGTGAACAGTGAAGAGTAGCTTTTGAGCTCTCCTCCGAAGAAGTTTCTGACTCCTTGGGTCCAGTCACGGAACGCGTTTTTAGCTCTTACAGTGTTCCCTTTAACTATTCCTAGATCTTCTTTAATCTTTTGTCCTTCAACTCTGTCTGTAGTTGTTATATGCATCTTTACACCTTACTTAGTCTTGGTCCTTTTTATTTTTTAGGCTTTGGTATCTTGATCTTATCTCTTCGAAAAGCTCTTTTCCTAAATCGGTCTGGATCTCTGGTTCGGAGGTTACAAAAAACTCGTCAAGCGCTTCAAATCTGTCGTCTCTGTCCTTATCTCTTTCTGAACTGTATCTACCGTCGTTGTAGTACTTTAATGCTTGGAGACACATTTCGACTTTGTCCATATCCTTCACAAACTTTGCTTCCGGGGTATTTTCCATATTGTACTCTTTCCATAGCTGTCTTATCTCATGTCTATCTAGGTCTTTTGAAATATCTATTATAGCAGAAAGCTCCATGCTTTCTTTTTCCTTATCAGAGATATCTTGTTGGTCCTCGTCGGCTCTTGAAGGAATGTCTCCGATCTCAGTCTCAGCTAAATCATGTATTATAGACATTCTTATTGCTTTATCAAGGTTTATGTCTTCTACATGTCCGTAAACCAGTGTAAGAAGGGAAACACTCCAGCTATGATCTGCGACAGATTCAGAGTCCCTAATTTTCCTGAGTTTCCATCCTGTTCTTTCCTCCTCTTTCAAATCTAGAGAGTTAAGCAGCGCATCAATCATTTATTTATCAGCTCTGTTTCCATCTCTTTGGATATGTTTCAGGGTCCATATGTACGGACTGAAGGGTGGCTGCTGTACCATCCTCATCGTATAACTGTTCTGATGTCATCTCCGAGGTTCCAAGGGCTATCAGCTCCCCTTTCAGGGTAGTGATTGCTACCATGTCGCCTTCTGAAATCCCTTCCTGGAACTTCGATATGCCTCCGGCTCCTAGGTCGGCTCCGTTAGCTACCGCATTTACAGCGGAGTCTTTTACCGCGATCTTTGGCAGATGGGCTACTGCTTTTTCCATAGGATGTAGCACTTTTCTAAGCTCTTCCTCACGTCCTTCGTCCTTGTAAAACCTATAACCGTCGACGATGTCTTGTAGTATATCCGTCTGATCTTCTGTTATCTCTCCCTGTCTTATCCTTCTAAGCTCTGCCATCTCAGCTTCTATATCCAGTTTCTCGCCTAGCTCTGTTATCAGCACACGTACATAGAAGCCCGATTCACAGCTCACTCTTCCTAATACTTTATTTCCTTTTTTCTCCAACATCTCTATCCCATAGACTTCTCTCTCCCGTTCCTCCCTCTTAACCGCTGACTTTTCCGGAGGAACCTGTTTATTTACTCCTTTAAACTCTTTTAATTTTTCTCTAATATCTTTACTCTCTATATTTTCTTTAAATTCAGCTTCGAATATATACTCTTTGTCAGCCTTTGCCAAGGCTTCATTTACTCTGGTTGCTTTGTTTGCTCCTACCGGCAGAACACCTGTTGCGTTAGGATCTAAAGTACCGAAATGTCCTGTCTTTCTGAGATCTAGCTCCTCTTTTAACCATGTAGAAACCTGTTTTGACTGCGGTCCGAACGGTTTATCGACTAAAAATATTCCTTTATTCATCATTTGCTCTACAGATCTTTTTTCCGGCACTGAGCCAAACTCAGGATCTGTCTCAGCTTCTTCTCTGGTATACCATTCCTTATTGGACATAACAGTTTATCCGTAGCCGAGCTTTTAATACAGATTATTTTTGATATATCTTCACTGTACG
>LKMV01000007.1 GCA_001563995.1 Nanohaloarchaea archaeon PL-Br10_U2g16
ATCGTAGCGGATGTCTTCTTTAATGATTTCAAATACCAGTATGAAAGCTATTTCCTAGCTGCGGACCTGGTTGTCCTTTTTGTGTTTATAGGAGATCTATCTTTCAAGTTTAAACGAGCGTCAAGCTGGGAAGGGTTTCTTAGGAAGGAATGGCTAGAGATTTTAGCAGTCATGCCGTTTTTCTGGATATTTAGGCTTTTAGAAAGCGTGATTAGGCTTGGAGAGCTGGCCCAGGAGATCCTACATCTGATAGCCAGATCCGGTAGGCTGGTCAGACTGTTTGCTGCGTTTAATGTAGCGGTCCCAAGACACCAACGTTTCCATAACTTTCTGAAGAAGATCACAGGATCTGAGCGGTTCAAGGAAGCGACCAGATTTTACAGGCATCCTGATGATGAAAGCTGAACGATAACTTATAGGTAACTCTTCGGATATGGAGGCTCTCAGTCTTCTTATTAAGTAGGGAGACCGGATTTTGGGTTAAGGTGAATCAAAATGGATAAGATAAGCTTCGAATGTATCGAATGCGGAAATAGGATACAGAGGGATGTGTTTGGGATAGGCCATGCGGTAAAAAGCCTGGCCAGGAAGATTTCCGATCAGAAAGAATGCTGTAGCGATCCTTACTACATAGACTCTAAGGGTCACCGCAGGATTCCCAGAAAAAGCTCTTTTATTGAGAGAATAACTTCAATAAGGGCTTAAAAGTTCTTTTCTATTTTAAATTCCTGTTTCCTGTACTCTTCAAACTTTTGAGTGGTTTTACTGAAGCTTTCACGTACTTTCTCGGAGAGTTTGCTGTCTCGGTATCTTAGATGTGAGCCGCATTTACAGTCGGAGCATCCAAAGCTCTGGATCGGTTCTGCATCAATACGTTCGGCAATCCTACATTCTTCTTTCTCCGAGGTAAGAAATATCTCCTTAATCTCAGAGGAGCTGTTAGAGCTGAGATAATCTATATGCCATCTCTTTCTTGTCTTCTGACCTTCGCTAATCTTGATGTGGTTAAAGATCCTTTTTATTCCTCCGGGTCCGAAAGCGCTGCCTGTATAGCTGTAAAATCCTTTATTGAACTTGATATATCCCAAGCTTCCGACCTCTACAGTTTCTTCGGAGCTGAGCTTGATCAGTAAAGTGTAGGTGGCTTTTTCCACGGTAGGAAGGTTTTGAAAGTACAGAGTTTAAAGTATGACTATGGTGAAGATTGAGGTCGAAAAGACCGGTAGTACTATAGAAGCCGAACTGGCTGACAGTATACTGTCCCGGGCGAAAGGTCTTAGCTTCCGGAGCTCAGGAAAGATGTTGTTCAAGTTTCCAACGGATGTAAACGCTCCTATAGATATGATGTTCCTCTCCGATCCGCTTTTTCTCTACTTCATGGATTCCGAGAAGAAAGTTATAGAAGTACAGAAAGCGGAACCGTGGAGTTGGAATCCTAAGACCTGGAAGCTTTACTCGCCGTCGGATAGCTACCGCTACATGCTGGAATCGTTCGAAGATCTAGGCTTGGAGCAGGGAGATAGGTTAGTCTTCTGATACGGGTTGAAGATGTTTCTTAAAGTCCTCAAGCTTCTGGTTTCCTACCAGGGGTCTTGAGACAAACTCTCCGTCGTTTATAATCAGTTGTGGCTTCCTGAGTGTGGAACTGCCTTCCGAGTAGATATCTAGTTCGCCCAGTTCGCCTCTTTCTCTCAGCCTATAAAGGTCGTTTTCTCTGTCTTCATCAAGATACTCGGGGTTCCTTAACTCTAGAGTTTCTAAATCTGCTATAGGATACTCTTCATCGGTATCTTGAAAGCTGATCTTTAGATTTTCCCAAGAATAACTTTCGCCTTCAATGGTGATGCCTTCGGTATGAGTGTTTTCCGGCATAATGAATATTTGTTTTCCAACGGATAAATGTTTTGGATACTCCACGATTTAAGTCTTGAAATAGATAGTAGGTTATGGAGCTTACAAAGTTCTGCCCGAGATGCGGAAAAGAGACGGAGAAGCTTTACGGTGAGGAGAAAAAGCTTTGTCCTGAATGTTATCCGGAAGACAATGATCTGCTTCAGATTCCGGATACCGTAGAGCTGGATATATGTGAGGTCTGTGGAAGGCTGAGAAAACATGGAGAATGGCTAGAAGAGTATACTTTAGAGGATCAGCTTTCCGCAAGGTTTGAAGAGTTCTCAGTGGAGGATGTAAGGATGGAGCTCCAGTACTGGGAGGAAGACGACAGGATGTTTGTCAGGGTGCACGCATTCAAGTCGGAGATCAAGGATGAGTACGATACCGAGATAAGGTATAACAAGGAGCAGTGTAACACCTGTTCACGTTTTGAAGGCGGTTTTTTCAAGGTAAAGATGCAGCTGAGAGGAGAAAAAGACCTGGAAAGGATATCTAACCGGGTGGCAGACACTGCTGCAGAAGTAACCAATGAGGACAGGAAGGATTTCATGTCCAACGTTGAAGAGGCGGATGGCGGATATAACTTCTTCTTTTCGACTGAGAAGATTGCTCGAGAGATATTAGATATGTTAAAGGCTAAACACAATCCTGAGGTAAAACGTAGCTACGAGCTGATAGGAGAGGAGGACGGCCAGGAGGTTTACAGGAATGTGATATCAGTCAGGTTGGGTTGAGAAACTGATAGGAAATTTCTTTGTTACAGTTTACTGTATCCTGTTTTAATACAGATCAGAGCAAATGTTATGGTGAGGTCGATCAAATATGTTATCAGATGCCAACACGAGGAACTTCGAGACCGAGTTAAAATTCAAAGAACCGAAAGGAGGTCCTACCCTGAAAAAGATGAAGCCGAATGTAAAAGCTTGAAAAAGTCTGTTTATTTAAAAAGCTCCACCTCGTTTTGATTGTTATGCCGGAAGATGAAGAAGAACAAGGAGTAGGACGTGTACGTGAACCTGAAGGAAAAGAGGTATTAGGAATCGTATTAAGAAAGGAAGGTGGAGGAAAGTACAGGGTCTACTGCACAGACGATAATGAGAGAATCTGTAGAATTCCGGGTTCTAAAAAGAGAGGTATATGGGTCAAAAGAGACTCTGTAGTGCTTATCGAACCTTGGAAGGTTCAAGGCGATGAAAAAGGAGATATAGTACAGAGTTACTCCCAAGCGGAAACCGAATGGCTGGAAGATAACGGATATCTAGGAGAGATAAGCGAGTTTCTGTAAGGATTATCTGCAAATACCGCTAACGATTTAACGTTTCACGTTGTATCTTATTTTATGGATAGCTACTGGAAGACAGCTGTTGTCTCAGTTGTAGGATTTTTAGCAACTATAACCGCTATAACTATAATTAACAATCCTGAGGTATTCTCCGGAAACTTCTGTGGTTCTCTAGGAGATTTCTACAGCGGGCCAACCGCAGAAGTATGTATATCGCCGATAGAGTACTGGATGAGGGCAGCGGTCTACTGGCCGTACACAGTGTTTGCGACTGCCTTTGGAGTAGCTTTAGGTTACCGTTACCAAGAGAGCTTCCAGGAATAAGACATTATCTAATACCTGGCCGGCGACAGAAGGTTTCAATCTTCGGGAATAAATTATATTCATGAACCAGGATCCAAGAGATTTTGAGGAACGTTGGAAGGAGAAGTCCCGCCAGATGTTTGACAGTTCAGAAGCTAAGAAGGCGTTCCAGAACGTCTTCGACCATAATACTTCTGAGACGATGTTGAAGATGGCGGATCAAGGAATAATCGGGAAGATGTACGGTGTGATAGAGTCGGGAAAGGAATCAGTGGTGTTTCTAGCTGACACGCCTGAAGGTGAAAGAGTGGTGGTTAAGATCTATATGACCCGTGCCGGGAACTTTAGGGAGATGAAACAGTATCTCAGAGGGGATAAACGTTTCAGAAACGTTAAAGACGATAGGAGGTCGGTTATCAACGAATGGACAAAGAAAGAGTATAGAAACCTGGAAAAAGCTCGGGAAGTCTTGAGATGTCCGAAGCCGATCGCTGTAAGGAACAATATACTGGTGATGGAGTTTATAGGCGAAGGTTTCAAACCTTACAAAAAGCTGAAAGAGGTAGAGATAGAGAACCCGGATCAGGGCTACAGAAACGTAATAGAAGCTGTGAAAAAGCTCTGGCAGGAGAAAAAGATAATCCATGGAGATCTATCCGAGTACAATATCTTGGTGGATGGAGAACAGAGACCGGTGTGGATAGATTTTTCACAAGGGGTCCACAGGGACCATCCTGAAGCAAAAGAGCTTCTAAGACGCGATATTGATAGGGTTGCAGACTTCTTCGAGAGAGAAGGAGCGGATGTAGATCCGGTCAAGGATTACGAATCTATGTTTTAAGTAGGCCTAAAGCCGAAATTTCTCTAGCACCATTATTTCCGACTTAGAGGCTCTGTATCTGAAATCAGTTATAAAAAACTTCGTTAGAAAGTAGAACTGTAAGGATGAAAGAGGTAAGGATACCGGAGGACCGTGTAGCGGTTTTGATAGGAGAGAAAGGAGAGACTAAGGAAGAGTTCGAAGAGGTCACTAACTGTGAGCTAACGATTGAGGACAACCTGGCACGGATCGAGGGAGATACTTTGGATGAGATGGATGCTCAGAATGCAGTGAAAGCAGTAGGTAGAGGTTTCAACCCGGATAAAGCGTTAAATGTAGTTGAAAAAGATAAGATTTTGCATCTGATTGATATCAATAATTACGCGGATACAGATAACTCCCGTGAAAGACTGAAAGGAAGGGTGATCGGCAGGAACGGTGAGACAAGAAGACATCTGGAGAAGGAAGGTAATGTAGAAATATCGGTTTATGGGAAGACTATCGGGATTATAGGTGTGGCTCAGAACATCGAGATTGTCAACGAGGTAATTAACCAGCTTCTTAACGGCAGATCACATTCTTCTGCGTACAACTATCTGGAGAAGAACCAGGCAAAGATAAAGAGGTAGTGTTCAAAAATACCGGGTGTAAAGAATAGTATATGCCAGACGGAATGGAACAAGAACCTGTGGAGGAAGGCTCCGACCATAGAGAGATTTCGGTCGCAGAGTTCTTCGAAAAGAACAAACACCTTTTAGGTTTTGAGAACCCTCAGAAATCTATCATAACCGTTGTCAAGGAGGCGGTCGACAACTCGCTTGACGCATGTGAGGAAGACAGTATTCTACCTGAAGTACATGTATTGGTCGATGAGATCGGAAATGATAAATGTAAAATTGAGATAAGAGATAACGCTATAGGTCTGGACAGAGAGACAATTCCAAAGGTATTCGGTAAGCTTCTCTACGGTTCTAAGTTCCACAAGCTACAGCAGTCCAGAGGACAGCAAGGTATAGGAATATCTGCAGCTGCTATGTATGCACAGCTAACTACGGGAGAGCCTGTAACTGTTTATTCAAAGCAGGAAGGCGAACCATGCCACAAGTTTATTGTAAAAATTGATACTGAGAAGAACGAGCCTGAGATAATCGAGGATGAGATTGTAGATCCTGAAAGCGATCAGTTCCCGGGGGATAAGGACTATTACTTTGACCACGGAACTTCTATAGAGCTTGATATCGAGGCCAAGTATACTAGAGGACACCACTCTGTACGGAACTATCTGAAACATACAGCTATCATGAATCCGTACGCCAGGGTAGTGTTGAGAGAGCCTAATGGTAATAAAATAGAGTATCCACGTGTCTCCAAGGAGTTGCCTCCGAAACCTAAGGAGATAAAGCCTCACCCGAACGGTGTAGAGCTAGGAGTAGTTCTAAGGATGATAGACAATACGGATTCAAGGACAATCTCTTCATTCCTTCAGAACGAGTTTACAAGGGTTGGAAGAACATCTGCAGAGGAGATATGTGAAGAAGCGGATATCGATACCGGCAGAAGGCCGAACACCTTGGAGAAGGAAGAGGTAGAACAGCTACTGAACGCTGCTGAAAAAGTTAAGCTTCAGAGCCCGCCGACCGACTGTCTGAGTCCGGCCGGAGAAGATTTAATGCTTAAAGGTCTGAAGAAAGAGCTCAACCCTGAGTACACAACCGCAGTAACCAGAAAACCATCTGTGTACTCCGGAAATCCTTATCAGGTAGAGGTAGGGCTTGCATGGGGCGGAGATATCGAAGACGAAGGCAGCTACAATGAGCTACGTTATGCAAACAAGGTTCCTCTGCTATACAAGAAATCCGCTTGTGTTACCACTAAAGCGGTAGAGGAAGTAGACTGGAGCCGTTACAACATCTCACAGAGCGGTGGAAGACCTAAAGGACCTTTATACATCTCCATACATATCGCATCGGTCTGGGTCCCTTTTACCTCCGAAGGTAAGGAAGCTGTAGCAAACTACGATCCTATAAGGAAAGAGATGAAGCTTGCATTGCAGGAAGCAGGAAGAAAGCTAGGAAAGTACCTGAAAAGGAAGGAGAGAAAAGAGATACAGGAAAAGAAAAAGAGAAAGCTTACATCTTACGCAAAAGAGATGGGTCCGGCGATCGCACAGCTAGCAGAAGAAGGAGATCCGGAAGAGATCGAAAACCAGATACAACAGATGGTAGAGCGGGACTACAACCCGGAGCAACTTTAAAGGTGACAAAAAATGATTAGAAATAACAAAACATGTTCGTTTCAAGGTCGAAAATCGAAGATTTTCTCGTACTCGAAAATTGAAAATTTTCTGCGTCCGGGAAGACGTATAACGTCTTCGGATAGACGACCACGAGGTGGTCGCTGAATGCCAAAAAAAGACTTAGATAATGACTCAAAGACGTTGGAAAGGTTAAAGCATTTGGGAAAAAGCTTGAGGAAACAGCTCAGTGACAATGAAGACGATAACCTTACTATAGATACTAAGGTAAGGAGTAAGTCGAATGTTAATTATGATGAAGAGGAAGGACGGCTTTCTCTAGGTGATAGATACTCTACGAGAAAGTTCCTTAACATAAGTCATGCTAGAAAGTTCATGCAGACAACGCTTGTAGCTTCCAAGACAAAGGAGCTAGTTGAGAGCGGAAGAACCGCGTCTATCAGAGAGGTATATTACCAGCTGAAGCACTCGGTTCCTGGACTGGATGAGAACACGTTTGAGGATCAGGACGAGTCTAACAACGTTGTAGTTGATATTGAGACGGCTACAGGTGCGATTAGAGAGGATCTACACCTCTTCGCAGAGCCCAAAGGAACACTTTTCGGCCCTGTAGTTATTAACGATTCGGGAGACGAGATTGACTGTATGAAGATGGGGACGTCAGGCCTTTCGATCCCATCGATCGTCGACCATTACAAGTTTGTGGAATGTGAAGCAGATTTCCTTCTTGTAGTCGAGACATCCGCTATGGTTAACAGATTGGTTGAGGAGGATTTCCACAAGGACCAAAACGCTATAATCTTGGGAACAGGTGGTCAGCCGGCTAGAGGAGCTAGAAGACTGATCAACATTATGCATGAAAGGCTGGATCTACCTGTCTATGTATTCACGGACGGAGACCCTTGGGGATACTACATCTACTCAGTTCTGAAATCCGGCTCTATGAGTCTAGCGTTCCAGTCTGACAGGCTTGCAACCCCGGAAGCAAAGCTTATCGGTATGACAATGGAGGATATTGAAGAGTACGACCTCCACCATGTTACTGAAGACCTGAAAGGGAAGTCTGACGACAACGGCGGTCCTACAAAGGATTACAAGAGGATCAACGACGTTATGGATTACGAATGGATGCAGAAGGAGGAATGGCAGAAACAGTTCCAGAAGATGCTTGACATGGGAGTAAGGGTAGAACAGCAGGCTCTGGCATCACAGTCTCTGGAGTTTGTGGCAAACGAGTACTTACCTAGAAAGATAGAGAACGAAGAGTTCCTGGACTAGTTGGCTAGCCGGAACTTCTCTATCTATTTTATTTATCTCATGAAAGCTAGTAATCATTTTTTAAGAAGAAATTTAAGGTAGCGACCTTAATTTATATCTAGGTACTGTTGATGAGTGGGATAAAAGACCGGAATAACTTAGATATTCAGAACTTCTTGAAGCTTTTATCGGTTCTAGCCATCTTGATGGTGTTTATCGGTGTTGCACATGGAAAGACGATAGCCTCCGACTCGGAATGGAGAGAAGGAGATTTCAATATGACTACGGTAGACACTCCTCAAGAGCCTGAATCTTTACGTATAGGGTACCAGAACGGTACGGAGTTCGATGACTTGAACGGGTACTGGAGGATGGATGGCGGCGGGATAGATTACTCGGGGAACAGTCTCGATGCTGAGAGGGTAGAGGTTAGCTTTATACAGGGTATTATGGGGACTTCTTCAGCAGAGTTTAATTCCAACGAAGAAAACTTTATAGAAGTGGAGAACGATCCTTTATTGAATCCTGATCAGTTCACGCTTTCTACATGGGTTTACAAGGATTTCGAGAACGATGGAGAGGTTCCTTTCCTTGACAAAGCTGATAGGGATGGGGAAGATGGCTACAAGCTAGTTATAGACGAAGTATCAAACACTGACAGGCTTTCCATGGTGCTTTACCATTCGGACGGAGAGGAAAGGTTCACCACTGAGGAGACAGTCCCGACGGAAGAGTGGATTCACGTTGCTGCAACTATCGGAGAGGGCGAGGTAAAGCTCTACATCAACGGTGAGCAGAAAGATCTGACATCTGACAGCTCCGAGGATGTTTTATATGAGGAAAATGATGAGAGCTTATTCATAGGAGCTTCTAACAGACGTGGGTTCGCAACCTACTTTGATGGAAGGATAGATGAGACAAAACTGCACAGCAGGGTACTAGATGAAGGAGAGATATTTTCGGAATACTTCTACGGCTCGGATGGTGTCTTCCGCTCGGATTATAGATCAAGGGATTTCAGCGTTCAAAACGATGTAAAATGGTATGACTTGGAGACAGAAGCATCAGTATCGGACTCTGCCGATCCTGAGCTTGAGTTCAACCTGTTTAATGAGACTGATTCGGCAGAAACCCGGCAGATACAGCTGGAGTCGGGGGAGAATACTTATGATCTTGACGTGGGCAGAGGAAGAAATATTAACTTCTCAGTGGATGGCACAACCACCGAGCCTACAGAGGGATGGGGACTAGACCGTTTTACTGCGAACTACAGGTTTATTGAGCTTCAGTCGCCGGACGATGGAGATTTCGTGCTGGATAACGTTGCTAGATTGGATTACATAACTGAGTTCTCCAAGCCTGGAGAGATCTCTGTAATTGTGAACGGAACAGTTGAGGATACCGTATCGGTAGATGAAGGCGAGAACGATCTGACTTCTGAAATAGAGCTGGATGACGGTTTTTACGAGTGGCGGATAGTGTTTGAATCGGAGGATGGAGAACAGTTTGAATCAGAGAGAAGAACTTTTGATTACGAGGAGGCGAATGTAGCAATATTTGATAGAGTTCCGGAGGAGGGAGAACGTTTACCGTCCGATCAGGAAGTAGAGATTTCTTATACTGCCGTAGCAGATCAGGAAACCGATCTAAAACTTTTCTTAGATGATGAAGTTGTAAGGGAGGAACAGATAGATGAGGATGACGACCAGACTACTTTTACCTATGATTTTGATCTCAGATCCGACTACTACAGCTGGAGGGTTGAAGCAGATTATGTGGATGAGGATGGCGATGAAAGAACGCTTGTAGAGGATGAGTGGGATTTTGCGGTTGTAACGGATATAGTTGTAGACTCTGCCTCGGGATGGAGCGAAGGTTTCTTCGACATGACAAGTATAGACAGGAGGCCTAACCTCAACGACCTACAGGCAGGGATGGCATCTCCAAGGTCCGGTCTAGATAATTCTCTACCGTTAGAAAACCTAGAAGGCTACTGGAGGATGAACAATCTGGATGAGGTAGAAGATTTCTCCCTGAACGATAATACCGGGGTAACGGGCAGGGATACCTTGACCGACGACGGTATAGTCGGTGGAAACAGCTTCGCATATGATGGAGGTCCCCGTGAGTACGTTCAGATAGCAGACGATCCTACACTAGAAGATCAGAGCTTCACGTTATCCAGCTGGGTTTTCAAGGAGTTTCAAGGAGATGATGACATCCCTGTAATGCATAAGACAGATGAGGGAGGTGGCGAAGCCGGCTACAGTATGATGATAGATGATCAGACGGGTGAGGACCGTCTTACAATGGTACTTTACAGCCAGGACCAGGGAGAGCAGAGATACGTGGCAGAAAAACCTCTCGACCAAGGTTCTTGGTATCATCTAGCGGCTGTTGTCGACGAGGAGAACGGCGAGGTAGATCTGTATGTCAACGGAGAGCCTCAGGATCTGGTTGAAGAAGATGGCAGTCCTGTGGTAGAGTTCAACGATCAGGATCTTTTGATCGGAGCAGACAGCACGGATTCAAGCGGTGAGTACTTCTCCGGAAGGATAGACGAGACTAAATTCTTCAGCGAAGCCTTAGGTCCTCAGGACGTAAACGATATCGCGTTCGAGGAGCAGGATGGTGTATACAACACTCTTTACAATCTGAACGTGGATGCGGGAAAACCGGTTATCTGGGACAGGCTGAGGGTTGAGAATAGTATAACAGATGAGACTGATCTAGAGGCAGCAGTAATACCGATCGGAGACAGAGATACAGGACAGAGCTTTGAGCTTGACGGTTCAGGTGTTTTCAGACAGCTGTCACATCTTGAGGAGACCAGCGAGGCGGTTTTCCAGCTCACATCCGATATAACTGATATCAGCGATACCTGGGTAGTGGAAGAGTTTGTGCTAGAGTACGTGGAGAAGTTCTACAACTTTCAGGCAGAAGATATACAGTTCAACGACACCAATCCAAACGAAGGCGATACTGTTGAAGTTGATCTCTCTGTCAGCAACCTTGAGGATGGTGATGCGGATGTGCCTGTAGAGATACGGATAGAACAGCTGTTTGACGGCGATTACAGAGAGATAAAGACAGAGGAAAGAGAGTTTGAGACGTCTGGAGAGGACCAGCAGACGTTTACGACAAGATGGGAGACGGAGGTAGGTCCTAACAGGGTCACTTTGGAGGCCGATCCTAACCAGACGATAGAGGAGACTGAGACAGACAACAACCAGTTATCTGAGACGTTAGATGTGCCTCTGTACGGAGCCTTCTACGGGAATGTTGAGGAAACGGTCGAACTAGAGGATGAAGAGGACATACTGTACGATATTACCGGAGAGCCGGACGACGGGATACTTTATTTCATAGATGTCGATGGAGAGTTTAAGATAAACCAGCTGGAGCCGGTAACAGAGGTCGAACAGTTGGAAACCGTCGACGGGATACTGAACAGTACCGGTTACTCGGACTCTGTGGAAGAAACCTGGGCTGAGGATGGAGAGTTCCTACAGACTGAGGATTATCCGGGATACGAACAGGAGGTGCCTGTTGTCAACTCTACAGAAGACTCGCCCTTTACTACAGCTATATTCTACCAGGACGAAGAGGAAAATGGGCTGACGGAACAGGACACGGTTGTTTTCGGAACTAGAGTTAAGGAAGAGACCGAAGGAAGCTTCGGGAGCTACAACTATGAGATAAGGGTGCCTTCTACCCTAAAAAGGACTGAAGGGGAAACCGAGCTACTGGAGATCTTCAGAGAGCTGACGGCCTGAATTCAGTAAGGTACTAAAGTTACTATTCTGTATCCCAGGTTACCGTTTAGTTGTTAAACCGGTGTAATTAATCGATGTTTAAATTTGTATATAGCTGTTTTAACTAAGTACAGATGTTTTTCTAAACTTTATAGAAATTGATAAAACTTAAAAACAATTAGATATGCCTAAAATATGTTTTGAATTTCTTTTTGTTTACTTTAAAGCCAAAAAGAGTCCGGATTATTTTGTCCAATATTTATAAACCGGTCCGGGTAATATTGGTACAAGGGGAACAAGTTTAGGCAGGGGAGACTTCAAGGATGAAATAGATGAACACAACACCAAACGGAAGGCATGAAGTCGACAGGATTTCTCTATCCCAGCGCCTAGACACAAGTTCTTGTACCCTAGCTAGTTCTATTCATTTTTCTTTTCAAAACCCTTTAACTAAACAGAAAAACTTTCTAAACGGAGGTGAGAATTAAATATGAAAAAAGCACTAGTAGCAGTTACAGCATTTTTCGTAGCTTTAGGATTTGCAGCAATGGGAGCTGCACAGGTCCAAGACGCAGAACAGAGTAATGAAGTAACAGGAGGAGATGTAGTAGAGCAAGATGTAGATGTAGACAGAGAGACTGCTCACTGGGCAGGTTTCTTCGGAAATCTGGATTCAACAGTGACACTCTCTGATGATGAGGACAACCTGTTCTACGAATGGACAGGAGAAGATTTAGCTGGATCTGCAGTATACGGAGTTGTTAGCGAACATGGTGTCGAATCAGAAGATATCGATAGTGTAGAAGCAGTAGATTCTGAAAGTATAGAAGATCTTGAAGGAGTTCCAACAGAAGGAGTTGACTCCATAGCTAACACTTACGACGCTGATGAACTTGATCAGCCTGAAGACGACGTTGCAGGCGCAGACACAGCAAACCTAGAGACAGAAGCAGAATTTGCTAACTTCCTGTACGCTGATAACGACACAGACAACAATCCGATCTTCACAGCAGAGACTGAAGATCAGAGTGTATCTTACGATGGAGATACTGAGGTAGACTTTAAGCTTATGGCGGGTCAGGAAGATCTAGATGACGAGCAGATTGACTTCTACGCAGAGATCACACCAGAAGCAACAGCATAAAGTCGTAAAACGTAATTTCCTTTTCTTTTTCTTTTCTTCTTATATTCTAAGTATTCAAACCTTCTATGAGAACGGATTGACTTTTCAGAAATCAGAAGATTTCAGAATCTTCTTCTATAGATGTATTTCAACTATTTTAGACTGTTTCGCTTCAGGCTTCTGACAGGAAAACAGTTGTTGTTATAGAATAGTAATATAATATTAACCGAGAGATAACAACTTGTGTATGGTTGTTACTAGAGGATCAAAAATATACGTCTCGTATTTTATAATAAGTTTAATGGCGGTGATAGTCTCAGCTTTAGCCTTCTCAGGTTATGTAGCAGCAGAGGTATCCGGATCTGATATAGAAAGGCAGGATCTGAATAAAGAGGTTCAAGCGGTTAACTGGAAAGGTTATTACGGCGAGGTTGAGGAAGGCGGCTCTGAAGGAACTGAGTTACTTTATGCGGTAAGAGAGGAGTTTGATGTCGACTTAGGTAGTCTAGAGCAGCTTGAAGGTTTAGAGTCTTCTGCCGAGGTTGCGGATACTGAATATCTTCCGAATCAGGGGGTTGAATCGGCTGAAAACACTTATAGTAATCTAAGCTCTCCGCCTGTGGGTACAATGGAAGAAACGGTAGCTCTTGAAACGGGTGGAGGTTTCAATAATTACCTGTACAGCACGGAAGAGGATTATCCTGTTTTCGTAGTAGAGATTGAAAGAGGTTCGGAAGGATTTAATGGCGAAGAACTGGATTTTGAACTGCTTCTACCAGTGGAAGACGGTTCAGAAGACTACAGTTTTACGGTAGAAACAGTATAAAGCTAGGAAAGCTCTGGTTTCTCTATCCATAGTTTTATAAAATATAGATAGAGAGTTATATACAAGGAGTTATCTAATTTTATGAAGAAGCTAAAGATTTCGGCGATCGCGATTATAGGTCTTTTATTCATTTCTATGGCTTCAGCTTCTTTTATATCTAACTCAGAGGACTGGAAGGATGTCCATGCAACTATACAGCATGCTTCTCACCAAGATGAAAGCTCTTATTTTACAAGAACTAGCTCGGCTTCCGCACTTTTCAATGAAGTTCCGCCGGGTAATGAATACACTGTTATAGAGTCTCAAGAGAACCCTTTCCTCAGAAACCTTGACAACCAGCTTGAGACTAGAGGTATAACAGTCGAAGAGGTAATAGAGGTCGATGATGCGACAACAGAGCTACTGGATGAGGATACTGAAAATCTTGTTATTACGCCTGAAAACGATCCTTCGGCGTCTCTTCCTGCTACCACCTTAGCTAGATCTATAAACGGATCAAACGTGATAGCGTCGGAAGACAATCTCGATGATGTGGAGGAGGCTGTACAGCAGAGGGAAGGCGAAGTTATATTGGTAGGACAGTTTCCTGACGGCATCTATGAAAGGTTAGAGGTCTACTCCGACGAAGAAATACTTGAATCAAACAGGTTTAACATGTCGGTACAAGTTGCAGAGAGGATAGAACAGGAAGAAGAGTTTTCTACAGTTATAGTTGCTGATGGTGAGACAATCAGCTCGGATCTAGGGGACGGTGAGAACCCTGTTCTTTTGACAGGTACAAACTTTTTAGCGGATGAAATTGAAGAATATATAGTTGAAAACGAGAATATAGAAGCTGCGGAGTTTATAGGCCCTCAGATGGGCGGCATGGCACAGAGACTAAGCAATAACGCTGATTCAGAAGGCAGGGATATCGGTGTGTTTGTAAAGTTCGGAACCGCGACACCGGGCCAGGAAGAAGGTTTCCAACAGGAAGTAGGAGGTCTTAGGCTTTTCGGACTTCCTACAGCAGACCTTGATCTAACGGTTTCCTCTGCTCAGTTCATTCCGGATGAAGATATGTTTATAGCAGGACTCACGAACCAGGGGGGTACCGGTGTCTATGCATCGAGCCTGGTAAGTATAATAGACAATGAAGGGGATGAAATAGATACGGTTGCGGATGGAGAGCCACAGTTTATACCTGCAGGTACCACCGAGATAATTACCTATGACCTGAATATAGATCGAGAGGATATAGAGCCTGACGGTGTTGCAAACTTCACTACAAGCTACGGTGGAAGTCCTGACACTCTTAACGAGTTTATAGAGAGCCAAGAAGAAGGTATATTCGAACCACCAAGATCGGCCGATATCTCGATAATAGACCTTGAGGATGATTCAAATGTATCTTTCCAAGAGTTAAGATATGTTGAAAACAGGGAAGAGTTTGTAATCGACGTAGAAAACGTCGGCGAGGTTGAGAGCTTTGTAAGAGCAGACATGATAGATCTAGAAATTGACGGTATAGAGACCTCTTTAGCGTCAGAAACTGCTGAGCTAAGTCCTGAAGATATAGAATCTCTCACAATCTCTGCTTCCCTGGATGAAGAGGATATACAGAACAATCAGGAAATAGACTTAGAGATTAATTACGGAGAGTTCGATGACTTCCTGATTAAGACGGATCAAGAGGTCGCCGAGATGGAGGTCACAACTGAGAGAAGCTACATCTGGGTGGTTGTCGTGATACTGGTAATCTTGCTGCTGACCCTAGCTTACTACATCTACCGTCAGAAGAAGAAAAACAGCTACTACTGAGAAGCCGGGTCAGCTGATTTCACATTCTTTCTCCCCTTAGGTATATATTCGGCCTAACTTAAACTTAATTATTGTGAAGTCGAAAACACGGTTAAACTACCTGAAAAAAGCCTTCTATTGTTTTTGCGACCTAGAAACTTATTCTAGTAGTTTGGTTAACTTAAAAGATTTTTTATGTTTCTTCAAAGGTGGAAAACTCTGAAAGCTATAAAAATATGTTTGATATTATTTTTAGCATTCTTATCAGTTTCTGTTACAGCAGAAGAAGATTTTGAGCTAGAAATAGTTACTACGAATGAAGCTTTAGAAGCCGGAGAAACTTTAAAAGTAGATATAAAAGCTAGCAGTACTGATGATGTTGAAAAAGAAGTCAATCTTACAGCTGAACCGTTTGAAGGAGTTTCCGAATCTCTTCCAGAGAACTCGACGACCTTCAATCTTACAGAACAGGAATCTGAAGTCAAAACCGTTCATCTGGACACTGATAGTTCAGAATCCGGGGTATACGAGCTTTCAGCTTACACTGTTGAAACTGAGGCTAACAGACTGACTGTATTAGATGACTCTAACGTAGATTTTAAGATAAGCTCTCTAAGTTACTCGGAGGAAAAACAGAGCTTTGATCTCAAGGTTGAGAACTCTGGGGAAGATGAAGGTTACAGGGTGGTAAGGGCAGCAGAGGATGGAGATATTCTTGATAGAGAGGTCTTGGATATAGGATCTTCTGAAGAGAAAGAAGCAGGACTGAAACCCGATTATCAGGATATTCAGGATCTGGAGCTACGTATCTCAGAGCAGTCGGAAGATATCTCGATTGAAAGAAACAGTCCTGCAGAGGAGAATTATCTGAACGGCTCTGACGTAACTTTCGAGTTCGATACAGGCTTTGAGGAAGAAACCACACATAACTTGAGCTTGGAGAACGGAGAAAAAACGCTGCTTTTGGAGGATGAAAAAATAGATCGCGGTGAAATCTATGAGGTTGTAGACCAATTAAACAGTACAGGAGACTACTCATGGAGGGTTGAGGCCGAGAGAAACGGTTATAAAGAATTCTTTGAAGGATCTTTCGAGGTAAAAGAACGTGGATTTGAGCTAAGACAACTTGAGGAAGATGAAGAACTGAACTATACTGAATCAAGAGATCTTAGCTTTAACTTTACCGCAAGAACAGAAGATGAAGATGTAGAGCTGAAAATATTCAACGGTTCAGATGTATTCTCAAAGAGCTTTAACCAGGTCCAAGACATAGAGAACTTGAGCTTTTCAACGGAGGAAGAAGGCTTAGAGATTGATCCAGGAGATTACAGCTGGAACGTCAGCTCGGAAGGCGAAGATAATCTAAACTCAGAGGAAAGGAGTTTCACGGTAAAGAAGCCGGTGCTGGAGCTGGATAACTTATCTCCTGAAGATGGCGAGATAAAGTCTTATACTAATAAGGTAAATCTTTCAGCTGATCTGGATATCGAAACAGATACAGATATCAACGTCACTCTCGAAGACGAGGGGGGAGAGATAGCGTCTCTGGATGACAAATATGCCTCATACCAAGACTCTGTAAACCTTACCGTCGACGAGCTTGATCCTGGAGATTACAGCTGGAATATCACAGCGGAAAATGATTATGAGTCTGTTGAACAAAAGAATATGGAGTTTGAGATACTTGAAGAAGCAGATCCGTCCGTCTCAATAGACTCTCCGGAGGACGGTGAAGAGGTTGAGGAAGGAGAGGATATAGATTTCGAGCTTAGCGCCCAGACCGATGCCAGAGGAGATATAATATTTAGCGCGGATCAGAACGAGTTCTTCAGAGATAGTATAGATGATGACGGAATTCAGGACTTTGAAGAGTCAGAGTCCTTTGATGAAGGTGATTACAACTTCAATGTAAGTCTGGAGACAGTAGCAGGAGAGCTGATACTGATAGATGATACCATAAGCTTTGGGGTGGAGGAGCCAGAAGACGACAGTGATGAAAGTGATGAAGGTTCTGACTCTGAGGAGGATGATGGATACTTTGATTATGATTATGAGGAAGAAGAGGAAGATGAAGAGTTGGCTTTAGAGCTTGAATCGGTTACAAGCTCAATGGATGAGGCCACGGTAGGAGAGGAGGTACGTCTGGCAGGAACCGTTGTGGATGAGGAAGGAGAAGCTGTAGAGGATGTTGATGTGGAGGTCAGCCTGGTAGAAAATGAGATTGAAACGTTAACTGATGAGGATGGAAACTTTGAGGTGTTTTTAGAGGTTCCTGACTATGAAGGCCAGAGAAGCTTTACTTTGGAGCTGGAGAAGGATGGTTATGAAGGAGATATGAATCTTTCTGCTGAAGAGATAGATATAGTAAGGTCTACAGGGCTCCGGCTATCGGCAGCTGACGGCGAACCGACAGAGGTCAATACGTCTTCCAGAAGTACAGCGGTTTTCACGTTGGAGAATACAGGGGATGCGGATATAACGGAAACCATGGTAGAGGAAAAAACACTGGATGAGAGCTTATACGATTTGACGTTCTCAGATGATTTTGAAACTATGGAATCTGAAGATGCGGTAACCGTTACTTTAACAACACTTCTACCATCGGATTACTGTGAGGAAAACAGCTGTGATGAAGAAATAGAGCTTGAAGCTACCGGAACGTCTAACGGAGACCAGCTGGAGGAAACAGTCACGATAGATATAAACCAGAGGGAAAGCAACAGCACGGAGGAAGAGCAGCAGGCCGAAGGATTCCTACCTGACACCGGATCCCTTGGAAGCTTTAGTACAGAGATCGATCTGGATATAGAGGCGGAGGAAGATTCAGAGATTCTGGCTGTAGTTGCTCTGGCGTTTGTAGGGCTTCTAGCCGTGGTCGCCTACAGTAAGACAGGATCGGATAACCGTAGGAGAATGATGGATAGACCTAACAGTCCTGTAAGCGCACAGAGAAAGCTGGTTGAGAGACCGGATTTAGTTTCAGACTCGGAAAACTCTGTCGGCTTTGAAGGTTCTGGAAACGAGGGAAAAGAGGATATCGAGGAACAGGAAGACGAAGTTTTCGACCAGTCTGAAACGGAGGATGTCTCAGGTAAACAGAAACTGGTTGAACTGGTACGTTCACTAGGTTCCGGCGGACAGCCTGACAAGGTTTAAACTCAAAGCTAAAGCTTCTGAACAGAGCAAAGGTTTATATGGCGAGAAGTTCTAAGAATTATTAATGTCGGAGAAAGAGATAATTGGATTTGTATCGGGTAAAGGAGGTGTCGGAAAGACCACTCTGTGTACCAATCTGGCGGTAGAGCTTACAAAGATGGGTAAAGATGTAACAGTTGTCGACGCAGATTTTCCAGCATCCAACCTGGAGGCTCATATAGGTAGTAAGGACCATCCTGTAAAGTTCCAGGACGTTCTGACAGGGGACGCAGATCTGGAGGATGCAGAGATAGAGTTCCCTCAGGGAATAAAAGCAGTAACCGCAAGCAAAAAAATTGACAGGATAAAACCTCCGACTGAAAATATAGGAGAAGTTTTCGATGAACTTGCTGAAAAAAGAGATTATATTCTGGTTGACTGTCCTCCGAGCATTTCTGATCCTTTAATAGATATAATGGATGGCTGTACCAAACTTATAATTGTGACAGAGCCTACACAGACTGCTAACATCAACGCAGCCCAGATAATTGAGAAATCAAAACAGACTATGACTCCTGTTTACGGAACTATAGTTAACAAGATAGAGTTCGATCCTGGGAAAGAGCTTGTGGGTAGAGAGATTGAGCTGATGACTGAGAGTGATATTATAGGCAATGTTCCATATGAGCCGTTGGCAAAGAGAGCACTGTTTGAAAACAAGACTTTAGCGGAAAGATATCCGTTATCACCTGCTTCTATAGAGTTCAAAAACATTGTCGCAGGACTTGAAGGAAAGGAGTACAATCCTCCGCGGTTCTTAGGCTTAAGACGTAAGATAAGAAGATTCTTCAATTAATTCGGGTATTTGATAGAGTACCTCCTTATCTATTTCAATCTTGTCTGTGGGTCTTGTTACATGGAAAGAACTCACCGGTGTGGAGAGGTACGTGTAGAAGACTCTGGAGAAAAAGTTGAACTAATAGGATGGGTCCATAGGATAAGGGATCACGGAGGAAAAAGGTTTATCGATCTGAGGGATAGAGCAGGGATCGTCCAGACCGTACTAGGGGATGATACTGATAAATTTGCAGAATCTGACGACTTTGGAAGGGAGTACCTGATCAAGGTCGAAGGAGAGGTCAGGGAAAGACCTGAAGACATGGTTAATGAAGAACTAGATACCGGTGGGGTCGAGGTCGCTGTAGAAAGCTTTGAGCTTGTGAATGAGTCTGAGGTGCCGCCTTTCTCTCTAGACGAAGAGAAACAGGAAGGAATCAGAGAAGAGCTGAGGATGGAGCACCGTTATCTGGATATGAGGAGACAGTCTGTATCTGATACTATACAGAAAAGACATCAGTTTACACAGGCATGTAGAGAGTATCTAAATAATAATGAATTCGTAGAGGTTGAGACACCAAACCTGACCAAGTCCTCGCCCGAAGGCGCTAGGGACTTTGTAGTACCTTCTAGGAAGGAGCCGGGTAACTTCTATGCTCTGCCTCAGTCTCCGCAACTGTTCAAGCAGCTTCTGATGGTGGGCGGTATGGAACGTTACTACCAGATGGCCCGGTGTTTCAGAGACGAGGACACAAGGAAAGACAGACAGCCGGAGTTCACACAGATCGATATAGAAGTATCATTTATGGGACAGGAAGATTTCCTCACAATGATGGAGGAAACAGTTTCCAGAGGTGCCGAAGAAGCGTTCGGCGTAGAGTTTGACACTCCTGTTGACAGAATAACACATCAAGAAGCGATGGACAAGTATGGAACAGATAGACCTGACAGAAGATATGACATGATCCTAAATGAGTTCTCCTCCATGGTGGAGGACTCCGACTTCAACGTATTCTCCGACACAGTTTCCGAAGGCGGGGTTGTAAAAGGTTTCAAGCTGGAGGACAGTGCATCAGAGATCTCTAACAGAGGAATGGATGAGCTGGAAGAAGTTGTAACAGATGAAGGAGTAGGAGGTCTTGTATGGATCAAAGTAGAGGAAGACGGTTATAATTCTCCTGTAGGCAAGTTTATAGAAGATGAAAAGATCGACAGTATAAGAGAAGAGCTTGAGGCTGAAGCCGGCGACGTAATATTCATAGTCGCGGATGAGAGAAGAACAGCGAACCAAGCACTAGGAACATTGAGAAGACATCTGGCCGAGAAGTTTGGAATGACGGATACTGATGAAAACGATATGTTATGGGTAGTAGACTTCCCTCTATTCGGTTATGAAGATGGGGAGTTCGACTACGAACACCATCCGTTCACAATGCCTAAAGACCAGGAAAAGATCGAAGAGCTGGACTTCGAAGAAGCTACAGAGGAAGAGCTACTTGAGATAACAGCCGA
>LKMV01000008.1 GCA_001563995.1 Nanohaloarchaea archaeon PL-Br10_U2g16
AATCCCTATTATAATAAACAGCGTCCGCATCAGTCTCATTGACAATCTTATTTAGCTCTTCTATCGGTTTTCCTTTCCTGACAACCAGATCTTTACCATCCTGCCTCAGACCCTTCTTCAGTTCGACCAAAGATTCGCTCCAAAACTTAACCCTCGGATAACCTAGGGTTTCAGAACTAAAATAACCATCGTCAACAACATACAAAGGTATTACTTTATCATGCTCCTTTGAAGCTTCAACTAGAGCAGTGTTATCGTGCTCTCTCATCGACCTCCTGATCCAGACAATCGCGGTCATAACCCCTTACTGAAAGTTAAGCTTAAAGTTATTTGCGTGCTACCGGCTCTGAAAAAACCTATCCAACTTCTTCTTATCCTTCTCGGGCCCAACCAGAAGAAGTTTATCACCCGGCCTTAGCTCGGCTTTGATCTCTCCTGTCAAAACTTTATTGTCCTTTACCAGAGCTGTTATCTGGAAGCTTTCCGGATACTTTTTCATCTCAGGGATCTCAGATCCAAGCTTTCCTTCTAGAGAAGAGTCTTCCCGTATCTCCGCCTTCAGTACCTCTCTATTCACTGAAAGGTTGGCTATCTTCACAAGATAAGGATGTTCTACAGTGCTTAGAAACTCGGAGAGAAGTATATCCGTATGATCTACTGCTTCAGCACCTATTACCTGGAAGGCTTCGAGGTACTGATCGTTCTCCACCTTGGAAACTACTTTTGAGACCCCGTACTTCTTCGCCAGAGAGCACACTACCATGTTCTCGTTGTCTTCATCCATCGTTGAGACAACTACATCGGCTTTACCTACCCCTGCATCTTCAAGTGCTTGTATAGATGTCGGATTTTTATTTATTACTGTTGCAGAGCTGGAAGAGTACAGCCTCTCACATTTATCTTCATCCTCATCTATTACCACCAAATCATGGCTCCCTTCCATCTTTTTCACAAACTTTTTGCTCAACGGGTTGATACCTGCGACGATTACGTACATCATTTAGAATCTTTGAACAGCTGACTATTAAAGATTGCCAAAACCGGCAACATCTCAAGCCTGCCCGCCACCATCAGAAACATCCAGGTTATCTTCGAAACTGTGGAAAGCTCGACCATCTGCTCTTCTGCCATATAGACAGGACCCATGTTACCGGCAGAGGATACAGAACCGGATAAAGCTGTCATAAAGCTGATATCCTCGAATAAAACCAATATCAGAGTTCCTATAAACACAAGTAGGATCCACGCAAAGAACAGCACAGATATAGTTCTTATCATCGAGTTCCCTATGATCTGTCCGTCTATAACAGGTTTATTTAATGCAGAATTCGGTAGCCTATAAGATCTAAGCTTTAATTTAAGGTTTTCAACCATAACCCTTAGCCTAAAGATCTTTAGACCTCCGGAAGTAGATCCCAATGAGCCTCCAACAAACATAACACCAATGAAAAGAGTCTGGAGGAAGACTGAGAAAGATGTGATCGCCATAGTAGAGTAACCGGTAGATGAGATAAGTGCAGCGGTCTGGAACGCACCGTCCAGTATACCTTCGAAAGCGGTGCTTCCTCCAGATATAAGCTCTAGAGAAACCATGGAGGAAACTATCAGAAAACCGCCAATATACCATCTAAACTCGGCGTTCCCTATAATCTGCTTCAGCTCTCCTTTCATACCTTTATAAGCCAGTACAAAGTTCATACCTCCGCACAACATCAAAAATATGGTGGCTACCTCAATAGGGACCGAACTGTAAGCTGCTATGCTTTCCGAGTTTGTGGAGAAACCTCCTGTAGATATACCTGAGAATACATGTAAGATCGAGTCAAAGAAAGGCATGCCAAGAACATAATAGACTAGGCCGAAGAAGACTGTCATCAGACCGTATACCTTCCATAAATCTGCTATGGACTTGCCAAGTGACGGCCTTATAGATCCCGAATCCGTCTTATGTGACTCTGCGGAGTAGAGCTGTCTGGCAACCCCTCCCGACTCCCTCAGCACCACTATGAAGAATGTAAGTATTCCAAGACCTCCGAGCCACTGCATAAAGCTTCTCCAGAACAGAACCGAGTTGGAAAGCTGTGCCGGGTCTGCTAACATCGATATCCCTGTAGTTGTCAACCCTGCTGTAGATTCAAAGACAGCGTTCACCATCGTCATCTCCGGCTGGAAAGGGATAGCACCTAGAAGAATTGCCATAACCCATCCAAGCACCGTTGCAGTTATACCTTCGATAACCGTCGGTCTTTCAAGCGTTTTCCCATATGAGAGAAATGTTCCGACAAACAAAGCTGTAACGGAAGGAACTATAAAACCTAAATGAGTGACTAAAGGCTCTGAGTAGTATACTCCTACTGCTACCGGAGCCAAAATAACCGCTGCATATATCTGGAGGAACCTTCCAACTATCTTTTCCAGCACCGAGGTCCTCATGAATAAGGTTTTCGAACGGCGGAATAAAAAGACGTAACCCTTCTCGGTATTTAAAAATTGGAGCCGAAAGTTTTGATGCTCGGAAACCTAGGCCTCCAAAAAGACGAGGACGGAATCAGTTTAGCTGAAGGGGACTGAGCAGGTGAACAATAATGAAAGTTACAGTTGGCGATACGGACGGAAAAACATACCAGATCGAAACCGAAGAAGCTTCAAAAATAGTTGGAAAAAAGATCGGAGAGACCTTTGATGGAGGCATCATCGGTCTGAACGGTTACAAGCTTAAGATAACCGGCGGATCTGACAGAGACGGCTTCCCGATGAGAAAAAGCATAGTAGGAACTGAGAGAAAGAAAATTCTGCTAACCGAAGGACAGGGAATTCAGAAGAAAGAAAAAGGAGAGAGAAAGAGGAAATCCGTTAGAGGAAACACAGTTTCCGGTCAGATAGAGCAGCTAAACACTCAGGTTGTAGAGGAAGGATCCAAAGCTATTGAAGAGCTTCTGGAAGAGGACGAAGAATAGATCAGATGATATTACAAACCGCAAAAGAACTTATGACCAGATCGGAGGCAGTTTCTTATGACAGATAGAGTTCCTGAAGTAAATATAGGACTTTTAGGACATGTAGACCACGGTAAGACTACCTTAACTAACTCCCTATCCGGTAAATGGACCGATGAACACTCAGAAGAGCTGAAGAGAGGAATCACGATTAAGCTAGGATACGCAGATATCACATACTTTAAAGACGGCGAAGGAGACCTCAACGTTGAGGGAGACGGAGAAGAAGTAAGAACAGTCTCACTTGTGGATGCACCAGGACATGAAACATTGATGGCAAACGTGCTATCCGGAGCAGCCATAATGGATGGAGCTATTCTTTTAGTAGCTGCAGACGAAGACTGTCCACAGCCACAAACCAGAGAGCATTTAGCTGCTTTAGATATAACCGGGATTGATAACATTGTAGTAGTTCAGAATAAGATCGATAAAGTCTCTAAGGAAGAGGCTAAGGAGAACTACAAACAGATAAAACAGTTCTTGGAAGGTACGGTTGCGGAAGACGCACCTATAGTTCCTGTATCAGCACAGCAGGGCGTAAACATTGATGCGCTGTTGGAAGCTGTAGAGTCGGAGATACCGACACCTGAAAGGGATACAGAGTCAGATCCTAGGATGTTACTTGCACGTTCCTTCGATATCAACAAGCCAGGATCAGAGATAGATCAGATCAAGGGTGGAGTAGCCGGCGGAAGCCTTGTAAAAGGTGAGCTGGAAAAAGGAGAAGAAGTTGAGATAAAGCCAGGAATAAAGGTCGGAGAAGATAAATGGGAAACCGTAACTACAACAGTTTCCAGGATTTTTCAGGGCGACCAGCCTGTAGAAAAAGGAAGTCCGGGAGGGCTTCTTGCTGTTGAGACCGAGTTTGATCCTTCAATGACTAAGTCTGACGGTTTATCAGGTAACGTTTTAGGTCTGAAAGGCGAACTTCCTGACGTAACCAAGTTCTTAGAGATAGAGGTAGAGCTTATGGACACAGTAGTAGGATCTGAGGACGAGAAAGAAATCGATCCTATAAGAAAAAACGAGCCTCTGATGCTGAACGTCGGAACCAAAAAATCTGCCGGCATAGTAACACAGGCAGGAAAGGTTATTAAGACAGATCTAAAAGTGCCGGTATGTGCCGAGGAAGGAGATAGACTAGCGATTTCAAGACAGATAGGCTCCAGATGGAGACTTATAGGCTATGGAAAGATTGTTTCAACAGAGTGAAACAGATAGGTTTTTAATACCCGCAACCTGATTGATGGATATGATTGAAGCCTTTTCACCGCTGATAAACCTTCTTTCCGCGGAAAATCCTGTTCTAAATGTCTTATTTGTCATAGTATTTCTTTCCGTTACCCATCTAGGGGTAAAAGGTTTAACCCATCTGATGAAGAAGCACTGGGCAGACAATGAGGAGAAGACAAAGAAAGCTGTAGAAACTAGAAACAGTAAGGTGAAAAACCTATCATACCTTATTGACGGAGTTGCGATTGTAATAGCTTTAATCTATCTTAATGCAGGTTTAACCGCTGATGCAACAGAGATAATGCCTATCGAACTACCCGAAGTTTTATCAGCTATCCTGATAGCAATACTAGGTTTCATAGGGATAAAACTTTTCTCCGAGATAGCAGAGAACTTCCTGACATCTTCAGGAGTTAAAGCTTACTTTAGAGAGCTAGGTTTATCAGAGACAGCACTTTCAGTAATCCTTTTAGTAATTCAAGGATTTCTATACTTGGTACTTTTACAGCTAGTATTTGCAATGCTTGGAATAGGCGACACATTCCTTAGAGAGTTTATCACAGCTTCATCCTGGGCTGCCGCACTTCTAATTGCAGGTCTGCTCTTCTACGGATTTAAGGACTTATTCCAAAACTACGCCGCCGGCATCTATCTAAAGAGCTCTAGCTATATTAGACCCGGACAGGAAATCAGTATGGGTGAAGACACCGGCGAGATTACAAGCCTATCACTTTTCAGCACAAATATAGACACCAAAGACGGAAATCTAAAGGTAGTGCCTAACAGAAATATCATGGAAGGAGATATAGGTTTCAGAAAGACCAAGAGAGATATTGAGACATTGGACGAGATTAAGAACCATTTTGTTGCTCAGAATCCTTCATTCTGTGGCCCCGCCTCCATTGAAATGGGTCTGGAAATCTTTGGATACAGATTTGATCAGGAGAAGATAGGAGAAAAAGCAGGATGTGAAGTTGGACAAGGAACTGAGAAAGAAGATATGATAAAAGCGATAGAAGAGCTAACTGAAGATGAAGTTAAGGCAGAGTGGATACCTTACGACAAGATTACAGACTTAGGAGATGAATTCAAGACATGGTTCAATGACGGAGCCTTAGTCATACCTAACTTCTACAAGCCGGCACTGTTCCCGGAGGCAACAACCGGACATTATGTGCTCTCTGTAGGGGTTGAGAAAAATGAGATTCTAGTAATGGATCCTAATCCGGAGACAGGAGGAGTCTACTACGTAGATAAAGACAGGCTTAAGGAAGCTATGTCCGAGTACGACCATAAGAGAGGATACATAGTAATGGCTCCTGAAGGAACCACAGCTCACTGGAGGATTGAGAAAGATCTGATATACAGCGATAGGAACTATTATGACGGCCTATCAAAAGCTCTAGAGTCAAAACTCAGGAAGATTTTGAGAAGAGGTCGTGTACTGAAGGAGTCAACACCTAACTCGATCGATAGATACATGGAGAAATGGGGAGATGAAGAACCGATAAACAGGCTCTGGAAACCCTCTAAAAAAGAAGAGGAAGAGTGAACCGTCTAATGAAGCTGCTTGAGATATCAAATGAAGAGAGCTCTCATTTTGACGAGCTGTTTGAAGATAAGTCACATGTTAGCCTCGAACAGCTGTCTCCAGAAGTGATAAAGACTAAGAATGATGTAAAGTTTGAAGGAAAATCTATATCCGAGTTTGATGGAGTTTACGCAGAGATACCTGAGAAAAACGCTGTTTTCGGCAGAGTTCTGTTGGAAATGATAGAGGAAAAAGGATTAAAGACAAACGTATCCTCTACAGGCTTTTTCATAATGGCTAAGAAGAACTATCTCCACCACGTACTTAATGAAAAGGAAATTGAAACGCCTAAATCTGCAGTAATAGCATCTGAGAAGTCAGTTAGAAACATAGGGCAACATCTTGAAACACCGATGATAGGCAGGAAGTTTGAAAACCGGAAAGAGACCGAGATAAACCTACTGGAAGATCAGGAAGAGGTAGAAGAGTTTGTCGAGGGAACAGAGTACGGAGAGGATGTCATAGTGCTGTCCGAATATAACGAAGGAGAAAAGTATAGATTTTTGGTTACCGGAGATAATATAATCTCATTGAAAGATAAATCAGACGGCTGGAAGATAACAAAAGACAATCTGCAGTACTCCAATGTAGGTAATGGACTAGAGGAGTTAGTATTAACCACTAAAAGATCTATAGGTACCTCAGTAGCCGAAATACTTGTAAACTCTGGAAAGGTTGTGGATGTAAACCCTAACCCTGATCTAGAGATGTATACAGAGATCTCTGGTAAAAACGCTTTCGAACAGGTCAAAAAGGCGATGGTGGATCAATGATGAAGATGGCTATCATATATGGAGATATATCGACCACGCACCAGTTAATGATAGAGAGAGCGGAAGAACTTTTTGATACAGTTCTAGCTGCACCGGTAGAAGGACTGACCTTTTTACATTCCGAGGAAGGTAATAAAGTTCTCTACAAGGAAGCAGATCTAACAGAGTACGATGCAGTATACATCAGAACAGGAGACAAGGATAAGATGTTTTCAGAACATATTGCTGAGCTGTTGAACGAGGAAGGTGTGGTTACTCAAGCCGATAACGATACTTATGCATACGAGGCAAACAAGTTCTACAGCATGAAGATACTAGCTGAAAACGGAGTAAAGGTTCCTGACAGTGTTTATACCCTCTCGCCGGAGACAGCAGTAGAGGCAGCTGAAAGACTCGGCTACCCTGTAATAATGAAAACAATCGGAGGTGCCGGAGGAGAAGGAGTGATGAGAGCCTCGTCCAAAGAAGAGCTAAAACCTGTAATGGACACAATGAAAGCATTCGAACAGGACATATGTCTCCAAGAGTACAAAGAGCATAACGGTACAGACAACAGAGTGATTGTGATAGGAGATTACGTAACAGGTTATAAACGATCAGGTCCTGACGACGACTGGAGATCCAACATCTCAGGCGGCGGAGAGAGAAAGAAAAGCGAAGTTACCGAAGAAATGAAAGATATAGCGTTGAGAGCTGCAAGGTCGTCAGGCTTTGACATCTGTGGCCTAGATATGATAGATACTGAAGACGGAATATACATACTGGAGATAAACGGATCCTTCGGTTTTAGCGAAGAACTCAACCAGCTTCTTGGAGAAGACATAATATTAGAAATCGTTGAGAGAATGCATGAACGAACTATGGAGTAGATGTTTTAGCCTTGATAGGAGTTGAAATGGAGTTCTGGACGGTAGATGAATACGGGAGATTGTGTCCTTGCGAAGATATATCCTCAGATCTGGATTTTGCAGAGCCGGAGTTTGTAGAACCGTTACTAGAGATAAAATCAACACCATGTAACTCTGTAGAAGAGGTAAGAGAAGAGCTCAAATGGAAGATTGAGGAGGCATTAGAAAAAGCAGACGATGCCGACAAGAAGTTAGTTCCTTTGGGTACACCCTTAAATGCAGGGCCTATAAACCATGTCGAGTCAGATAGATCAGAGATACAGAGAAAAGTAGTAGGAGATAATATCGAATATGCTAAAAGGGTTGCAGGACTACATTTCCATTTTGAGCAGACAGATCCTGTTGAACAGATGAAAATTTTGACATCTTTAGATCCGGCACTAGCTGTTGCCAACTCATCGCCTTACATACAGGGAAAACCTCTAGCAAGCTCTTCAAGAATTAAAAGCTATAGAGACAGATGTTATAGAGATTTTCCAAAACATGGACAGCTATGGAGCTACAGCAAGTTGGAGTCATGGGAAGAAAACGCAACAGAATGCTATGAAACATTCAGAGAAAAAGCCTTGGAAAAAGGAGTAACAGAAAAAAGATTTGAAGATAATTTTAAGCCTGAAGATTCTTTGTGGACGCCTATAAGATTAAGAAAAGAATTCAATACTATAGAATGGCGTTCTCCGGACATAACGCTTCCTTCGAAATCTTTAAAACTGCTTAAAAATATTAAAAAAGTACTGGAAATACGTAATGAAGACGATCTACCTGAGTTTGGAGAGGTTAAGAAGGTCTCTAGAGAGGCAATCGATTCAGGTTTAACTTATAATGTTCAAAATTATCTTGAGAGTATAGGGTTTGAGTCCGGAGATACCTCTCCAGAATCAGAGAAAATACCTGAAAAATCTGAGCTCTCAAAAGAAGAAGCTTCCCGGATAAGATTAAAATACGGTAAAAAACTTCAGAAAGACGTGGAGAATCTTTAAATATGAAAACAAAAATCATACTAGATGCCAATTTTCTGGTAGCTCCTTTCCAGCTATCGATAAATCTGTTCGATGAGATAGAACGTATCTATCCTAATGCCGAAGTTTACACCATAGACGATGCATTACAGGAGGCAAAAAGTATAAAGAGCGGAAAGTACGGAGATCTCGTGGAGAAATTAATTGAGACTCAAGATATAGAAGTGCTGGAGACAGAGGGAGAAGGTGACGTCGATTATCTACTTGAAAGGCTTTCAGGAGAGTACACCATAGCTACAAACGACAAGGAGCTGAAGGACAGTATACTTGGAGAAGGTAACCCTGTGATGATCATAAGGCAGAAAAAGTATCTGGAGGTTGTCCAGGGAAGGGAGCAGAACCTCTGAACAGGTTATCTCCACAGACCCAATTTAAAGCTTGCGAACCATCCCGTATATGTCTAAGAGGTAAAAAACTGATGTACAAAAGGCTGACAATAGAGGATAAGGTAAGAGTACCGCCCCAGCACTTCGGAGAGGATGTAGACGAGAGCGTCAAAGCCGGTCTAGAGTCCGAAGTAGAAGGCAGGATCGATCCTGAAATCGGAGTTGTAATCGCAGTAGAAAAGGTAAACTCGATAGAAGGCGGAGATATCAAACCAGAAGATGCAGGAGTTCATTACGATGTAGAGTTCGAAGCACTTATCTTTGAACCTGAGCTTCACGAAGTAGTATTTGGAGAAGTCGTGGACATCACAGAGTTCGGAGCATTTATCAGAATAGGTCCTTTCGACGGATTATGCCACGTCAGCCAGATAATGGACGAATATGTAAACTTGGACGAAGAAAACTCCATGCTTGTCTCAGAAGAGAGGGATTTCACACTTGGAATAGGTGACGTGGTCACTGCAAGGATTATTGCAGCATCGATGGACAGTCAGGACACAAACAAGATCAACCTTACAATGAGACAGCCAGGGCTTGGAAAGGAAGAATGGGTTGAACAGTACGAAGAAGAAAAAGCTGAGGAAGAGGAAGAAGAGGATAACGAACAATGAGCGATAAAGCATGTAAAGAATGTAAAAGAATAGTAGAGGACTCTTCAGAATGTCCTGTATGTAAAAACAATGACTTATCCGACTCCTGGAGCGGCCTAGTAGTGATTTATGATCCTGAAGATTCGGAAATCGCTGAAAGACTTGAAATCAAGACACCGGGCAAGTACGCTATAAGAACGAGGTAAAAATACTATGAACAGTTTCAAAGACAAAGTTAACGCAGACGGAGGCGAAAAATAATGGAATCAAAAATCACTTCTGTAAGAAACAATCCTTTACTTGACAGAAACAAGGTAAAGGTAGAAATTCAACACGAGGGAGAATCTACACCTTCGGAAGAAGATGTGAAAAACCGTGTTGCAGCAGAGAACGATCTAGATACCGAAAAGATTGAAGTAGACTCAATCTACACCGGATACGGTAGTAAGAAATCCGAAGCAACTCTGAAAGTATTCCAAGACTTCGAATACGATGAGGAGCTGGAAGAAGAGCCAGAGAAAGAGCAGAAAGCTACAGAAGCGTCAGCTTCAGAAAGTACTGATAGCGAGTACGATGAGATTGTATCAGGAACAATCACAGATGCAAAGGATGAACTGAACGAAATGGATGATCCTGACTTCAATGCAGCTCTAAAGGCTGAGAAACAGAACAAAAACCGTGCTACACTTGTAGAATGGCTGGAGAACCAGCTAGATTAGAGGTGAGAAAAATGGCTAAACATGAGATGGTAGAAAGATGGGAGAAGTATGATGAGGACGGTTCAACAGATCAGGAGAAATGTCCTAGATGTTCTTCCTTCCTTGCAGAGCATGAGGACAGGAAGAGCTGCGGTAAATGCGGTTACACAAAACATCAGTAAATCTTCACTTTCAAACCGGTAGATATGAAGATATACTTTGCCACCGGTAACAGCGGAAAGGTTGAACATCTTCAGAACATTCTAACAGGATTTGAAGTAGTACAGCTTGATGTAGATACCGTCGAGCCCCAATCCGAATCCTTAGAGGAAATAGTAACTGCAAAGATAGAACAGGCTGTTGAAAAAGTTGATACTGTAGAAGACGGTTTCTTAATAGCTGACGACTCCGGGCTTTTCTTAGATTCACTGAACGGTTTCCCGGGAGCTTACAGCGCTCCTTTCGACAAGATGGTTGGGAAAGAAAAACTTTTGGATCTTATCGACGGAGATAACAGTGCCGAGTTCAGGGCTGCTATCGGACTTTATGATGATAATGGTGAAGTCGAGGTTTTCAAAGGAACTATTGAAGGAGAAATCGTCGAGCCCCGTGGAGATGGAGGCTTCGGATACGACCCTATGTTCCTTCCTGACGGATCCGAGGAGACATGGGGAGAAGACCCCGGACAGAAAGATGAAAACTCCCACAGACAGAAAGCAGTTGAAAAATTAGTTGAATTTCTAGAACAGAGTCTCTAACATCCAGCCCTCCATATCGCTATGTTTTTCTAGAAAGTTTCTGATTTCTGACCTTTTAGTAGATCTGAGCGAGACACATTTTCCGCCTTTATGGTACTCAGCCCAGCCTTCATTCACCATATTATCTATTATCTCCTCTGCATCCTTCCTCCTTCTTTTAGGGAGCTTCGATACTGTATCTTCCACAGTCTTATAACTCATAGACCACTGTCTCCTTCTTACCATACCTTCAATCAGGATAGCTTTCCTCTTCAGATAGCTATCATCTATCATACCGATTTAAAGCCGTATTTAAACCTGATAAAGGAAATTTATACACGCCAAGTTATAGTTTTTAATTAAACTAATTCAAAGCTTTTACCAACAAAAGTTTAAAAGTTTCATTAAGAAAACTATTTCTATGAAAGAAGAAACCTTACTTGAGAACTTTCTTGGAGAGTCCTCAGTACTGAAAATACTGAACGTGCTGATGGATCATCCATCTATGGATTATTCAAAGAAAGATTTAGCCGAGGTTACAGGAATGGCGGAGTCAACTGTTCACAGACACTGGAGCAGGATCGAAGATATGGATGCTGTAGAAGAATCCAGAAAATACGGAAAGACGACATTATATAAGCTGAACCAAGACTCGGAGATAGTGAAACAGCTTTTCAAACTGGATCAAGAGCTTAGAAAAAAGGCAGACTGTTTCCAAGTCGAGAAGATTTGAGGCTATCAACTATTTCAAATTACACATCTAAAGGTTTTTCATGAAAGTTCTCGGGATTGAGTCAACCGCCCACACTTTAGGCCTAGGAATCGTCTCAGACGAGGAGATACTAGCCAACCAGAAGGATATGTTTGAGCCGGAGGAAGGCGGCATCCATCCCAGAAAAGCCGCTGAACACCATTACCAGCATGCGATGGAGCTTCTTCACAACGTTGAACAGGAAGCAGATATGGAAATAAATGAACTGGACGGTATAGCGTTTGCACAAGGTCCAGGGATTCCACAGTGTCTTGATATAGGAGCTGTAATAGCAAGAACTCTTTCAGACAAACACGGTATACCTATGGTTGGAATCAACCACTGCCTCGCACATATCTCTATAGGTATCAGAACTACCGATGCCGAAGACCCTACCACGCTCTACCTTTCCGGCGGAAACTCACAGATACTAGATCTGAGATCAGGAAGGTATAGAATCGTCGGGGAGACGCTTGATATCGCCCTAGGTAATGCATTAGATAAACTTGGGAGGAAGATGGGCTATCCACATCCCGGAGGGCCTGAGCTTGAACAGCTAGCTGAGGAAACTGAAGAGATAGTAGAGCTTTCCTATCCGATTAAGGGAATGGATTTATCGTTTTCAGGTTTAGTAACGGAGACTCAGAGGAAGATCGGAGATGTAGACGATGAATTACTAGCCAACTCATTCCAAGAACATGCATATGCAGCGGTTGTAGAGGCTTTAGAACGTGCAATGGCACAGGAAGGCTCAGAAGAAGCATTACTGACAGGAGGGGTGGCGATGAACTCCAGGTTAAGAGAGATGGTTGAAAAGATGTGTGAGCAGAGAGGAGCTGAAGCTTACGTACCACCTCCTGAGTACTGCATGGACAACGGAGTTATGATAGCTGAACAAGGCAGATTAGAGATGAAAGCCGGTAGAGAGACCAAGCTGGAAGACTCAGAGAAAAGACCAAACTGGAGACCTGACGAGGTGGACGTAGAATGGTAGACAAAACTGAGATTGAAGAAGCTAAAAAAGTGATAAAAGAAGGCGAATTAGTTATCTTCCCAACTGAGACTGCCTACGGCATAGCTGTTGATGCAACTAATAAGGAAGCTGTGGAGAAGGTGTATGAGGCAAAACAAAGGCCGAGTGAGAAAGGTCTGACCACAATCGTATCATCTCTTGAACAGGCGGAACGTTATTCAGAACTTTCAGAGAGGGAAAGAAAGATAGTAGAAGAGTTCATGCCAGGACCTTTGACATTAGTGGTAGATAAACAGGAGGAGAAATTACCTGAAAACCTGAACAGTAAGTTTGTCTTCAGGATACCAGGATCAGAGTTATGTAGAAAGTTAGCGGAGGAAGGACCTATCACCGCTACAAGCGCCAATATTTCAGGCAGAGAGACTTCTTACAGTATTGAAGATATTTCCGACCGGCTTCTCGACAAAGTCGATTACATCATTGATAGAGGGGAGCTAGACCGTTCCGACACCTCTACAATCGTAGAAGTTAATAACGGCGAGCTAGAATTACACCGTAAAGGCCCGGTCAGCCGGGAGGAAATTGAAGAAGTGGTCTAAAATATGAGTGCAGAAGCCGCAATAGCATATGATTTCGCCCTGTTGATAATAACAGCAACCATTCTTAGTTTTATTGCTAAAAAGACCGATCAGCCGTCTATTGTGGCTTATATATTTACAGGACTGCTTTTAGGACCCGTATTTCTGAACCTGGTAACAGAGTCCCATCTTATAGAGCTGATGTCTGAGCTTGGACTCGCATTTCTTCTGTTCCTGCTTGGAATCGAGATGAATCTCGGAGAGATCAAGGAGATACTACGGCCCGTTACAAATATTGCGGTCTGGCAGACAGTTCTCCAGACCAGCCTGGCTTTTATTATACCAATTTTTCTCGGATTTACAATGATGGAGACCGTTGTTATAGCTCTATGTACCGTATTCGGGGCAACACCTGTCATAGTAAAGCTTCTGACGGATAAGAATGAGATAACAACCCTTCCTGGAAAGATCGATGTAGGGGTGTTGATACTACAAGACATTTATCTTGTGATTATACTAGCTCTTTTCAGTGCTGACTCACTATCTAACCCGGGAGAGATAGGATTTACACTTACAAAGATATTTTTACTGATGGCAGGGGTTGCAAGCTTATCCCTTCTCTCTTCAAGGTACTTCCTTCCGACTATGTTTAACAAAGTCGCCAACGATAAACACGCATTCTTTATACACGGCGTTGCTTGGGCCTTCCTGTTCACAGCGTTAACTATAAAGCTGGATCTCTCGGTTGAAGTAGGAGCTTTCCTAGCAGGGCTGGGACTAGGCCAGGTAACGTACAGAGAAGAGCTAAAGGAGAGGATAAGACCTATTACCGACTTCTTCATAGTTGTGTTCTTCTCAAGCATCGGACTCCAGCTGACCTCTGAAAACCTCTTCATCTACTGGAAAGAAGCTGTTATCGCCTCTGCTGTGCTTATGGTAGGGAACTTCCTAATAATGTTCTACCTAATTGACCGTCAGAACTTCACACCTAAGACATCATTCCTGGGCAGCATCAATATGACACAGGTAAGTGAGTTCTCCCTTGTCGTAGGAGCCCTAGCAGTCTCCCAAGGATACGTAGGCAACGACATTCTAGGATATCTAAGCCTTATGGCCCTCTTAACGATGACAGTCTCTTCCTACCTTATCAATTACAACCATGAAATCTACCTGAAAGTTGAACATCTTTTAGAAAGATTCAAGTCAGATGAAAAAAGTGATGTTGACATAAAGAAGTTCGATAACCATGCTGTGGTTATAGGATACAATGAGACAGTTCGGGACCTGCTGCCTACGCTAAAGGAAAACTATGAGGACATAATAGTCATAGATAAAAACCCAGATAACGTTGAAGAGCTCAGCAACGAGGATCTTGAGTACATCTACGGAGATTTTAGACATTCGGAGATAAGGAAATCAGGCTCCTTTGACACCGCAGAGCTTGTTCTCTCTGTCGAAAAGGACATAATGAGACAGCACCAGATACTGAGAGAGACTGAAGAAGAGACCGTAACCTTCCTCAGCACAGATAGCTTTGAAAAAGCCGCAGAGCTTTATGAAAGAGGAGCTGACTATGTAATAATGGAGAATAAGATAGCGGGCGAAGAAGTAGCCGAGCTACTTAAGGAGTTCGCTGAAGGCAACAAGCTCTTTGATGAAAAGATAGAAGAAAACCTAGAACGTATTTACTGGAGGGACAGACAGGATGGCTGAACTTGTTTTCACTTTGACATACATATTTGTGGCCTCAGCATTAACACTGCTTATAGCTAACAGATTCGATCAGCCCGCTATACCAGCTTACATACTGGCAGGAATTCTAGCCTCCCCTTTCATTTCAGAGGGCGAGCTGATTGATTTCGTCCAGCTCGGCATAGCGTTTCTTATATTTATCTTCGGGGTAAAGTTCGACCCTGAAAAGCTAAAGAAAGTAGAGTACGACTCTCTAACAGTCAACAGTCTTCAAATAATACTGGTAGGAGTGCTCAGCTTTTCATTTGCCGCAGTGCTAGGACTTAACCACCTGCATTCATTCTATTTCAGCGTTGCAGCCACCCTCAGCTCATCTTTAGTAGGTCTAGAATTAATCTCCAAAGAGAAAAATCTCAACGTTATACATGGCAGGTTAGCAGAGTCTACCCATCTAATTCAGGACATGATCGGTATAGCCGCTTTTGTAGTCATATCTTCGGCCGGGCTAGGATTTACTGATATAACGATCCGTTTTGGATACGCAGCAGCTTTAATTATGTCAGCCTTATTCATACGTAGATATATCTTCGACTTTATAGCCCGACAAGCAAAAGGCTCCTCTGAACTGCTGATGTTGACATCAATATCATCTTTAACTATATTTATAGCAGTATCCGAATACCTTGGCCTATCGATGATCATAGGAGCGTTTGCAGCAGGAATAGCCGTGGCAAAGTTCCCACACAACCTTGAGATAATCGACACGATGGGCTCTTTGAAAGATTTCTTCTCAGCAATATTTTTCGTGACTCTAGGCGCATTGATCAGCGTACCTTCCGGATTTACACTGATGATTACACTGAGCATACTGATCTTCACATTACTGATCAAACCTGCTTTATTCACGTTATCCCTTATCCACCAAGGGTACGACTCACGTACAGCATTCCTAACAGCTACAGGTATAGACCAAGTAAGCGAATTTGCATTAATAATAGCTATACAAGCGCAGATACTAAATATAATTATTGAACCGGTATTCCAAGCAATTATTTTAGCCACTACAATAAGCATGGTAACTTCTACATACACAAGCGTCTACAAACATAGAATATTCGAGACATTAGATAGATACAGCATTATAGAGTCAGAAAAACAGCTGATGCCTGAGGCAGAGATGGATAAACAGATGAAGGACCATATGATAATCCTAGGTTTTGATACAGAGGGAGAGATAATCTCGGATACCCTTGAAAAAGAAGGGATAGACCATATAATAATTGAAAATGATCCCGAAAAGGTCGCAGAGCTAAGGGAGAAAGATAAAAACTATGTATACGGAAATGCCCTGAACACTGAAACCTGGAAACTTGCAGGAAAGGAAGATGCAAAGCTTATCGTCTCTACAGCACCGTTCAACGAAGTTTCTAGAAGCATACTTACGCTTGAAACAGATGCAGAAAAGATTCTGAGGGCCGGGAACCTAGAGGAAGCTGAAAGAATGATAGAGAACGGAGCGCTGTATGTAATTGTCCCTCAGATACTGACAGCCGGTAAGCTTGAAGAACATATCCTCAGAATTCAACAGGACGATGAATATGTCAATGAGCTGAGACGTAAAAACCTTTTAGAGATTAGGAAAGAGGTAGAAGATTATGAACCGGAAGAAAGGAGCTGAAGCAGATGTCGAGATAAAAGAAGAAAAGGTTGTCAAGAGGAGAAAATCCAAGAAATACCGCCACGAAGATCTGGATGAAAAGATAAGAGAGAAGAGAACCAAGAAAGAGAAAAACCTGATGGAAGAGGCCAGGCGACATAACCTGAAGATACCTAAGACCGAGAAGAAAGATACCTCGGTCCTAGAGATGGAAAGAATTGAAGGCAATAACCTAAAAGATGTTATAAAATCCAAAACTAACGTGATGAAAAAGCTTGGAGAGAGTATAGCCCAGCTCCACAACCTGGACATAATCCACGGGGACCTCACCACCAGCAACGTTATCCTGTCATCTGAAAAAGAGGTATATCTTATAGACTTCGGCCTTTCCTTCCGTTCAAAGAGAGAGGAGGACAAAGCAGTTGATATACATCTACTTAAGCAGGTAATCCGTTCTTCACACCCGGAAGTGGCGGAAAAAGCATGGGAGAGCTTTCTTGACGGTTACAGAGAATACGAGGACTCAGAGACAGTGCTTGAACAGCTTGAAGAAGTTGAGCAGAGAGGTAGGTACAAGTAACCGATTTAACTTCGCTTTAGGCGCAATCGCAACTTTTCAATCTTAACAGGCTAAACACCTCAAGAACATAATTTATAACTTGGACTGTACTTTGTTTCTTATTTTAGGTAAAACATCTTTAGCAAAGCTTATTATATCCTCAGCTTCTTTTCTCTTTATATCTTTGGCTTCATAACGCGACTTATTCCTCAACTTTCGGAACTTATGTAGCTTGTTAATTTCCGACCTGTCTAAAAAAAGTTTTTCTTTAGAATAAGCAATAACAGAGACATGATCGTCAGAACTGTATCCGTCAGCAGCCATTCCTGCTTCGATTGATTCTCTAACTGATTCGTAAACATTTTCGAGCACCTCAAAGGCAGTGTCAGGATCTATTTCTCTTTGTTTTTGGTTTTCAAATCTTCTTTTTGATCGCTTTAGAAGGCCTTTAGCCTTTGATTTGTCTATGCTTACAGATTTTATTCTACCTTCCTTCTTAAGTTCGTTAAAATCCTTCATATCTCCAAGTAACCTCTTAGTACTACACCATTTGCAAGTGTTTCGATAAAGTTTTGATCAGCTTCTTCCAGTCGTACATTATGAATACTTAACCTTCTACTTAGCTCTTTCTCGTATTCCTCAAAATCTTTCTCCTTTTCTCTTCCATTTACTATAGCTATATCTACATCGCTGTTATCTGTATCCTCACCTCTTGAGTAGCTACCAAACAATATTATTGCTTCAGGAACAGTTTCCTGATAAAGATCTTCGACAAGCCCTGTATTATAAAGCTTAAAAATATTATAGGATCTCTTAAAGTCTCGAAACTTTTGATCTTCCACAGTAGCTATCTCTTTTTTAATATTATTATCTTTTACTTTTATCAAACCCTTTTTTTCAAGTTTGTTTACCATTCTAGATACTGTGGAAGGCGCTAATCCTACTTCATCCGCCAAACCTCTAACATAGTACGTTTTATCAGGATTTCGGAACACTGTTTCAGCAACCAGACGTTCGTTTCGGGAATCAAACATATGTCTTAATTATCAAACAACTGTTTTATATGTCAAACAACAGAACCTAAATCCGACATCTCAAAGACCGTCAAAAGTTAAAGAAACACTGCCTCAACCTCAGTACCTAGAAGGGACCGAATTACCACTTTCATGTATATAGACGTTTCTTCCTCCGGATCTTCAGAGCCTACTCTATCTTCTATCAGAGACTTGTTTAAAAGAATTTGTTGACACAACTAAGGTAGACCGGAAAGGTGGAAGCTGATCCGGATCATTAGGTGAACACGAAAATGACACGTATGCATTCAGACGGACGCGGAAGTTCAGGATCTTCTAAACCTGTAAATAAAAAGAACCCTAGATGGGTAGAGTACGATGAGGAAGAAGTTGTAGACCTTGTCGTAAAGCTTAAGAAAAACGGAAATGACCCATCACAGATAGGTATGGAGCTAAGAGATCAGTACGGAATTCCAAGCGTAAAACAGGCAACAGATAAGACTATAACCGAGATACTTGAAGAGGAAGGTTTGGAAGAACAGATCCCTGAAGACCTGAAGAATTTAGTGAAGAAAGCAGAGTCGATCGAAGACCATCTGGAGGAGAATCCAAAGGATTTAGACGCAGAAAGAACCTTAGAGCTGACAGAGGCAAAGATCAGAAGGATAGCTCAGTACCACAGAGATGAAGGCAATATTCCGGAAGACTGGAAGTACGTAAGGGAAGACTAAACTTCCTCTCTTTCAACCTTACTTTCTATTATAATTTCTATTTCTGTTCGTTTTTATGCGAACAAAAGCTCTACTTTTAATAGAACAGGTTACAATAATTGGTTATGAATAAGAAAAATATCCATTTGATACTGATCCTCTTTGCCGGTCTGATGGTATCAGCTAACGTCTCAGGTTTGGAGATAGGCGAGACAGATATCGATACAGAGGCTACAGAGACGGAAGACGGAGTCATGATAGACTCAGAGGCAAGCTATACGGCAGCTACCGGAGGATACACTATGGAAGGAAGTATTGAGAGGATCTCCGAAGACGAAGTAGAGATAACTTTTGAGGTAGAAGCTCCCGGAGACGAAGAGATAGTAACACAGGCGATAACCGAGGTAGAGGCATCGGTAGAACAGGAGTTTGAAGACTTGGAGGATACCTTTACAGTCACGGAGAACATCACCTTGGAGAATGAAACGTTAATGGAGGAACAGTACGAGACCACAGCCGGAGAGCTTGAGTTTGAGACACAGGAATCCGAGGAAGGAGTATGGGACAGGTTAAAGTCAATGTTTACAGGGCTTTTATGAAACTCTAGAAATTCCAAAAACTTTTGATAAATTTTCTATTGATTGGTTTCCCTAACCACAATTTTCTGACTGATTAGGTACTTCTGGCCCTTCCCATCTTTCTTCAGCAACTTCATCTTTACGTGTTCCAATTACTAGGACATTATATTTCCCTTCCTCCGATGCTTTGATCCTTACTTTTTCTCCTTTATCATCTACCTGACCGTATGAATTAGCTAACTGATCCACAGGAGAAACCCAAACCTGCGGGTTCTTGTTCAGGTGCTTAAAGTAGTCAGGTAATTCAACGACCGCCTCACCATCTTTGACAGTCACCGTATACCGGTAAATATTGTCTCCTTCAGTAGGCGATTCAACAAACGAGTGTTTTAATTGCTGATCTTCTTCCTTTTCCGGATCAGGATGATCAATCAAAAATGAACCGCTTGACTTCGTTAACTCTCCTTCCACATCTAAGTCTTGTTCTACAGCGAAGTCAGCTCTGGACCTCCACTCTCTCTCATCTACACTGTAATGAAACCTTTGACCCCATCGCCAGTTCGCATCATCTTCATCTAACGGACCGCTTCTTGGCACCATCCTCCATTCTCCTGAGTTAGTCATAAGCCCCATTACCTCATCAGACTCTGCAATATTAGTGGTCAACCATGTCCACCTAGC
>LKMV01000038.1 GCA_001563995.1 Nanohaloarchaea archaeon PL-Br10_U2g16
AAACACCAACTGAGACTGAGATAGAATATACAACACTAACTGATCTTGGTGAAATTCTTGAGAACACCGATTCAACCTCAGATTTAGGATTTATGGCATTGCCCGTAGTAGGCTCTAAATCCAGTAGAGGTAACCGCCCTGTAGTATACCTAGTCTCGACCCCCAATAGAATAGGTCGTACTTTCGATAAGCTTGAAGCAGAGAATTACAAGGACTTCCTTGAAGAATTAGTAGATGAAGAAGATTACACCGAAGCTTACGATTTGATAGAAGAAGGATCTGAACCGAGATCAATTAGTTTTAACGAGTGCGGCTAACCTAAGATACTTTCAACTAAACCTGTTTATAAAATTTCATTTCTATTTCTTCCATACCCGTCAGTGGGACACCAAGCCTTACAGGTTTGGCTTATAGAAGATCCTTTTCGGATTTTCACCCCGCGAGGTGTAACTATTATGGATGCAAAAGCAGACCCAACCAACCCAATACTTTTGGAAACATTAGAACTCCTACAGGAGCAAGAAGCTGCTGTATGGAACGACGTAGCTGAAAATCTAGGAAAAGTTAATAGAAAAAGACCTGAAGTCAATATTTCTGATATTGAACGTGTAGCGGAAGAAGGAGAGACAGTAGTTGTACCTGGAAAAGTTCTAGGTGCAGGAAGACTCACCAAAGAAATTGAAGTAGCTGCATTCAAGGCTTCAGACTCCGCCAAACAACAGATTAACGAAAACGGAGAATTTAAGTTTATTCAAGACCTAGTAGAAGAAAACCCAGAAGGAAGTAGGGTGAGAATTGTAAAATGACAACTATCGTAAACGCAGAAAACAAAGTTCTTGGAAGACTGGCAACAGACATTGCCAGAAAAGTTAAAGAAGGAGAAGAAGTAAAAGTTGTGAACTCAGAGAAGGCTGTTATCTCAGGAGACGAGAAACAGGTAAAGGAAAACTACAAACAGAAATACGAGAGAGGTTCAAGAGACTTCGGACCTTACTATCCAAAGAGACCTGACAAAATTCTAAAAAGAACAGTTAGAAACATGCTTCCGAACGGAAAAGATGAATCAATGGTCAAAACCTACCTAAGCATTCCAATTGATATTGATGAAAGCGATGTAGAGGAACCGGATGTAAAGGAAGGAGATGACCTGAAGATGCGGAACTATGTAAAGCTTGGTGAAGTATCCGAATACGTAGGATGGACTCCAAAGGGTGATTACTAGAAATGTCAGAAGCAACACATACAAACGGAAAGAGAAAGACTGCAAAGGCAAGATCCACTATCAAAGAAGGAGAGGGAACTCTAAGAATTAACTCCCAGCCTTTGAAGACTTACAGAGAGTCCTTTAGAAAGAGAGTTAAAGAGCCTCTCGTGATAGCAGGAGAAGAAGTTTACGGAGATCTTGAAATAGAGGTAAACGTAAACGGTGGAGGAATTCAGAGTCAAGCTGAAGCAGCCAGAATGGCGATCGCCCGAGGACTTGTAGAGCATACAGATAACGACGACCTGGAAAGAGAGTTTAGAGACTACGACAGAAACATGATAGTAGAAGATCCTCGACGTACAGAGACAAGAAAACCTTCCCAGTCTTCGAAAGGAGCAAGACACAAACAACAGAAATCCTACAGATAGAGGAACCATTAATGAACTCTTTCAACCGAGGTGCACTATAACATGCAGATACCTGTAAGATGCCTATCTTGTGGAAAAGTCATCGGAGACAAATACAAAGAATATCAGGAACGAGTAGAAGACGGAGAAGACAAAAAAGAAGTACTCGATGATCTTGGACTGGAGAAATACTGTTGCAGAACAGTATTCATGACACAAAGCAACGCCTACGACGAAGTAGCCGAACACAAGATTGTTTAATCCTATCTTTTTATCCCTTCTATTATTCTAAATTAATTTATCATCTATTCCTTTAACTTAATTCTTCTAACTTAGTTTATCATAACTCAATTTGTTATACCTTCCTCAGGCTTGGAAGCACCATCTCCAGGTTGGGCGCCAGATCTAAGTCATCCAGCTCAGAGCCTTCAAACCATCCCAGCTTTTCAAAAGTATCTTCCCGGATTTTTGGCTCTCCTTCTTTAATTTTGGCCAGGTATCCATGCCATAGAAAGATCTCATCCCGGTGTTGAAACTCTCCCGAAAAGAACGGCTTCTCCAGTTCCACTTCCACTCCAATCTCTTCTCTGGCTTCTCTCACCGCTGTCTCAGTAGGCGACTCATCTTTCTCCACTTTTCCACCCGGGACCTCCCAATGCTCTTCGTCTCCTCTATAAAGAAGCAAAATTTTCCCATCTTCAATTATTACGTTTCCAGCCAGCTCTATCATCCGTAGATCTCCTCTATATCCTCTTCATCCATCTTTTCTTTTATTTTATCCAGAATTTCCTCAGCTTCTTCTAATTCTTCTCTTGAGTAGTTTTCTTCTATCTCAGTACCGTCATACACAGGAGTTATATGAAAGTGTAGGTGAAACATTTCCTGACCGGCAGCTTCTCCGTTGTTCTGAGTTATTTTTATACCTGCAGGATCAAAAGCTTCTCTTACAGAATTTGAAACCTTTACAATTGTATCCCACATATAGCTCATTCCTTCTGCTTCATGGATATTTGCAACATGTTTCTTAGGTATCACAAGCGTATGGCCCTTGGATATAGGATTGAGATCTAGGAATGCAACCGTTTTATCATCTTCGTAAAATTTGTAGCCTTGAATCTGGTCTTTAACAATCTGACAGAACACACATTCACCGTTTTCGTTTTGGTCTTCGGTCATAAAACTTAATTAACGGTCAGCCCTTATCTAATTTTTGGCAGCTGAAAGGTTGTCCTTAAAAGTGTTAAGATCGCCTGTGAATATATAGACTAAGCGGCCGTAGTGTAGCCTGGCCAATCATATCGGCCTTTCGAGACACCAACTTCTCGAACTACGTGAGAGAAGGTGGTTTGAGAAGCGATCTTTAGACGTGAGCTTCGACACGCACCTTCTCCGAAAGGAGAAGAGTGCTTAAACAGCTTTCCTTTAGAAAGCTGTGCAAAGATAGCCGAGGACCCGGGTTCAAATCCCGGCGGCCGCAAACTTCTGAAAGTTTGATCCGCAGCAACACTTGGTTGCTGCTTGCAGCAGGTCAGCTCCGGATACCAATATTCTAATCTTTGATATAGTTGGCGGAACTCGCCACCAAGTAGAAGATGCCGAGAAATACTTTAACAAAATTAAAACAGATGATAGAAACGGCTTAGTCTTGAAGAAGTCGATAGAGAATTCAAAAGAGTTATACAAAAACGTATCAGCGAACTCAGACCTTATGCTTTAAGAACAAAGAAACATTCTTCTTGGAAAAAGGCAGAAGAATTTACACCCGATAACGAATACTCCGATAACTTTGCAGAAGCCTTAAGAGAACGCTGTAGTCCGGAAAAAGGACTATCAAAACTAAGCCAGTGGAAAAGAAGTATTTTTGCAAGCTTTCAGAGACATAAGAATAAGATGAAGATAGATGATGAGCGAGACCTTGATGTAGAGACAGTCAACAAGATAAAGAAGGAAATCCCAGATAAAAAAAAGTTACGAGCCTGAAGAAGAAAAGAAAACAGACGCAAGGATAATATATTCAACATTTCTCTGCTCCAAGGAATATAGAAAAAATATTACCTTGGTGAGCGACGACGATCATATTTTAGAAACTAATTTCTCAAAAGTCGAAGAAATTCTGGATTTCAGTGAGTCTACAGAAATAGTATCGAGCAACAACCCTCCAGCCTATGTGGAATCTAGAGCATAATTGATTTCTAATTATAAAAAGAACTTAAAGAGGGTATAAGATTCTTAATCGATAAGTTCAACCCGTGAACGTACAGAGAGCTACTTCAGCTTATATATTTACCCATCTTGCTGTGGTCCAGTTGTCTTCTATCCTGTATTCTGTAGGAAGATCTTCTCCAGGTGTTTTCTCCCAGATTGTCTCCGCTATTTCATTCCCTTCGATTGTTATTTCTGTGTCTGTATCCCTCAGTTCCTGCCTTTCCTCTACTTTTTCTTTCGGCAACAGTCTTACGTAGTAGCTCAGGGCGTGACTGCCGACGTACAGTTTAAATTCATATTTTTTCAGCCCGTATTGCTGCGTCTGATAGGAGATTTTATGTTCACGGTCCGGTATTCTCTTTCCAGAAGATCGGATAGCTGGTTTTCAAGACCGTCAACTATTTCGTAGACAGGCTCTTCCAGGTCTTCCTCTCCTAAGGAGTCTCTGCTATTTGGTTCAGCTTTTCGACGCCAGTTTCGGTCTCCTGCCATCCATCCACCTGTACCTCCATTTGGAGTCGGTAAAGTAGGATTTCCAAGACATAACAGCTTTACATCTTGAAACGTTAAAACTGTAACCGGCCTGACCTAGACTTTTCCATAGGTTAGGATACAGCTCATCGAGCAGTAGTAGTCATCTTTCTCCGGGAGATACATCAGGCTTTCAGGATCAGATAGTTTTTCCCATTTACTGATTTCTTCCTCGGTAAGACCTGCTTCCCTTCCTTTCTCATCAACTGCATCGCTGTAATCGTTTTTGAACACGTGCTCCACGTAATCTAGTACATGATCTGGTATTTTCGGAGAGTAATTTGAGGTATGGATGCTCTGTGATACTTCCTTGAATCCTGTCTCCTGTAGCCATTTTATTGCTTTTTCAGGATGGTCGGGTCCTTGCCATGGATTGTTCAAGTTTCTTGTCTCATGCATCATTTCGTACGCCGCGTTGATTTTTTGCTCCAGTCTGGCATAGCCAGGCATGAACATCTGTCTTAACCAGTTACCGTAAAATATGGAGATTAGTCCGTCCTTGTTAAGGAAAGGTTTGAGATTGTTGATCAGACCTACAGGATTGCTGATATCTGAGGGACATATAACATCGCCAAACCATATCATGTCGAAGGAATCTTCTTCCAGATCTAGGTTCTTTTCAAGATCTGCCTTTACTATATCTATGTCGATCCCTGTTTTTTCCGCCTTTTGCCTTGCTTCCTCAATATGAGGCTTTGAACTGTCTACCGCGACTATCTTAGCATTAGGAAAGATTTTTTCAAAGAGTTCGAAATGACTTCCTGGTCCGCAGCCGGCATCCATGATCTTTGGGCTTTCGCCCACTTCTTTTTTCAGTTCTCTGAGAGCTTTTCTGGCGCTGGGTCTTGTAAATTGATTATAGAGAAGTTCTGTCTCTGCGTAGTCGTGTTTTATCCCCGTCATTTTAGTCACCGCTTTCCATCGGTAGTCCGGCTTCTCTCCATAGCTTGATGCCTTCCTTTAAGCTGTAGGCCTCTCTACCTTTTTTCTGCTCTATTGCCGCGAATCTTTTCGACATCTTGCCTATAGGACATACAAAGAGTATTTTGTTAGATTCAGGGAACGGGCTTGCCTCTCTGTAAAGCTCTGTAAGGTAGTCCTTTGGAATATTTATAGAGCTTGGTAGATGCATTGTCTTGAAGGCGTTAGGCGAACGTATATCTACAACTGTTACATCTTGATCTTCGACTATCTCCTGTGCTTCCTCTACACCGATCTGTGGTGCGTCCTCGATCTCTTCTTTTGAAAGCTTTTGAAGACCTTTTTTCTCCTTTTCCTCACCAAATAGGCCTCCTTTACGTTCTCTTATGTAGTCTGTGTATGGTTCGTATCTGTCACAGGCAAAGAATACTGCTTTTTTCTCTTCTTCAAGTTCTGGATCGATTTTCTGTAGCTCCTGTATCAATGCATGGAAGTTTGCTCCTGTGGTCGGGCCTCCCATTATGCCTGTGTTCTTCATCAGGTCTACCATGGAGTCAAGCGCATCTGTGGAGTCTACTTCTACAAAGTTGTCGTAGAGTTTTCGATCGAAAAGACCTACCTCCCACATCTCATTACTATTCCTTATACCCGGTATGAAATCGCTAGGATCGGCGATGATACCGTGGACTTCCGTATCAGGATTTTCTTCTTTCAAGGCCTTTGCAACACCTTTAGTTGAGCCTGAAGTTCCAAGACCTCCGAATAGGTAATCTACTTTACCTAGGTCTTCTATTATCTCCTGTCCTGTTGTCTCGTAGTGTGCTTTGGTGTTGTTCTCTGATGTGTACTGTCCGCTATGGAAGTATTCATCAGGATTCTGCTCTACCAGCCTTTCTATCTGGCTCAAAGGATCGTCAGGATCTGTAGGATCAGGACACTCGCTTTTTCCCGGTAGTTCTTCGATCTCTGTTCCAAGTACTAGTAGAGTATCTTTAACATGATCGAGCTTGATACGGTTTGTAAGGGTTTTGAACTCCAGGTTGTTTATTCCTGTGATCGTCTTTAGGGCTTTAGCGGTGTTTCCGCTTGAGGATTCGATTACTGTCTTATCTTCAGATTTTAATTCGTCTAGATTGTCTTTCAACAGGTAATGTCCTATCCTGTCCTTTATTGATCCGAAAGGATTGTAGTATTCAAGCTTGGCATATACTTCAATGTTTTCTAGGCCTGTGACTTCTTTGTCAACCTTGACTACCGGAGTATCTCCGATAAGTTCTGTTATATCTTCATACTGAGTCATTCCCCACCA
>LKMV01000039.1 GCA_001563995.1 Nanohaloarchaea archaeon PL-Br10_U2g16
TCTCCAAGTAATCCTGTTAATCCACGTACTCCCATTTTCCGGGAAGTTTCATCGATACCCTTTCTTCCGGCCTCTCATCTATAAGTTTTCCATCCAGCTTTACTTTTTCCCCGTTAGGAAGTCTGAAAAGAAATACACAGCTCTTCTTCTCCACCTTTTTGTCTCCTATCCTTAAAATCGACTGTGTCTCGTCCATCACCTCTCCGGAGATGCCTTCCTGTCTATCATCTGAACTTTCTAACACTTCTGCTTCCAGCCCGATCAGTTCATGTTTCGGAAGGTTTTCAGGGGTAATAGCCATATCACTTATATCTCGGCCAAATGATAAGAGTCTAACCGTGTCTAGAACCCGTAATGTATTAAGTTTTAGTCACAGTTAGATGGTTATGGTAAATACTAGAGAGGTCGATAAGCTTAAGGTGATTGAAGGTTACCGTGAGCCTTCTTCGACAACCTTTGACAGTTCAACAGGTTCTATAGAGAAAATCAAGGTGGATTCGGGTGTTGAGGCAGAGATTAGCTTTTCCTCAGGTAAGTCTAGGTTCTATCCATGGCACAGAATACTGAACTATGAGAAGAAATAAGGCTTCCAATCTTTAGAACTGTTCTGAGACCGGAAAATTGTAAAAAACAAATAATAGAAAGTTTGAAATGTAGAGAAGTTTAGGTTACCGCTTCACATCTATGTTTCCTCTGTCGAATCCTTCTTTCTCTAAAACTTCTTCGATTCTTCTAAGATGGTTTCCTTGGAGTTGGATCTGTCCGTTTTTAGCTGTTCCTCCACATGCCAGTTTTGACTTAAGTGTAGAGGCAAGTTCAGAAAGATCTACATCGTCTCCAAGACCTTCCACAACGGTCATCTCTTTCCCGAAGCTTCTGGTGTCTATCTTAACTGTAATGGTTTGTTCGGACCTTGCAAGTTGGTCCATAGGGTCGAAATCGTCCGGTAAGTCGTCGTTGTTGAGATCTGACATTTTCCAATAATATTAATTAGAACTTCGCTCGTTTAAAACGGTTTTTATTCTTGCGATTGTCCTTTTCATTTCCTTAATCCTTCCAGGGTTGTCTGCAAATCCTCCTGTCTCAATCTGTCCTCTCTCTTCCACAATCTCTTTCTTCATGTCGTTCATTCTTTCCTTAAGCTCTTCCTCTGAAGAGTTTCTTATTTCCTCTGTAGTCATGATTGCCATTCTTTACACCTATTCTCGGCCTTCGAGCCAATCGATAAATGTTGTACGGTTTTTGTTTGATTCTTCAGCTTCTTTAGCTTTCTGGTAGTCAGGAGCATCTAGTTCTTCCAGCTGTTCCTTTGCATCTCCTATTGTTCCTGAGACAATCTCTTCGTAGTCAGCTTCTCCGTCTTCAGTTTCTTCCTGTTCTTCACTGTCTGATTCCTTGGATTCCAGGTCTTTCTCTGGTTCCGTTTCTTCTTGTTCTGAGGCTTCTTCCTCTTCTTCTTCTACTCCTTCTTCAAACACTTTTCTTACTTCATCTGTTGATATATCATCCGTCTTGATATCTTCCAGCTCTTCGATAGCTCTCTCTATCTCTGCTGCGGTCATGTTTTCTGCCTCTCTGACTACTTCTGTTATCCTTTCCGGTTTCTCGGATGCGTCTTCATCCTCTACTGTTTCATGGATTATCTCTTCCTCTACATCGATGTTTCTGCTCATGAACTCCGGCATTTCTTTCATCATCCTAACCTTGACGCCGATAGCTCCTGGCTTTGTTCTTGCTAGTGCGTATCCTTTATCTACGTTTTCTCTTGCAGTGTTACCACAGATCTTTACGTAACCGAATGAGAACTTCTCTGTACGGCCTCTGTTACCGCTCAGCTTTCCTGATACTTCGATCTCTGCTCCGGGTACTCCTGCTTCTTTCATTCTTCTTAAGTATGTGTATCCCACTCTTTTGGCTCTTCCTCCTTTCTCAAGCCAAGAAGCCATTGATTTTGCGACTACCTGTGCATGTGAGTCAGGGTTCTCAATCTCATTTACCTCGATCTGAGGGTTCTCAAAGTCAAAGTCTTTCTCCATCTTTTCTGTAAGTTCTTTAATTCTAGAACCTCCTCTTCCGATTACTAGTCCTGGTCTCTGTGCGTATATTACGATTTTGGTAGAAGTAGGTGTTCTCACTACGTCTGCGTGTGAGTAACCTGCTCCTTCAATCTCTTCCTGTAGGAACTCATCTAGTCTTACCTTTCTAGCTCCTTTCTGTATAAACTGTTTTTCTTGCATTAAAATATCGCCTCTATTTTTCTCCAACTATGATTTTTACATGTGCTGATTTTATCTCTCTTCCTCTCTGGTTCTTAGGGGTTCTGATCGAAGGACCTTGATTTGTGATAAAGTTCTGTACTTCCAGAGCGTTTTTCTTCAAACCTTCATTCTCTGCGTTGCTTTCTGCTTGTTCAATGAGCCCTAGTACTTCTTCTGATGCCTTTACAGGATACTTTCCTGGACCTTTTCCTGGCTTATGTCCTGCGTCCGAATCAAACTTTGTGTACGGAACAGGTTGGTCCTTTTCTATTACTCTTTCTAGTTTTTCCTTTGCTTTTTCTAGAGAGTCTCCGTCTACAAACCTTCCGATTTCTGTACAGTCCTTCCAGGAAACTCTGAGGTTCTTTCCAACCGCCTTTGCTTGATGTGGTTCTGTCTGTAATGCCATTTATTATCACTTCAGTGGTACGTGTTGTGAAGAACGTGTAGCTCCAAGTCCTGGAGCGCTGTGCTGTACTCTCTTACGGGTTTTCGCAAACTCTCCTAGGTAATGTCCTAGCATCTCTTTCTTAATTTCGACTTCAATAAATCTCTGTCCGTTGTATACCTCTACAGTCTTTCCAACCATCTGAGGTACTACAATCATATTCCTTTCATGAGTTCTTACTAAATCTTTCTCTTCTAAGTCATTTAGAATTTTCTTCTCGTTTTCCTTCAGACCTCTCTGAATCTTTCTTCTTCCTCTAGCATTCAATAGCTCTGAAAATTCGTTAAGATTCATGTTCTTCAGGTCTTCTAATGTCTTTCCTCTAAATTTAAATTTTTCTTCGCTCATAATAGTTCACCTAGTCGCTTTTCTGCTTCCCGCTTTTCTTAGCACCTATGCTACCGACCTTACTACCCGGCGATGCATGTTTTGAAACGGTCTTTGGCTGTCCTGGTTTTGCTGAACCACCGAATGGGTGGTCTACTGCGTTCATAGCTACTGCGGAAACTGTTGGGTACTTCTTTCCACGTGCCTTCATAGCTTTGTGCTTGTTTCCTGCTTTCACAAACGGTTTTTCCTTTCTACCGCCTGCTGCAATCTTTCCGATAGTTGCTCTACAGCTAGTATTTAGTTTCTTCAGATCCTTTGACGGCAGGCTTATCCTTGTGCCGTCCTGTTCGTGTGTTACAACGAAAGCATAGGTTCCGGAAGATCTAACAAGCTTACCTCCGTCACCTGGCTGAAGCTCTATATTGTGAATCGGAACTCCTTCCGGAATCTCTCCTATCGGCATTGTATTACCTTCTTTGATCTCTGCTGAGACTCCTACTTCTATAGAGTCTCCTACTGCTAAGTTCTCTGGAGCTAGAATATTTCTGTGTTCTCCGTCTTCGAACTCTACAACTGCTACCGGAGATGTCCTACCTGGATCGTGGACAAGATCTATTACCTCTCCCTGTAGCTCTGCGTTCTTGTGCCTTACTTCTCCCTTGCTTTTGTGGGAGTTGGCTCTGTACTTTGAGGATCCTTTTCCTCTTCTCTGTGATGTTATTGGAGTTCCCATTGTATTATCACCTGTTTTACATCATACCTAGTTTTGTGGCGACATCCATCGCGTCGTCTGTTTCGCTCAAACTGACGAATGCCTTCTTCTTTGCCTGTGGTGTTATCGCCGTATTAACATTTTCAACCGTGACATTGAAAAGGGTCTCTACTGCGTCGGATACCTGATTTTTGTTAGCGTCCAGATCTACCATTAGAACAAGTTTGTTCTCTCTGTCGACCTGATCCATCGCTTGCTCGGTCATATGAGGGTTTTCTATTACATCCCATGCCTTTTCTTCTTTCATTATTAAAATTCACCTGTAAAGTTCGTCTTCTTTTAGTTTTTCCAAAGCTTTTTCGCTCCATACAACTAATCTTCCTGGCTGTGCGCCTGGAGCTAACTTCTGTGCATTTAACTGGTCTACTCTAGATGTCTCTACACCTGGAATATTGCTTGCTGCTGATCTGACTCCTTCATCTTCTGCGTAGACAACTAAAGGTCCTGTCTTTCTTCTGTACTTCCTTCCTCTGTTAGCTCCTCTTCCTGCTCTGACCTTTTTCTCTGAACATCTATCCAGTTCTTCCTCTAATCCTAGCTCTTCTAGTCTTTCCAGTAGATCTTGTGTTCTCTCTACAGACTCTATCCCTTCTTCTACTATCGGTAGATCTCCGTCGTACTGATGTTTTTCTGAAACTATCTCAGAATCGTTGGATGCAGAGATCGCTGATCTTATAGCTTTTCTTCTCTCTTTATTGTTAATCTCTTCGTCAAAGTCCTTCTCAGACTTCGGTCCGTGAGCAGGTCGTCCTCCTCTTGTGTTAGGTGACTCTGCACCTACCCAGTAGAACTGTTCTCCTCTGCTTAACATAGCTTTTTTAGGTACTCTTGACATACCTCTTCCTTTCTGGCTTCTGAAAGCGTTGTTCCTCTGTCTCAGTCTTGTAACGTGTTTGTTACCTGCTTCAGGATCTGTTCCATACTCCTGTCTGTTCTTTGACTGGATTGATAGGAATGCTCTCTTTATAATGTCCGGTCTTACTCTTTCATCGAACTGTGTTGGTAGATCTGTCATCTTTTATCACCTGTGAATGTGTGTTATCTCAGGATTGCCTGGTTTTCCATCTTTCCTTAACGCTGTTCTTAGCCTAACCAGTCTCTTCTCAGGTCCTGGTACCGATCCTTTGATTAAAATATAATTTGATTTTACTTCGCCGTAGTTTTTGAATCCTCCGTCTCTCTGTACGTCTTCAGGTTCTTCTCCGTGTTCAAGGATTCTCTTGTTTTCTTCAGTCCTGTTATTGTATCCTTGCTGTCCTGGTAGAGGTACTTTCCATGAAAGCGTGTCAGGATGCCATGGTCCGACGTTACCTGCTTTTCTTCTTTTCTTCTGTGTCTTGTGACCTAGTTTCTTGATTCCGTATCTCTTAACAGGTCCTTCGACACCTCTTCCTTTAGTTACTGCTACTACGTCCGAGAAATCTCCTTCCTCGAAAACGTCTGAAAACTGAATTTCTTTACCGATCATCTCTTCAGCATACTCTATCTGATCTTCAGTATTTCCTCCGATTCCTAGCTCAAAGTTTGCTGCCTTATCTCTTGACATTCCTGTATGCTGAGGCTGTGTATGAACTAAAAGTTTAACATCTGTAATTTTATCCGAATTTTCTTTCACTTTCTCGATGTTGTCCATGTTTCCTTCTTTAGGTACATCTGTAGATTCCTGTAGCTCTTTGGCTGGGCTTTCTGTCCATACTTCTGTGAAAGCCTGTTTTCCTGTGTTAATATTTTCTGTATAGAATCTTGCTCCGTAAACTCTTAGAGGCGGTGCTTCAAGAACTGTCACTGCCTCTGCGACTTCTTGGCCCTCAGTTGCTCCATCGGTATCATCGATCATAAGGACTCTGCTCATCCCTACTTTGTATCCTGCGAAGCCTAGAGGCTTTTGTTCATCGGTTTCTTCCCAGTTATCAATACTAGGATAGATTCTGTCTGCTCTTACCTTGGGCTTGTAACCCAGTGATCCGCTTCTTGGTACGTTTACTTGTGACATAATTATTACACCTTTCTGTGGTCTGCGGACGATAAAGCTACATCTTCCGCATATTCTGTACCAGAGGCCTTCACCACAACCGAAGGCTTGTCTCCCAAGAACTGTTGAGAGTAAGAAGTAAATCACAGTGAAATTTTATAAAGGGGGTACAGGTTATATCACTTAGCTAGAAAGATCGAGACTACTTGGAGATTCAGGGCTTTCTCCTGTCTCTACGGTTTCAAGACTCAGAGACGCGGAAACAGGTCTATCAGGTATTTCCACTCTTATCTCGTTTTCTTCCTGTTCCTCAGGTGTAGAAATCCTGTATGTAAAGACATCTGCAGGTTCGAAAGGACTTTCCAGCTCCTGTTCCTCCTGTACAGGATCATCTCCTAGAACAGTTGTTAGCAGCTGTGTAATATTTTCCTCTCCGTTGTTTCTAACTGTAACTGTATAATTGCCGGAAGCATCATCGTATACTACATTTTCTATCGCTATGGATGTCTGGGAGGCGGTTAACAACCCTCTGACTTCTTCCGTCTGTCCTTCCTGTGTAATCTGCATGATATCTGCAAAGAAAGGTCCTGCTAGAAGAGCTATAGTCAACGTAAAAGCAATCAAGAGGGTTGCTGCAATAATAGGAGATACTCCTTTTCTCATAATCCGTCCTCCATGGTTACTTTTTTTGGTCGCAGCTTAAATAATCTTGGAATCTATCCCTTGATGTTTACCAGAGGCTCCATCTTTGCAACTTTACGTGCTATATCAAGGTTATCGGTGACTTTAATCA
>LKMV01000009.1 GCA_001563995.1 Nanohaloarchaea archaeon PL-Br10_U2g16
CCATCGTCCAGTGTCCTATTAGTCCTTTCTGTAGGTTTATTTCTGACATATTTTTTGGGTCACCTACAGTGATTCGTCTTGGAACTGTCCTTTGGCTTTTATATCTCCGTTTTCTTCTATTTCCATCCCTTTTTCTCCATCGGAGTTAAAGAACTCGTATTCTAGATTCTGTACTCCTCCGTTTCCATCTGCTTCAGCACGAATGGCTACTGCTGTTTGGCTGTTTATTGAGAATGTGTGACCAACTGTTTCTCCAGCATCCATTTCATCGGTTACCGGTGTGTTGATTATCTGTGAGAATGTGTCTTCCGGAGCCTCAATCGGACCGGTATCCACACCCTGTAAGAACTCGGTAGGGCTGCCTTCCGGCTGACGTATTAGTTCAACCTCACCATCACGAACAACCAAATCACCGCCGTCTCCAGCCAACGAGACACTGTTATCAAAATCTAGACCCCCATTCGGAATTCCAACATTGCCGTTGTCTTTAGCCTCAATTATCTCTGTTGAATCTTCCGACATGAGAGTTATTTGTCCGCCAGCCTCTAAGTTACGGATTACAGGCCCGGGAAAACCGCTTTCAGGGGAAATACGTAACTGATTGCCCTCAATATTATTGCCTTTTATGTCCAGTTGGCCGTCTGAGATTTCTAAATCTGTTCTAAATCTTACTGGTATATCATTACTGCCTATAAGAACTTCATCATTTGGTATATAGTTGAAAAACTGTACCTGCGACAACTCATTGTCAAGCATTACCACACGACCATTCTCTCTAAACTCCATGCTGACCTGTTCTCCGCCTTGAATAATACCTCTAGAACTATCAGTTGGTAGGATAATCTCATTACCTTTAATATCTAGATCGCCATTTGGGATTTCTACATCTTCTCTAGAATTTAATCTTATAGCTGTGTTACCTTCCACCTGTATTTCTTTATCTTTATTTGAAAAGTTCAAAGGAATTTCTAGATTTACAGCTTCGTAATTTCTATTTGCCCCTAATACAATTGATGATTCTCCATCAGACTCTGATGCTTGTACTCTAACTTCTTGAGTTGTATTAAAACCTGAATCATGTAGGCCTTCAATAATTAATGGTTCAACCGTTGAAGATGCTATCTTACCTAGACTGCTGATCTCTCCTCTACCCATATCAATATCTTCCCCTATATTAAGGTTGCCGTTCGGAATCTCAACATCCCCGTTACCATCAACACCTAAACTTTTCACAGAACCAGAATCCTGAGTATATACATCAAACTTCTGGTCTTTGATATCCAAAGCAGAAACAGGACTGGCTAGTGCTGCTAGACCTGCTGCACCAATTCCAGCCTTCTTCAAGAAGCTCCTACGCGACATCTCATCAGAACCGTCTTCTCCATCGTCTTTTTCAACTTTACCTAGTAATTTTCTCTCTAATCTTTCATTCTTCTGCTCTAATTTCTTATTCTGCTTCTCAAGGTTTTCCACCCTATCGGCCAGCTCTCTAACTTTTTTCTCTAGGTCGACCATACCTAACCATTCTAGCTCTTGATTTAAATTGTTTTAGGAGACTGAAGTAGAATCCGAAAGTATGGAAATTTTGTTTCAATCACCTATCCTAAATATTCTCTGATAAAATCCTTCGTACTATCGTTTATCTCTAGATCGCTGTCTAATGCTTCATTAGGATCTATCCATCTATACTCTACAGCCTCTCTTTCATCTAGCTCGACTTCCTGGTCCTCAGCTCTACATGTAAAGTTCAGAAAGATAAAATGCGTATCCCTCTCGAAATCTTCCGGATTTCCTCCATCTTTTGCCTCTAAGAACTCTATATCCGATACTTCAAGCCCGGTCTCTTCTCTCACTTCTTTTTTAACCGTTTCTTCCATGGTATCGCCTTTCTCAACTTTTCCGCCAGGAACCAGCCATTGGCCACCCCATTTCGGACTCTGCATTAGAAAAATTTCATCGTTTTCATTGAAAATTAAGGCTCCGGTTGCAGGTACAGCGTACTTTTCCGACATATCCCATAATTAGTCATTCAGCTTCATAACTATCCAGTTCTTCTTCTACATCACTCCATTCTAAACCATGAGGGAGTTCTTCAGGTATCATGTAACTTCGAAAATGACCGTTACTACATTCAATTATGCCAAGAATAGAAAAAGCTGATAGAAGTTTTCCAATTTTACTTTCATACTTCATTCGATGGTTATCTTCTAACTGAGTCCCCTTAGCAAACTCACTAGGTTCGAGTTCCGAATCCTCATAAATCTCTCCGGCCCTAACCTCTTTACTCTCATAACCTTCAAGGACCTTGATTACAGGTCCATAAATTTCAGAATCTTTAAGCACGTTTTCTTTATTGCCATTGAGATTATCATACCCGCTCTCTAGTTCAGCTTGTAGATCAAGCCCTCCTTCAGTAGAGCTCATCAGTCTTCTTCAATCCTTGGAGCCAGTACGAAGCTAAGCCTAGCTTTTTCAGGAACTTCAAAGTTAAGCCTCATTGGGAAGTCGTTTCCTAACTTCAGCTCTACGTTGTCGCTAAGTTTTTTGGCCTTTACCATTGAGGAAAGGTAGTCTAGTGAAAACATTGAGCTGGCCTCGGATCCTTCGATATCCATTACGCCTTCAGAGCCTTTTTCAATGTTGAAGTTGACGTTCGACTGATCTCCTTTCGACTCTATTCTCAGGTTGGAGCCTGTCGAAGAGACTGTTACCGAGTCCCCGACGACCATTGCGTCCTTGATTGCGCTCTCCAGGACGGTTGTCTCAAGGTTTGAAGTCATCTTGAACTGGTCTAGAGACTCCGTATCAGGTATATCGTCCTCTGAAAGGTTTAGAATAGGTAGAGAGAACTCTCTGGTGGAAGAGTCTTCCATCGTTATGTAGAACTTTGAGTCATCCTCCCTTACTTCAAAAGTAATTGTGTCTCCCGAGTTCGCTCTTCTCAGGATAGAGTATAAGTTTTCCAAGTTCAGACCTACTTTTTCATCTTTCTCAAGTTCAAATGATTCGAACACATCCTTCTCTATATTGAAGTCTACAAGTGCAACCATCGCAGGATCAGCTGCTACCAGTCTTACTCCTTCCTCTGTCAGCTGGAACAGTCCTTCACTGATCAGATCTGAAATGGTTTTCATTGAGTCCTGAATTAGTCCGACCTCTTCTAGTTCTGCTTTAAACAAATCTTCCACCTTATGTTATCTTTAAGTGTTAACAATTTTTTTAACCTTGGTGAATCTATCGTAATCCACATCACTCAGGTCATGAACCGCTTCAGCCCTAAGCTCAAAACCGTCAGGTATAGGCATTACACGTCCTAGAACCCTTATTCTACCTCCATCTTCGGCTTTTTCAAGCTTCTCTTCCTCCATAAATACCTCAACAGTTCCGGAACCATCATCAAGCTTTACAGACTCGGTCTCCTTTTCTATCACAGTCCCTACTAGACGTACTCTTATATCCCTCTGTGGATCTACGTTTTCAATATCTTTGTAAACAGCTGCCGCTCTCCTCTGCTGATCGTCTGACATAAGTAAATATAATCAGTAAAAAGTTTTAACCGTATCCTATCCAAGGTTTGAAATACCGGAAACCACAATACCTACCTATGGACCTACTTGGAAAACAGGGAGAGAAAGCTGAGGAAGAGCTCAAACAGGTAAAGGGCCGTGTAGACAAGCTGAGCTCACATATTGATGCCGTGGATAGTTCCCTTCAAGACTTTCAAAGCGAGATAACACATGTGCTGGAGGATGAGCTAAAACACCAGAGACACCAGGTCCAACAGTTGAACTCAGCTGTTGACGGACAGGAAGACCAACAGAGAGACATGGAAATATTTGAAAAAGAGCTTAACTCCCTGGAGTCTCGTATGAACTCTCTAGAGACAAACGTAGAGTCTTTCCTTGAGTCAGATATCCATGATAGTCTTTCAGAGATGATCAAAGGCGTAAGATCTACACAGCGGTTTATGCACAGTCTTGAGGACAGGATTTCTGAACTAGAAGGAAAGATGGAAGATTTAGAAAGTCAGTTTATTACCGAAGTAAACAATAGAGATTACGACTTCGAGAAAAAGCTGGACAAAAGAGATTATAACGAAGAAAAAGAGTACTTAGAGGAAGAGATCAAAAAACTGAGAGCCTCCGTAAATAGTATCGCCGAGGAAATGGACGGAGATATAGAGATCAAGGTTGAATAAAGATTTAGAACATTCTGGATTAAATTTTTGGCTTCAATAAACAGTTCAACTATCTACTTACTAGTCTTTCTATGTTGATCCTCCAACAGCTTTAGCCACTATACGGTATTCGTCAGTGTTGTCTACAAGTTCCAGATTTATATCACGGTCATCGATAGTATAGTTCCTGTCAGGCGGGCTGCTTCTCTCTTCAGACGAAATACGTGATACGCCTCCGTCTACACCGGCGTATATGAGCATATCAGTAAAGTAATTTCCTGTTTGTCGCCCCACAACCAAAATCATGCCTCCCGTAGTTAAATTACCTTCATCCGTATCCATTATAGTTGTAGGAGCGTCATCAGTGATATTTATGGATTTGAAGTATTCGTCAAAACCCTGATTTTGACTGTTTTCATACCTTCTAACCTGGCTCTGATCTCCTTTTGAAACCTGTATATTCCAGAAAGCACCTGCATTCTCAACACGGTTGCCTTCCATACTTAGGTGTCCGCTCGGTATCTCTACCTCCCCTCCATCTTCTATATTCAAAACATCATCACTATTACTATCCGTAAACCGGAAAAACTGATCGGCTGAACCCATACGGAAAAGTGAACCCTGAATATCGGGATCTAGGTCATAATTATTAGCTCCTTGAACATTATTTCCGGCTAAATCTAACCTAGCGTTCCTAAGTTCAAGCGTACCCTTAGACGGATCTTCTAAATACTGAAACGCTACCCCTGCTCCAGTAGAGTCTCTGAACCGTATCGGTTCATCTTCATAAGCTAAAAAATCTAGAGAACTTTCCGATTCATTCAAAACTATCTTATTAGACGTATCAGGCCCTCTTAAAAATGTGCTTGTAGACCCAATACCTAAACGTAAAGTTCCACTTTCATCAGCAATTGAAGCATCCTCCATCTCAATGTCATTACCATTCATATTTAGATCGCCATTCGGAATATCCACATTTTGATTTCCTCTGGCTCTTAGTATATGGTCATTATCTCCGTTTCTTAGAACTACATCACCATCAGATACTCCTGCACTAATAAACATGTTATCAAAAGTGGAAGGCTCTAAAACATTAGCCTTAACGTTACCTCCTTGACCTAGTTCAATATCTCCGTTCGGTATTTCAACATTCCCATTCTCATATACTGCTAACACATCTGTGATTCCAGATTCATTATAAAATGAGACAAAATCATCTGTCTGTCTAAAAGCAAGGTCGTTAGAGCTAAAATCAACCGGCAGACCATTATTCAAAAGCAATCTTCCGTTAGGAATTTCTACATCGCCGTTACCATCTACACCTAAACTTTTCACAGAACCAGAATCCTGAGTATATACATCAAACTTAGTATCACGGATATTCAATGCAGAAACAGGACTTAAAACAGCCCCCAGACCTATAGTACCAACACTTAACTTTTTGATAAAGTCTCTTCTGGACAAATCTTTGTTCTTTCTTCCCTTTACTTTATCAGTCTTCTTTTCAGAAGAACTGTTTCCCATTTCCTGTATCTTTTCTTGCTGCTTCTCCACTAACTCTTCAAGCTGGTTAATCCTTTTCTCTAGCTCCTCGGACATATACAGCTATTGATAAGCTGAGAATATAAAACTTCAGTCATACTCTTTGTGGACGTTCCCGCATTCTGTACATTCATAGAACCGTGTTGGAGGTTCATCGCTTGATCTTGTCTGTTCCATCCACCATTCGTGCTCTTTTTCATCATCTTTGTTCGAGGAGCAAGAAGGACATTCTTTGTCGGTTGTAGGCCTTGTTGTTTCCTGATCTTCTTCTGAGGAGACGTTTAATCTGTCCATAGGGTCTTCTTCTTTCTCTTCTGTCACTTTCATCTCTTCGCCTTCTACATCCTGTTTCTCTCCACAGCTCCTACATTTCATGAATGATTTTCCATCTTTTTTCTCAGAGACTAACATTCCTCCACATTCATCACAGAACTCCATGATTGTATTCTATACCACCTTTATCTTTATAAACCAACGGTTAGTTTACACGTTCACACGCCGGAATGCTGTCGAATACAAATGGCTGCCCTGTCAACCCAAGTATATCCATAGTACCTAGCTTCACCAAACCTACTCTTGGAATACTAAAAAATGCCTTTCCATGTATCTGATCAGGTCTTATATCCTTCTCAAACTCGTTCTGTCCCTGTGTATTGTCTCCCTGAGTCTCTAAGCTGTTCTCGCCTTTAGAGATAACCCTGTGGATAACAGGTATATCGACCTCTTGGCTCTCTGCATCGAACACTATCACATCCCCTTCATTTATATTTTCAAAGCTCTCTCCTTTCACCATAACTACATCTCCTACCTTGTATTCCGGATACATAGAGCAAGAAACTACTGTAACCACCGGATTATCTGTCTCCAATGCTGTTCCTGTAGTCTGTATAACTCCAAAAGCAAGTATAAGAGCTACAGCTAGAAAGTAAATATTGTCGGCGATCCAGTTATCCTTCAAACCTCGATTTTCATCCAAAAAGTTCATGTTAAAGGATACACACAGGTTCTTTTTATTTTTCAGGTGGCGAAAGATATAGAAATAGGAAAAATCAGATTAAATCTCTGATTCAAGCTCTTCCATCCATTCCCTTGCAACTTCTATAGACTCTTGAAGGGTTTCCTGAGGGTCTTCTGACTCCACTATCAGGTTTGACTCCTCTCCTAGAGGGTGTCCTGTGTCGTATGCTGCCTCTCCATCTGTTTCCCATGTCGATTTCCTTATAAGGTTCGCAAGGGTATGGTTTTGTTCCATGTTGATCAGGAGCCTTCCATCTTTCTCAGTCGTTTCGAGTTCCATCATAATTAACTATTCATTCATCAGCTTTTTTAGTCACCAGTACATCGATGTCAGTTTCCCTCGATTCCTCGGTATGAAAACCATAAGTTGGAGGAAGTGCGATACTGTACTGTTGTAAAGTCACAAGCTTATAACCCGATTTCCGGATAAAATCCTTCACATTCGAACGAAGACCTGGATGTGAGACTGCGTAGACCGCAGATGAGATCTCTACGGCCTTACGTAAGAAGCTTATATCTGATTCACTGTGCACAGAGAAAGGAGGATTCATCACAACCGTATCAAAGTTACCGTCCAGCTCCATAACATCCTGTTCTTTAAAATCTATAAAATCCGATACATCCATCTTCTCAACGTTCTGACGCGCAGTATCAATAGCTCCAGAGTCTTTATCTATGGCTACCGTATCAGCTCCAAGTAAAGCCGAGCCAATCGCCAGTATACCGGTACCTGTTCCAAGGTCCGCTACTTCCTTTCCCTCAATATCTCCGTTCATGTAAGCGGTATGCAAAATATCAGCAGCAAGCTCCGGCGGAGTCATATACTGTTCAAGGGATATCTTAGGATTCTGAAAATCTTCCAGCTTAGACAGTTCTCTGATCAGCTCCGACTTCATAGAATTTTCTGACCGGTCACCAATTTAAGCTTTAGGTACCTTTAGGTAAGGCATGCCAGAAGAAGATAACCTCCAAGATCTTTCCAAAGAAGAGTTAATACAGAAAATCAACGATTTGAACGATGAAAAAAATTCAGAGCAGAATGTAGTCTTCTTTGAACCTCAGAGAGAGATAATAATATCCGAACCGGAAGATGAAACGTTGAACGAGATGTCGGAGGTGGCTCATCTAGATAGCTCAAGCGGAGAGCATTATAAATATAGAATAAAGGAGATGGATATCTGGAACTCCGATCTTTCACTTGAGGAGATGAAAGAGAAGTATACAAGGATTCTAGGAAACTATCCCAACTTCTTGAACTGGCTGGAGAGAACGTACGAGAAGCAGGAGGTTTTCTCAATAGAACATAAAGGACGTTACCACACCCTTGAAGCTTCAAATAAGGAAAGAATGGAATGGGCACGTAGCATAGATGATGTAAGAGACAACCTTGTGGTTGATCTAGACGATACAGCCTCAAGGATTGCGATGGGTGCAAAGTCCAGGGCAGAGATAAAAGAGACTCTTTTGAAAAAAGGATTCCCTGTAGAGGACAACTCTAAGTTTAGAGAAGTAGATAGAAAGATAGGTGCGGATCTAAAGGTAGATCTAAGGGATTACCAGGAAGAGTACCGCGAAAAGGCATTTGAGAAAAAGGCAGCGGTGCTTGCAAACCCTGCAGGATCAGGTAAAACTGTAACTGCGATCGGACTTATGACAAAGGTAGACTCACCGACGTTAATCCTAGTTCCTCAGAGATCACTGGTCGGACAGTGGAAAAGAGAAATTCTGGACAAGACCACCATCACAGAGGACCAGATAGGCGAGTACCACGGCGATGAGAAAAAAATGGATGATGTAACTATTGCTACTTACCATATGGCCGGACAGAACACTAACCTGTTCAGAAACGAATGGGGACTAATAATATACGACGAGGTCCACCACATTCCAAGCTCGCTTTTCTCCAAGACAGCCAACCTTCAGTCGACAAGAAGGGTAGGGCTCTCGGCTTCACCGGTCAGAGAAGACAACAAGGAGAGAGAAATCTTTGCACTGATCGGACAGGAGATAGGAGCAGACTGGGCGCGTTTCTTCAACGAAGAGTACGTCTTAAAGCCGGACGTAGAAATCCAGCTGGTTGACTGGGAGAGCGACTTTTACAGAAACAAGTATCACAAAGCCTCAGGATTCAAGAAGTCTATTATAGCCTCAAAGAACCCTAGAAAGAAGGATCATATAGAAAAGCTGCTTGAAGAACATGAAGAGGATAAGACCGTCATTTTCTGTGACTGGATCGAACAGGGAGAAGAGTTCTCCGATGAGTTTAACATACCTTTCATCTCCGGTGAGACTGATTTCGATGAACGTGAAGAGTACTTCGAACAGTTCAGACAGGGTGATATCGATACATTGATAGTTTCCAGAATAGGAGACGAAGGCCTAGATCTACCGGACGCAGAGGTAGGCATAATAGCTTCAGGACAGGGAGGCTCTAGGAGACAGGCCACACAGAGAGCAGGAAGAGTAATGAGGCCTTTTGGAGACGCCCAGGTCTACATAGTCGCTACAAAAGGAAGTAATGAAGAAGACTTCGTTAAAAGACAGGTCGAGCATCTGAAGGAGAAAGGTGTGCCGGTAATCATCCAAGGAGACTAGTAATAATCCCATCCAAGCAGTAGTAAGGTGAAGAAAAGAATAGCGACAATGTTCAGTCCTAAAACGTTCATGTTTGGATCTGCAACCCCTGCCCGATCTAAGATAATAAACAAGATTGAAGAAGTCAGAATAATCAAAGAGACACAGATTGCTAGCAAGAACCTTGAGATCTCTTCATCATCTGAAATATCTGAAATCATGAAAACCTTTTGTCTCCAAGATACTATCTTTCAAGGTAACTTACTCTTAAGGCCTCTAGCTCGACTTCGTAATTTGAGAAATTAGCTCTCATAGTTTTCACCTCTTTTAATCTTTTAACCTGTTTTTTCCAAACCTAAGATCTAGTCTTTCAAGCTTTCATGCTCAAACTTTGTGTTGAGGTCAAGGAATAGATCTGCGAACTCTTCGCCTTTATCTGTAAGCGTCAGTATCTTTTTTCTACCGGATTTTTCGCTTTGAACCAGTCCTTCATCCTCCATACGTGAGATGATTTTAACCGTGTGCGCATAGGTTGTATCGATGCTTTTGGAAATCATACTACAGTATATCTCATCCCTTTCCCTTCTGATCGTAATTAATGCCATCACAGGTTTTTCCTTCAGGAAAAAGTCTCTTAGGCTCATGATTCGTCACCCTTCATTAGTTCAGAAGCTTTTTTCTCCCTTCCAACTTTTCTCTTTGGGAAGGACTCTCCCATACCCAGACAGATTCCGAAAACGTTTTTTGCACCGTTTTCTAGAAGTTTATTAGCACCGTGAAGCATTGAGGTTCCGCTCAAAGTAATATTGTCAATCAGTATAATGTTATCTGCTTCAAAATCTTCTATCTCAACAGAGTCCTTCAGGTTGACAGCTTTCGCCTCGGTCGAATCCAGTTCATGGTTCTCCTGAATCTTCCTCACCCTGTTTATAACCTGTCTATACTCTATTCCGGTGCTAGATGCCAAAGACTCTACCAGGCTTCTCATATTAGGGTTGACCTCGCCTACGCTATGAGTAGGATAAATGGTCATAAGATCCCAATCAAGTTCATCATCCACGAATCTACTATTAATTAGAGATTCTAAGTTTGAATAGAACTCTTCTTCGATATCTTGTTCGCCATATACATAAAACCATACCTGTTTTCTGGAAAAGTCATCTTCGCCTTTGTCTTTTTTGTATTCATCCAGAGCAAGTACGGGACAGCTTTTCTCATAATAACTTAACTTTGCTCTTCCGAATAAATCTTCTTTCATATTGTAACCTTTTCTATGATCATATAAAAACAAAAGTGTGGAAAAGTGCACCTATTTACTCTTGGACGTCTTTTTAGGGTCGTTATCCAGGTATTTTTCAGTTTGATTCATAATATCCTCCGCTTGCTCAAACGGGAAATGTACCTTATCCAGCACAAGGGAGAAATCCGTCTTCAGTTCCTGGGAGATAAACGGAGCCGTAAGATCTACATTTTTCGCTCCACGTTTTCTGAGACATCCCGCGACAGCAGCCTCTCTATAACCATCAGAGACACCGTCGCTAACTATCAGAACATTCTTTCCCTTTACAGTTATTCTTTCGCCCATGGAATCAGATTTATTCTTAAGAGAGTTCGACTTTATCCTAGCCTGATTCTCTATATAGGCGGGCCTGACCCTATGTTTCTCCTGAACCCCATCATCCACCCAAACAGTTCCATCCTCTACCACAGCACCGATCTTTACGTTAGAATCCGGAGAGTAAATGTACTCGGAAAGCCTAAAATCCGTCTCAAGACTTAATGTATCTTCTACCGGTTTAGCTACTTTATGGGCGTTTCTAAAAGGCACTACAATCCTATCAAACTTATTTTTATCTTCTAAATGTTTTGAAAGTTCTTCACCTGCCTCAGATCTGTCCCGAAAATTTCTCATATCCCAATACTAGAGTTTCTATTATAAAACCGGTTTTGTGATCGGATAAATACATAGAAACAGGTTCAAAGTTCCGGATCATTCACGGTTGATCCGAATAAATAAATCTGTAAAGACGTTATTTCAAACTTCCCGGCTAATTCACAGCTATGTCAATCATAAAGTCAGAAAGCTTGAACAAACAGTTCCGAGTGTACAAGAGAGGTGAAGGGCTGAAAGGCTACCTGAAAAGCTTTATCTCCAGAGAGTATGAAGAAGTACACGCAGTAAAAGATCTGGATCTTGAGATAGAGAAAGGTGAGATGATAGGATACATCGGATCTAACGGAGCAGGAAAATCTACCACGGTAAAGATGTTGACAGGAATCCTAGAACCAAGCTCAGGAGAGATAGAGGTAGACGGAAGGATACCTTCTAAGCAGAGAAAAGAGAACGCTATGAATATAGGCGTAGTATTCGGCCAGAAAACCCAGCTCTGGTGGGATCTACCTGTAAGAGAGTCGTTTAAACTTTTGAAGGAGATATATGAGGTAGAAGATGAAGAGTATGAGCAGAGAATAGACGAATTCGATGAAGTTCTACAGCTAAGCGATTTCTGGGAACAGCCTGTCAGAAAGCTTTCACTGGGTCAAAAAATGAGATGTGAGCTAGCTGCAGCATTCCTCCACCATCCAAAGATAGTCTACCTAGACGAGCCAACGATAGGTCTAGACGTAGCAGTAAAAGAGAGGATAAGAGAGTTTATCAAGAAGATGAACAGAGAGAAACAGATAACTGTAATGCTTACAACACATGATATCGGAGATATCGAAGACCTTTGTGAAAGGGTCGTTGTACTTGACGAAGGTAAAAAGATATACGATGGAGAACTAGACCATCTCGTCAACCGTTTCAGCTCACGTAGGATAATATTTGACCTTAAAGACAGTAAAAAGTTCGAGCTAAGCCTCGAAGGGATCAAAGAGGTAGAAAAAGACGGACGTCACGTCGAGATTGTATTTGACAGAGAAAAAATTACAGCTTCCGAGATCATGAGAGAAGTGCTGAACAGTTACGAGATACTGGACTTTGAGATAAAGGAGCCTGATGTCGAGAAAGTTGTAAAGTATATTTACAACGAGGGACTATAAGAATGAGGATAAGGAAATACTATGCGTTACTTAGAAACAGTTTTAGAGAGGCTTCCGCCTTCAGGTTAGACGCATTAACCACATTTTTCTCATCGATAGCTTTTCTAGCTCTTTACTACATGGTATGGAGCGCTATTGCAGAAGCTGGAGAGCTTGAAGGAGGTTTACACCAGGTAATGTCTTATCTAGTTGCAGGACAGATAGTTTCTAACGCAGCATTTATCGGTACTGAGAAGTATATCGGTGAGAAGGTAAGAAAAGGAACTATAGTGAACCAACTCAAAAGACCTCTCACACTTTTCAAACAGGCTTACTTCCATGAATCAGGCTGGGCTCTTTTCAACTTCATAGCCAAATCAATCCCTATAGCCGTATTAGGGATAGTTTTTTTAGATATCACAACCCCGGACCTAGCTAACAGCTTTTTGTTCATAATAAGTCTATTTTTAGCCTATAACCTGGTTTTTCTACTGGCCTATTCTCTCTCAATGTTAGTCTTCTGGACAAAGGTCGACTGGAGCCTTAGGATGATGAGGAATACTACCCAGAACCTGTTTTCAGGAGTGCTATTTCCTTTGTATCTACTTCCTGATAGTCTAGCTACAGTCTTCTCAGTTCTACCGTTCCAGGCGATGGCAGACTCCCCCATCAGAATATTCATCATGGAGGCAACCGGACTTGAAGTATTAAACATATTAATAATCCAGATGTTCTGGATACTAGTTCTATACGGCGTTTCAGTGTTTGCATGGTCAAAAGCTAAGAAGAAATTGACGGTGCAGGGTGGTTAATATGATAGAATCAGTAAAAAAACATCTATCAGTATACATCAGCTTTTTCAGAATGTATATGAAGTCTCGTCTGATATACAAGACAGACTTTGTCCTAGGATTCACGTCACAGCTGATCAACCTTATCTTTTCAGTAGCCTTCCTTACACTAATATTCACGCAGGTACAGGCTATCGACGGCTGGAGCTTTAATGAAATACTTTTACTAGCAGGAGTTGGAGGAGTTATACTGAACCTCCACCACATCTTTTTCTTCGGACTTTACACGCTTGGCAGAGACTACATAGTCTCAGGAAGGTTTGATAGATTCAGAGTGCGGCCTTTAAACACCCTTTTCCAAGTATATGCAAGCCATGTCGGAGACGATAACCTTTCAAAGTTTTTGGCCAATATAGCGCTGATAATCTACGCTTCTATCCAGTTAGGAATTTCTATATCTATCTTCACAGTTATCTATGGTTCAATAGCCTTGGTTAGCGGAGTAATGGTGATAATGGCTATATTTCTTGGACTTGCAACTACAGCATTTTGGACAGGTAGAAGCAGAGCTGTATTCTGGCTCTTCTTCAGAATCAGTGACTTCAGAAAGTACCCTTACGGAATCTACTTTGACTCCGTTAAGATATTACTTGTGACTATAATACCTATAGCATTCATGAGCTACTTCCCTACCGCATTTATACTTGGGAGAGAAGATTACTACTACTTACAGCTATTTACACTGTTAGCCGGTCCCGTATTTTTCCTAATCACCTACCGATTCTGGAAAGCCGGTTTAAGAAGATATTCAAGCACAGGTAGCTAGAACCAAAAAACTAAAAAATATCTCTACATATAATAGCCATCTATGGCTATACAAGGGGTAACTTTCGATAAACGGTCCGAAATTACTGAGAACTCTCTTAACCTTATGAGGGATTACATATGGTGTGAGGAGCTTCAGAAGTATACTACCGTGGTTCAGCCCAGCCATCAGTACCTTATTGAAGAAGCTGATCAACTTGAGCCAGAGTTCCTAGAGAATGAGGAGATAGAGAGCGATTATCTGGTGCTAGAAGAGATAGGAAATGATATCAACAAAGGAAGAATACAGCCTGAAAAAGAAAATATATACAGAATTGCCTATAGAAACGGAGAGATTGTAGAAAAAGAGATAGAGTGGGAAGAAGCTGAGTCTATTATCTCAGCTTAACTACTCAAACTCTTCTCTGTAGAGCTCTTGGCTTCTCTCTATTGCTTCATGTGCTTCCTCTTTTCCGCCCCAGCCTTCAATCTCTACCTCCTTCTTTGGCTCTAGGTTCTTATAGGTTCTGAAGAACTCTGCGATCTCCTTCTTTCTATGTTCATTCACATCGTCAAGAGCCTCTACATCGTCCCATCTTGGATCCTCTGTCGGTACTGCGATAATGTTATCGTCCTGTTCTCCACCATCATCCATGTAAAGTATTCCTACCGGCCTGACATCAATCACACAACCAGGGAAGGTACTGTGAGTTGTTAAGACCAGAATATCCATCGGATCCCCGTCTTCGTAATATGCCTGCGGTATAAATCCATAGTCTCCAGGATAGTTTATCGAAGAATGTAAAACTCTATCTAGGACGACGGATTCCTTCTCTTTGTCGTACTCGTACTTGTTCTGAGTTCCTTCCGGATTTTCTACAACTGCATAAATTTCTTCCGGAGGGTTAGATCCGGTCTCATAGTCCTGCCATTTGTTAACCATAGTTATCAAGAATATAAGCTAACTGCATTCTTTTATTTGCTAACTATTTCTTCTGCCGAGAATAGGCACATAGCCTGACCATAGAGACATCACTGATCTCACCGCATTCGCTACATACAACCTTCACAAAGTCTACCTCAGGTTTTTCAACAGGGTCGATCTCAAGTTCACGTCCACAGTTTTCACATCCGATCATTTGGAAGACCTCTACGTACAATGGGGACTTCATGTATAAAAGCCTAACCTAGGAAAACCTTACACAAAGGTAAATAGGATAACCTTTGACAGCAATCGGGTTCGTGGTCTAGCTGGTTATGACACCGCCTTGACACCCGAGCTTCTCACAGGTAGTGAGATGCCAGGTGCTGAAAATCTTCGATTTTCGCTCCAGGGCAAATTGGCGGAGATCCCCGGTTCGAATCCGGGCGAACCCATGGATTGTTACGCTAATCCAACGCAACAAGCCATGCCCTCCGAAGGAGGGCATCTCTTATGTTTGAGGGAATGTGGCTCAGGGGTTAGAGCGCTGCGCTCATAATGTAAATTGTGAGCAATGAGGGTCCGGTCTTTCTGGAAGAAGGCCGGATAAGAAAATCTTTGATTTTCGCCCGATGATTAAACACCGTCTTCCAGCATGAGACACGCAGAGGTCCCGGGTTCGAATCCCGGCATTCCCAATTCCGCTTCCTTGTTTTAGGAAGTGGATTAAGAAAATCTTTGATTTTCGCCTTCTTCGTAGCAGGAGGCCGGTCCAAGAAACGATTCTGTTAAAATCGTTTCGTCCCCATTCTATCAAATAATAAATTTAGAATTTAGTAAGACAGTTGTTTTAGTACGTCCAACATCCAATTATACGCCGAGTTCTATTTTTGTGAAACAAGATTTTTATATATTCTATTTAAAGCAGAGATATGGTGTTAAATTTTTTACGTAAAAAATCCTTCTTTCAGCATCTTAACCGAATTCCAGGCGGAGAAAAACGTGAGGTTGGTGCCGGTTATGTAATGGCTTTAACGGCTATTGGCGTTACATCTCTATACTTTCTACTGGCCGGAACAGCAATACTGATGGTCGCTGCAGCTCTGAGAAGTATAACATTCTTGATCTTCGCACCGATAGGAATAATCTACGGTGCCATCAATTTATCAGTTATTGTCGCACCAATATTATTTTTGACCGGGGTTACAGCGTGGAAAGTCATCCCTACCTCGCAGCGTTATGGCGGGGCGATCGGAGGATTGCTGGCAGTTTCTCTAGCTTATATCCTTGCCGGCATAGTAGTGATTTCTCTCAGCATATTCTTTGCTCTACTATCTGGCAGAATATTGACTGATGCACTCATTGGTAGCGTAGGTATTATCAGCGTGGCTTTCCTAGCCTCCTCTTGGATTGCATTTCCGGCTTTTATCCTTACCGGAACATTATATGAACGATCGCTAAATAACTGAAGAAATTAGAGTTTCTGGAACCTTATAACGAGACCTGAGATCTAGCTTACAGTTCCAGAGTTTTTGCGGTGTCGATACAAAGTTATGCTTTCACCCCGGATTCCGGGCTGAGAGCGCATCCCTGGTGACAGATACCGTCCTCAGTTTTAATCATTTTCTGGGATTTTTCCACGATTGAACCGCATATTATACATTTACCTATCTTCTTGGTCTTGGCTTCCATGTTCCCACCTCCTCGCCATAATAATTAGTTATGCTACTTTTTCAACCTTAGTTTGCACTTTAGAGTGAGAATCAAGGCGGCTTGAGCCGTTAGGAATGTGTAAAGTAGAAAGTATTAGAGCCCTCCTGTTTCTTTACAAACCCTATCCTTTCAAACTGCACCACCTCTCCATCTTCTATCCGGTTTTCAGGCTCCAGAAAACCGTTAAATCTGTTATTATCAGGCATTATAAGCTCCGCTTCCTTATAGTTTTCAGGCACCCAGTGGATGATAGAGCCGTCTTTTTCCATAGCAACTTTGTGGTCGCCCTCTCTATAATCTGCTTTACCGGATTTAGGTTCCGTTACTTCGACGTTGAAAAGTCCTTTAAGTCTTAGGAAACCCTCTTCAAGATCCTGTTCCTCTATATACACGTTTAGCTTATCCCCGGATCTTTCAACCTCAAAACTTCTCTCTCCTCTGTCCGGGAAGTCCGGATGTTTAGGCAGATGTAGCTCTATATCTTCCGGAACATCTTCTACCTCAAGCTTTACGGGATTCTTCACAAAGTAGTACCTATCGGAGCTCTCCTCTAGCTCCTCCCTGTTGTGAGACTCCATGTTCTCTACGCTTGCCTCGATATCTTTCTCCGTTACCCCCATCTCGATATAGAAGTTTTTCAATGCCTCAGGCCGGAAACCTCTTTTTTTCAACGCTCTCAACGTCGGAGCCCTTGGATCGTCCCAACCATCTAGATCCCCTTCTTCGATCATCTCTGAAAGTTCAGAACCTGACACAGGAGCATTGAAACCTGATATCTTCACGTTCCCCCAATGCCTTACCTCAGGATATTCCCAGCCGAAGTATTCATAGATATACTTCTGTCTTTCCCTGGAGGCTCTCAGATCCTTTCCTCTGAATATATGAGTGGTTCCGCATAGATGATCCTCTATTGCTCCTTGGAAATCTAACATCGGCCATACACGGTAACTATTACCTGTGATCGGGTGTTGTGGATTATCAATTATTCTAAAAGCAACAAAATCCCTTACCGCCGGATTTTTATGTTGCATATCCGTTTTAATTTTAAGAACTGCTTCGCCTTCTTCCAGACCTCCTTTCTTCATCTCCTCCCAAAGCTCCATGTTTACTTCAGCATCCCTGGATCTATGAGGACATTCAGTTCCTTCTTTTCTATATTTTCGACCTTCTTCCTGAGAGCATTCACATACATAGGCTTTTCCTTTCTCAATCAACTGTTCCGCATACTCGATATACTTGTCAAAGTTTTCAGAGCTAGTAACCGTCTCATCTATCTCATAGCCCAACCATTCATAATCTTCTCTGATCATCTTATAGGCATCGTACTCATCATTTTTCAGAGGTCTTTTGGTTTCTGGATCCGTGTCATCATATCTTAGAATAAGTTTTCCATCGTACTTCTGCTTCAGCTCTCCATTGATAACCATACCTCTGGCGTGTCCAACGTGTGGAGGCCCGTTTGGGTTTGGAGCGAAACGTAGAACTACTTCTTCATCTTCATCGACATCTAGATCAGGTATCGGATCATGTTCATGTTCTTCCTCTTCAAACTCATACTGTTCAAGCTGTTCTCTTTGTTCCTCTAGAGATAACCGGTTTATCTGACCACATATCTTTCCTGCTGTGCTCTGTACTTCTTCCGGATCAAAATCTTCCTCATTCATTATCTTACCTATAACTGCTCCCGGGTTACATTCTCCTTCGTAATCCACAGCGTTCTTCAACGCATACTTTTTGGCCAGTTCTTCCAGTTCCATAATTAGGAATTGGCAGGAAGATTCTTAATAATAAATGGAGAAACTAACGATGTGATTAATAATTGGTCTTAATCCCTATACCTCTGCCGGTACAGATTGGTATTCATGAAGCAGTCTTGATATTCCTGGTATCCGTTATAATAGCTTACGGCCCCGATTACATGCCTAAAACAGCCTCAAAAATAGGTCATATTTATGGAAAGAAGAGAGATAGCTATTAAAGCAACCGCAGTAACTTTGGGAGTAATTTTTATCTTAGCTGTTCTAACGAACTCCCAAGTTCTTTCTCCTGAAGATTTTTCAACATCAGAAGAATCAACCGAAGTAATCTTTGTATCGGAAGGGGAAACAAAAGCTGAGATAACTGCAGAGATAGCAGATACTCCTCAAAAGAGGCAGAAAGGACTGATGAACAGGACCGAGCTGGAGAAAGACCATGGCATGCTTTTCATCTTCCCGGACGAACGGGAAAGAGCTTTCTGGATGAAAAACACCTACATACCGCTGGATATGATATTCGTTAATAGAGATAAGGAGATAGTAAATATCAGACAAGCAGATCCTGAGCCAAATACCTCTGACGAAGATCTAACACGTTACAGAAGCGAAGAACCGGCTATGTACGTTATAGAGGTTAACCAAGGTTTTTCGGAAAACAACTCTATTGAGACAGGAGATAAAATCAATACCGAATAGACTGTTTTGAATTAAAACGAAAATAATTAAATAGGAAAGTAAAAGTGTTGAAAACGGTTTGTTACCGAGATCAATCTATCTCGATAACTCTACTGTTTTCCCCGATGAATACATCCTCTTCCAGTGTGTAACCTTCTTCCCTCGCAAGCTCCACGTAGTCTCCAAGCTTCTGGATGTTTCCATGGGAAGGGACGATATTTTCAGGTTGCAGGTAATGGATGAAGTCTCTGTGGTCTTCTTTCTTTGCGTGTCCTGATGTGTGGACGTCTGGATAAAGCCTCACTCCTTGTTCCTTCATCTTCTTCTCTAAGCTGTACCTGTTTGCCTCTGTAAGAGGTGTTGGAATAGTCCTTGATGAGAAGATCACATGGTCTCCTTTCTCGAACTGGAAAGGATACTCTCCGGAAGCTAGCTTGTCCATCTGAGCTCCAGGCTCTCCCTGGTTACCTGTAGCTACAATCAGCCATTCCTCCTTGTTTCCTGAAACCCTATCCATCAGTTCCTGAACCTCGTCGAAGTAAGAGACTACTTCCACAGAAGAAAGATCAATCAGATCTAGCTCTTCTGCGCTCTGTGTGTACTCTTTAAGAGACCGTCCGACAAATGCGATCTTTCTCCTTCCGTTGTTCGCATCTATAATTGAGTTAAGCCTTGAGACTTGTGAGGAGAACGTTGTGATGATTACAGCTCCTCCGTTGTCGTAACAGGAGTTCAGCACATCGTTTATCTCTACTTCAACTGATTTCTCAGATCTACATCTTCCAGGATCGCTTACAGTTGTAGTTCCAGGAATCATCA
>LKMV01000040.1 GCA_001563995.1 Nanohaloarchaea archaeon PL-Br10_U2g16
CTCTTTTACTTGGTCTGTTTTGTTATTTTTCTTTTTGATTATCCTATAGTTTATGGTATCCAAGAGCTCTAAAATCTCTTCCTTTTTGTCTTCATGGGCTTCGGAGCTATATTTATGGATTTCTTCTAACCTTTTCAGATGTTGGGATCTAAATAACAGTTTTTCAAATCCTGATTCAAGCTTTGTTTCTATCAGCTCATGGCTCTCAAGTCTTAGAACGAGCTTTCTAACCCTTTCCTCCCTTATACCTGTCTCCGAAGTTACGGTTCTGAGCGTAATATTTTTCTCTTCTACAGTCAGTCGGAGTATCGAATGTACTGCAGGGTCTATAACCATGTTTTCCGAAGACATTTGCAGTTACAATTTTAGCCTTTGCGGTTATTAAATGTATTATGTATGTAATTTTCTCACATCTACTGGCATTTGCCACGCTTTTTATCGCATCCATCTTTGATCTAAAGACTAGTGAAGTGCCTGACCATGTATCATTAGTTGGTGTTATCGGAGGAATCGGTCTGCATTTTATTGCCTCCCTTAAATCCGGTTTTGATATCTCGGTACTTTCCAACCTTTCAGTACTTTTGAATCAACCCTTAACCTGGTTTCAGGCGCTTGGAGAGCCTTTAATGTGGTCTATCACGATAGGTGTTCTGTTTTCGGTATTCGGATGGGGGCTGTACTTTATGGGTATGTGGGGCGGTGCTGACGCCTTTGCAATGAGCGTACTCGGATTTGCAGCACCAACATCAGTACATTCATTTTCCGTGATGCATTCAGCAAATCTATTTATGAACATTATGTATGTAGGGTTTGTGTACAGCTTAGGTTTTGCTCTATACCGCTCATGGGGCTCAGGAGCTTTAAGACAGACTTATAGTAAAATTAAACAGAACGAGCTGAAGGTTTCGGGAGCGATAATAGCTATAGCACTAATATCTTCTCTTGGAGCGATTTCAGGAGGATTTAATCCGTTAGCATACTTTCTGTTCTTCAGCTCGTTAGTGTTTGTATACTACTACATGAAGGTTGTGCAGGATGACATCATGAAGGAGGAAGTCGATGTCTCGGAGCTTGAAGGCGGTGAAGTACTTGCAAAGGGAGAGCTAGAAGACGACAAAGTCAGGGGGATAAGAGAGGAAGAGATTGATGAGTTAGATACAGAAAAAGTAGTGATAAGGGACGGTGTCAGATTTATACCTGTTTTCCCGGTAGCTCTACTTATAACTGATCTATTTGGAGGCGGGGTCTTTCTGATGCAGTTTATAGTTAGCTGATTATAGTTATATCTTCTCCCTGTGATTTAGGGACGTTTTCCTGAGCCTCCAGTTTCTGCTGAAGCATATGGATCTTTTCCTGGTTGGATATAACATGTTCTGCCAGGTTATCTATCTTACGTTCTAGATCAGGGTTTTCTACATCGGTTGCATTATCATTATCTTCTTCAACAGTCTCCAATTTTTCTTCTGCCGGCTTAACAGCTTCCAGCTGTTCCTCCAACTCATCAATCTTATCTTCAAGATGTTGAATCTGTTCAGGATCCGGTGTCTCTTGATGGATCTCGACCTTCTCAAGCTCCTCTTCTAATCCTCTGTCGGCTTTATTCTTTTCTAATCCGTGTATCCTCTGTTCAAGATCGCCTAGGAAATCCTGATTGTCCATAATTACCTCGGTCACGTTTTCCACTTTCTTCGCCATCTGGTCCTCGGTCTTCTGAATGCTGTCAAGCACCTCGTCTTTCATCAGGTCCTCAAGATGGTCCATACGGTCTTCTAGGTTATCAACATTTTCCTCAAGTTCGGACTCTGCCTGCAAAAGTCTTTTGTTCAGCTGTTTTTTCAAGATTCTATGTCTCTCCTCCACGTCTTTATAGGAGGCCTTTGACTCAAGCTGGTTCTCTAGATCTTTTTTCAGAGCTTCAAACTCTTCAGTATGTTCTACCTTGTTCTCCAAACGGTCAACCGTTGTACGTAAAGACTCCACATCTAGTTCGTCCGAGCCGATATTTTCTTCTTTTTGCTCTAGCTCTTTAATTCTAGACTTGATCGACTTTATGTCGAACTCCAGGGAGGAAATATCTTCTGCTTCATCCTGGGTAGTGTTTTCCTCTATTACCTCTTTCAGTTCATCTTTCAGCTGTCTCAGTATATTTTCAACTTCTTCGGTGTCTTTATCGCTGCTCTCTTTTGTTGTGTTTTCGATCTTTTCAACCGTTATCAAATCTCCGCTCTCAATCTTTGTCTTAATATTTTCTAACTCTTTTACTCTCTCTTTTATCTCTTCATCCGTTTCAGGCTCTGACTGTTCCAATGAGTCAAGTTTTTCCTTAATAGTCTTAATCTCGTTAAAGTTTGATTCGACCGCTTTTCTGTACTTTTCCGGCATACCGGAATCCATGTCTCCGATCTTAGTCTCGAGATGGTCCATCCTTTTCTCAAATTTTTCAGTATCAACTTGCTGCGTCTCCGCGGATTGAACACCTTCTTCCCGTATCTCTTTTATCTGTTGGTAAAGGTACTCCAGTTTTTCATGCACTTTTCCCTCTCTGTACTCTTCTTTTATCTGTTCGACCATGCTTAGCCGTTTCTCAAGCTCTTCTTTATCCATATGGTTGAGCATTTCCTCAACTTCGTTAAGCTCCTCTTTTATAGATAGAGACTCTAGCTCTGCCATCATGTCTTTGTCTTCGATGTCTCGGACACGTTCCTCTAGATCGTCCAAAGCATTTTCTACACTCATAAACTCCTTTTTCAGTTTTTCCTTGCTCACATCATCGGATATACCGTCGGTCATAACAGTAACTTATTGCCGGGCCTTGAATAAAAAACTAAAGGTTAAGAACAAGGAACTCTTTGACTGAATACAGATAAAAGAAAAAATAGGGGGTTAAATGTGGTTTGTAATGATTGCCAAACTATTCGCTATTCTTCCCACTCTGCAGTAGGTGCTCCAGGCTTGTCAATAGGTTCTGCTGTTACTGTGTCTACATCTTCTAATTGCATATCATCTTCATCTCCGTCTTGATCAATGTCAACTGTCTCAATATCTCTAGTTCCATCGTCAAGAGTTACCTCTACTTGATCTGTATCTGATCCATCAAAGCCTGTTACTTGAACTTCTTCAGCTGCTTGTGAGCCTGAAATCTGCTGAACTGTGATTATATCATCTTCTGTATCTACATCTAGCTCAAGAACGATATCTGAATAGTCAGATATGTCTTGTGCTTGGTCAGCAGTATCTGCTTGGGCGTCCTGCATAAGCTGAGGAGCCCACTGAGCGAATAGTGATGCTACAGCCATCGTAAATGCGATGAGAAGTACTGCAGCAATCAAAGGCGAAATACCTTTTCTTCTCATACTAAGGTATTACTAGTTCCGGTATTTAAAGGTTCGTTTAATTTTAAGGTGAGAGCCGGTAAGCCAGATTATCCATATTAAAAGAACTACAGCCGTTAGTCCCCATCTCCATAGAACTGTATGTATTATATCGAACGATATAATTCCGTTATAGCTTAGAAATACCGTTGTAATAATTCTAACTATATTTAATATTACAATTGCTATTATTCCCACAAAAAGGTATTTATACTCGTTAAGAAGGTTCTCAGTAGAGGCAAACATCAGGCCGAAAAACGCAAACATTGATTTCCAGCCTAGGCAGTCCTGGTTTACGAAGTATGACTCATGTGAGCCTACAAGTAAAGCTCCTTGAACCTCCAGCTCAATACCTATCTGAGCAAGTATCGCCGCGGTCAACGATGCAAGCCATGCCTGGGCTGTGTAAGTGTCAGGTCGGACGTATAGAACGGTCTGGAAAGCTACTCCTACAGCGATGAGCTTTAACAGGAATACTGAGGTCTGTTTCAACCTTTCCTCCAGCTCGGTATTAGTCTGAAAGATGTCTTTTAGCGGTCTCATACCGTTCTAACCCTTTACCTTCCGATCTCTTGTTTATCTTTCTTACCTGTTTACGTAGGTTTTTGTAAGCGTGAACCGCAGATGCGTATGCATCCTTCTCATGTGAGTTCTCTCCCTCTGAACTCAGTTCCCTCTTTCTCTGCCTCGACAAATCCTCCTCAGGCACGAACTTTTCCGCTCCTAGGGATGTGGCGATCTTGTCTACCGAGGAAGGCATCCTGCTCTTATCACAGCTGACAACTACCGGACGGCCTTCTTCGATCAGTTTCTTAATTATTTCTGAGCTCGGGAACTCTATCCGGCTCTCAACAAGAACTGTTTCGCCGTCGAAATCTATAGCTGCGATTCCTGATGTGTTTCCTGGATCGATCCCTACTATAAGCGGTCTGTCATTCATTATAATTTTTTTCAATTATAGATCTTATGTTTTTAGCAGTTTTTTCGCCTATACCTTCCACTTCTTTAAGCTGTTCTTCTGAGGCCGTAAATATTTTTTCGATACTCCCGAATTTTTCAAGCAGCCTCTCCGCTAATTTGGTGTTTATATCGGGTATACCGGCTACTATAAACTCCTGTAGATCTTTCTCTGTCTTTCCGGATCTGGAGCCTCTGACAGCAACCTCTTTTCCTTCCTCCTGCTCTCTTTTTGCAAGACTTTTCAGCATCTCTGCTGTTCTTTTCTCATCCTTGCTCCAGAGTATAGGAATGTTGTGGTCTATGGCTACTGAGGCTAATGCTCCTCTTATGGAGTTAGGATGTACGTCCCGGTGAGAGTACAGGTCCTTTCCTTCTATAATGATTACGGGGTTCTCATACTGCTGTATCTCTATCAGTTGGTCGAAAAGCCTTTGGTCAAGTATAGAATCAACAAAGTCTGAAGCCTCTTTCCTCTCTACAGCTGAATCCTCTGAAACAATGAAGTCAGCAACTTCAAGTCTCTCCTGATCAACTTTTACATCCATTCTAGATAGTTTCTTCAGTAAACTGTTCTCCCTGTCGTCCGCTACTATCCTTAGTTCACCCTTTTCTTCTCCATCTTCCTTTTTCTCTTGTTTAAATCCATCAAGGGTTTTCTGGCCGTTCTCTTCCACCTGATCGACCTCATCCTTTAACTCGTTCAAAACTTTATTCATCTTTTTCTTTTTGTGGTGGGCGCTCCAGTAATAGCTCTCATCCCTTGTGTTTTCAGCCATCAGCACAAACACTTTTCCTTCCTCCTGTCTACCTGTTCTACCCGCTCTCTGTATATCACGTACTCCTGAAGGCACAGGCTCGTAGAAGATAACGTAATCTACTGCAGGAATATCTAAACCTTCCTCACCTATCGAGGTACTTACAAGCACGTTGTACTTATCCTCATCAAACGCATCAAGTATCTCCCTCTGCTTTTTCTGTGTCATCCCGGTGTCTCCCTGCTGTCCTACAAACCTAACTGCGTTCAGTCCGGATGTGTTCAGCTCATCGGTGATAAGATCTACAGAGTCTCTGTACTCAGTGAAGACGATAGCTTTTTCGCCTTCCTCCATGTCGTTCATCTTCTCCCTTAGCTTCTCCAGCTTTGGATGTTCCCTTCCTTTAGTTTTAAGATACTCTACCATGCTTTTAGCTTTCTTCAGATCTTCATCAGCCAATGCTCTTTTCGCTGCCTTAGAATCATCTGTCTCCAGTCCTTCAAGGTAGTTGTAGCACTGGGATATGCCCTGTGTTTCCAGTAGCTCCTGTGCCTGTGATATTTTTATAGCGGTTGCTACACGTGATATAGCTGAGTAAAGCTTGGGGTCATCCTTTCCTGAAAGCTCTGATCCAAGCCTTCCTCTGATCTTAAGCAGCTGTTTTTTATGTACATTGTTTGTAGAGTCTATCTGACCTAGCTCCTTCAGTTTCTTTAGCTGAGTCCTATATGCTTTTTCAAGGTTGGTCTTAGCCTCTTCAAACCTGTCGTCCAGGCTGACTTGTACCCATTCTATATCTTTCTTCTCAATGTAAGGGGCTACGTCAGGATCTTCCTCGGTTCTAACCTCGAAGTTGGTCAGGTTAAGGTTCTCCGCAACCTCCATAATCTTTTCCTTGGATCCGCCAGGAGAAGCGGTAAGAGCAAGTTTATGGACCGGCATCTTCTCGCTTATAAACACATAGCTGTAATCTCCTGTGGCTCTATGAGCTTCGTCGAATATTACGAGGGAGAAATCTTCTACAGGCACTTCCTTTGAAATTAAATCATTCTCTACCACTTGAGGTGTTCCGAAGAATATCCTTTTCTCCTTCCAGAGCTTGTACCGTTTGTCGGGCCGTGTCTTCCCTGTCATTATCTGCATCTCTTCCTCATCTATATCAAGGAACCGGTTGAAGGTTCTAAGATGCTGTTGAACCAGAGGTTTTGTCGGAGCCATAAAGAGAATCTTTCCATCCTCAGCCTTTCTAGCTGCTACCATCGCAGCTATAACAGTCTTTCCCAGCCCGGTAGGTAGCACCACTAACGTATTTTCGTCAAGCGATGACGCAGATATCACTTCTTGGTATGTACGTGACTCTATCTCATCAGATTTCAGCAG
>LKMV01000041.1 GCA_001563995.1 Nanohaloarchaea archaeon PL-Br10_U2g16
ATCGGTAAGATGGAGGTATAAGGTTTACGTTACAATATATTATTGACCCTGTAAATCAGGGTCACAAGCCAATAGTTCTGCTGAGATAATGCAGGGCGGGTCGGGCTTGGAAGCTATCCTTCCCTCGTGGGGAGTCCGAACAGCGTTTCTGCTGTGAACAGCGCTTCAGCCCACCCTATTTTTACTTTTTCCGTTCTTTAGCTACTTTTTAAAATTAAAAAACATTTCTCGGATGTTATTCGGCCAAAAATTAGACTAGAGAAGATTTTAGCCTTCAGGATTTTTTCTCACAACTTTTTCTATGTCTTTTACAGCTTCTTCCTTCTCTGAATACCCGTACTTTGGCTGATCTATATCGGTTTTAAGTCCGTTTATCTCTATCTCCCAGTAACCTATCTCGTTTTTCTCCAGCTTTAGCTCTGCTCCGGTCTCTGTATGGTAGTAATGGTTTTCTTCCTCTATCCATCTTCCGACTTTTCTAAGATTTTTACAGTAGCTGGCGTACCTCCTACTGTCTCTCTTTGAGAAAAGAAGTTTTCCTTCTGAGCTGTATATCTGGTACTCTCCTCCCTGAGTTCCTTCTACGAGTACACGGTCTTCCATCAGCTCTTCAACCTTCAAGGGCTGTTTTCTGTCGTTGAAAAGTATCCTGTCGCCCGGCTCCAGATCTTCATAGGTTTCGGTGTTCATGTCTGATTACAGTGCCTTAACTTTCAATACATCTTCCGGTTGTTATCCTTACCTTGGTCCGTATAAAAAAGTTCCATCACATCTTCAGTTTAAGCCTTGATGACCCAAGGTTGCGAAAGGTGTAACAAAAATGACATTCGAACAGTTTGAACCATCTGATTCATTAGCAGAGAAAACCTATGATGCTATAGAAAAAGCTGACGATACCGGAAAAGTTGTTATCGGTGTCAATGAAGTAACTAAAGCTATTGAGAGAAATGAAGCTGAGCTTGTGATTGTAGCAAACGATGTAGATCCAAAGGAAATTATAATGCATCTTCCGGCACTGTCCGAGGAGAGAGACATACCTTATACTTTTGTTCCTGAGAAGGAAGAGCTAGGTCTTGCCGCAGGTATTAACGTACAAAGTGCAGCAATTGCTGTAACAACTGTAGGCCAGGCCGAGGAACAGATCGATGATATAGTATTAAAATCCAGAGAGCTTCTTGGGAAGGATGAAGAGGAGTAAAACCTAGACGGTACAAAATCTGAGTGATAAAAAATGGTATCAGCTAAAGTTGTCGAAGTGATAGGGGACCAGGGACATAGAACTGTCCGCAAAATCAGATGTAGGATCCTTGAAGGCGATGAAGAAGGAAAAGTGCTGGTCAGAAACACTAGAGGTCCTGTAAGGGAAGACGACGTAGTACATATCAAAGAGACGGAGATGGAGGGATAAGCTATGGAATGTGACTACTGCGGAGAAGAGCTTGAAGAGACACAGGGTAAGATGCTGGTTCAGTCCGGCGGAAAGAAGCTTTACTTCTGTTCCGGTAAATGTGAAAAGAACTGGAAGAAAGACAGGAGCCACGACTACTCCAAAGAGTAAAGCTTTTTCCCTTTCTTTAAATCCATTTCTGGATGTTTTTCTTTCTCTATTTAAAATTTAGAGTATTTAACATATAATAGTGATAGAAAATGGTACGTCAGCCAATTTTAACAGTATTAGGTCATGTAGATAGTGGAAAGACTTCTTTACTTGATGAAATAAGAAATTCGAAAGTTATAGGTGGCGAGGCTGGCGGAATCACACAGATGATAGGAGCTACGGAGGTTCCGATACAAAGCGTAGAGGATATATGCGGATCTCTGCTTGAATCACTTGAAACTGATCTGACAATTCCCGGACTTCTGTTTATAGATACTCCGGGCCATGCAGCTTTTTCGTCCCTGAGAAAGAGAGGGGGTAACATCGCAGATATCGCTATCCTGGTTATAGATATTAAACAAGGTATACAGCCACAGACCGAGGAAGCTCTAAAGATACTTAAAGAATCTGAAACGCCTTTCGTAGTGGCTATAAACAAGATAGATACGCTTCACGGATGGCAGAGCGATGAGAAACTTTTCTGTCAAAATATTAAGTATCAGAACGAAAGAAACAGAAATGCCTTGGATGAAAAGGTATACGAGATAATGGGCGAGCTACATGAGGACTACCAAGTTACGGCTGACAGGTATGACAGGATAGATGATTTCCAGGAAAAAGTAGCGATGGTTCCTATATCCGCGGAAACCGGTGAAGGAATCCCTGATCTTCTTATGGTTGTCTCAGGACTGGCTCAGAACTATCTCTCCGACCAGCTTGAAACCGATGAAGGTATAGGTAAAGGAACAGTACTTGAGGTATCACAGGAGAAAGGTATGGGAACTACTGTAGATGTGATACATTATGACGGGATAATAAAGAAAGAAGATAATCTGGTTTACGGAACTTCTGACGGTGTAAAGGTCACGGATATCAGAGCGTTGCTAGAGCCTCGCCCTCTGGAGGAGATACGTGTCGATAAACATTATGATAGAACTGAAAGGGTGGAGCCGGCTTCAGGTATAAAGATATCCGGTAAAAATATCGAAGGAGCAATCTCCGGTGCCCCGGTAAGAACAGCTCCGGATGAACAGCTTGAACAAGCAAAGCAAGAGGTTAAAAAAGAGCTGAAATCGGTAGAGTTCGAAACTGAAAGAGAAGGTGTGGTCGTAAAGGCCGACTCCCTAGGATCCCTAGAAGCTCTTATGAGGGAAATAGATGATATAGCTGTACAGAAAGCAGAAGTAGGGCCTATAACTAAGACGGATGTTATAGAGGCCGAAAACGGTGAAAGAGAGATGAGGTCTATACTTGCGTTTAATGTAGGATTTACTGACCAAGGAAAAGAAGCAGCAAGGGATAGAGGAACGGAAGTATTCAGAAGCGATGTCATATACGAGATAGTTGAAGGTTATGAAGACTGGAGAGACCGTATGGAGGAGGAGATGAGAGAGGAAGAACTCAACTCTGTCTCAAGACCTGCAAAGATCCGTTCAATGCCTGACCATGTATTTAACAGGTCGGATCCGGCTGTAGTAGGGGTCAAGGTCGAGAAAGGTGTTATAACTCCAGGAAGCACGGTTCTCACTCTTGAAGGCGACAGGGTTGGAAGGGTGAAAAGTGTTCAGGCCGACAGTGAGTCGATAGATAAGGCGGAGAGAGGTGAAGAGGTAGCTGTATCGATATCCGGTGCGACCGTCGGAAGGGATTTTGAGGAAGGAGATACCTTGATCACAGATACAAACGCTGATGAGTACAGAAAGCTTCAACAGCTTGAAGATCTTCTAAATGAGGGAGAGAAACAGGTGTTAGAGGAAATCGTTGAGATCAAGGATAGAGAAGATCCGCACTGGAAGATAGGTTAGAAAGTTCTTATGCTTTAAATATCAGTTTTTAGGTCTTGATTGGTTTATAGGATAGTTATTAACATAGCTGCTGCCATCCCGGCCATCAGAAGGTTTTCTGTCAGTGTTACCTTGGTCATAGGTACGTTGAAAACATTTCCAAGACAGGCACATTTCAGATCTTTGTCTTCTCTTATCGCATGGAAAACTCCTAAACTACCGATACTCATCAGGGTTAAAGCTGATATATGAGCTATTATCTGTAAATTTAATGGTCTGTAGTAAAGCAGTGACAGGTAGAGGGCGCCAACACCTACTTCCATAAAGGGATAAGCTGTAGCGTAAAAATTACTTCTTTCCGCCAATAGGTCATAGCTTTTGAACGCTTCCTTGAATCCTTCGAGGTTGTAAAGTTTAAAGCTCCCAAATGTCAGGAAGAAGACGCCCATCAGGGTAATTCCTATATCCATGACTGTTGAAAGGTTTAATAGATAGGATATAGATGCTGTTGTTATAAAAACGAATCCGAAAACAGCTAGAAGTGGTTTCAGCAGGTTGAATTTTTCTTTTAGTCTTTCGAGAGTTGTATTTCTCATATAGTTGTCTTTATCCATAAAGCTTCAAATCATTTACATCCTAGATTATTTCCATGAGTTATGAAAAACTTGCGAAAGGGATGAACAGAAAGGAGGCTGCCCGTCGTTTGAAAGATGTGATGCCGTCTTTAGATAGATCTGATGATTTCAAGGGGTCTGCACCCTCTGTTTTTATCGGATCCCATAACTATCCGAAGGTTAACACCGGAGTACTATCTCCTCAGCACCCAGGAGACTCGTCTCTTTTAGACTCTCCAAAACAGTGGTACAGTGAAGGCTATACTGTGGAGAAGGTAGCTTCTCTAAGGACATCGCTTGTAAACTCTAGAGAAAAAGTCAGGGTCGAGGAATCGGACGGATTCCTGATGAATACAAGGGAGGTGGCGATGGCGAAGAAGCCTGTTGATATAGAGGTGTCGTTGGAGACAAAACCGGGTTCCGGTATAAGCGGGGGTAGGGTAAAGCCTGTCTCTGCATCGGGGAACGTTGAGAAGTTTATACTGGAGGAAAACCCTTCTGTAGAGAGAAAGATCGAGAAGAAGTACTATGATACTGATGTAAAGGCGGAGACTGCGATTGAGGAGCTACAGAGGAAAGGCATAGATAACTATAAGATTCAGAATGCGCTTTCAACAGGGATGTTGGGTCAAGAAGACAAAAGGAAGATTGTGCCGACAAGATGGAGTATAACAGCTTCTGACGACATGTTGTCGAAGAGAATAAGACGTGAGGTAAAAGATTATCAACAGCTAGGACAGATAGAGTATTACAAGAACTCTTATGTCGGAAACCATTTCTATGTGTTCCTGATACCTGGCAGATGGGAGTACGAACTCATAGAGCTAAAACGTCCGGGTTCAACCTGGAACGCTGCGAAGAATACTTATGTTCCTGCTAACCATGAGCCTTACTCCGGTAGGAGTTCTTACGCCGAGGAAACTGCTGGCGCTTACTACGCTGCAAGACTGGGAGCCTTAGAGTATCTCAGATCCAGGAACCGTCAGGCTAAGGTGCTGATAGTGAGGGATGTAACTCCAAAGTACTGGGCTCCTCTAGGTGTATGGATAATAAGGGAAACTGTTAGAAATGCGTTTGAAGGTGGTAGGGAGTTGGATGAAGTCAAGGATATAAAATGGGAACTTTCTAACAATCTAAAGTTTCTCTACTCAAGAATTAAGAACAAGAGCAAGATTTTACAAGGTAGGCAGCATAGTTTAGAGGATTTCTAAAATCGGGAAATACCTGAATTATTACACCCCTTGGTTTCAGGTGGAACGGTTTCGGAGAGGTATCTGAAGTACAACTTAACATGTGATAGAATAGATGTATTACAGTTAGGGAATTTTGTCGTTTTTTGTAACACAAATACCATTTTATTTATAAAATATAATGGCTATATGTAGTACAGAAGCTGGATGGCAACTGTATCTGTAAGACTTTCGGATGAACTGAATCAGAAGATCGATGAAATGGTGGAGAAAGGTCTTTTCAAAGACAAGACTGACGCCTTTCACGAAGCTGTCCGACTTCTACTGCTTAACTACGACGATTACGAATTAGATTAACTTTATCTTCCTCCCCCTCCCTCCTTTTTCTTATCAGCAAAGAGAAACATCAGTTAGAACTCAATCCTATAATATTCGAGAAAAGTAAATTTAGAGAGGGTTTGAACCTCATTCGTTTCCTTGTTTACCAACTGAAGACCGTGCCCGAGCGTACCGTACCGTCCGACTCCTTGATGGTCGCCACCAACTCGTTATTATCCTCATCAATCTCAAAAGTCAGCTCAGACTCTCCCAAATCCTCCTCAGGAATCGTTCCCTCTACAGCACCAAACCGGAGTTGTTCAATATTTATATGTCCTTCTCTTGGATTAGTTGCCTCTGCACTGTCGCCTATTGCAATCGCAGAATCCGTGTTTTCTTCAACTTTTGCCTTGTGACCAAATGCTATCGATGATTTAGAATTATCTCCAATGTCTGCTCCACTACTAATACTATCTTCATTTCCTCCTATAGCTATAGATCGTGGAGATGAATCACCTATTGATGCATCATTTCCTATTGCTATTCCATCTTTAGAATTAGATTTAACGGACGTTCCACTTCCAATACCAATTGCATCAGAAGAATCTATAGCAACAGCATTACCAAGAGCAACAAAAGTTGTTCCGTCATCCGGTAGATCATGGAATTGTTGACTACCGATTGATACAGACCCAAATCCTGCAAACTCTCCCTCATTTGTGTCAAAATCTATACTAGATCCGATAACCACGGATCTTTCAGAATTATCAGGTATATTTGTTCCATCGTTACCAATTGCGATA
>LKMV01000042.1 GCA_001563995.1 Nanohaloarchaea archaeon PL-Br10_U2g16
CGTATCTTTCATTAGTTGTAAGGGGTGAAGTCATCAGAAGGGTAACTCCGGTTGTAATCCATATAACAGCGTTTCCTACGGAGGTGTTCCAGCCTAGTTCTTCGTTTGTATGTTTTCCAAAGTAAAGTTCTATTATGAAAGCACCAAGAATTAGCGGGAGAAGGTTTGGCAGAAGCTCTGGATGGTTTATCGGAGCTAGCGCCAGCTCAAGCACGATGTCTTCCATGCTTTGTGCGGAGAGATGGCTCATAGGTTACTCCTCGAAAGCGTCCGGTGTTCCTCCTGCGTGCCATGATTTTCGCGGTCTCATCTGGATCGGATAAATTCTTTCAGAGTTATCGTCCAGTATAAGACCTGTTCCTGCCCTGTCGGGCAATGCATCGATGTAATGCCCGATATCATGTCTCATATACGACTGCATTATCTCCCCGAGGGAGTTGATATCCTGTTTAGCAGTCAGCCTGTGTGAAAGGATTATGTCACACTGAGAAAGTGCGTCAGGATCTAGCTTTGCCGGCTGCTGTGTCGCAAGTACCAGTGAGACGCCTGGCTCCCTTCCTATCTTCACCCATTTCATCAGAGGCCCTGAAGCCGGAGTCTCGCCTGTAGCAGGCAGGAATTCGTGTGCCTCGTCAATCAACATCCATGTTATAGGCATCTCGTTTTCCACAATGTTGTCCATCTCCTTGATCTCTTCCACCCTTCTAGCTGTCATCCTTTTTCTCAAAATTCTCTTAGCCATAAGTCCAACGATAAGGGATCTGACTGACCATCCTGAGGCTAGCTCTCCGAATACTGAGACGTCTACAACTGAAAGCTCGCCTCTCTGTGTGAACTTGTCTATCGAAGACTCTTTACCGAAGACACCCCAGTCCTTTGCGGACATAAATCTGTTTATCAGTCCTTCCTTGGTTTCTTTAGGGAATTCAAACTTCTTTATAGTATTAATAATATCGTCAAGGCTGTAATCTGTTCCTTTTCTGTCTTCGAGGTTTGAGAGTACTCTTTCAAGCAGGATACCTCTTTCCGAGTTAAGATCGATCTTAAACGCCATCGACCATTCCTGTGCGGAGAACTCTCCAGGATTCAAGGTAAAAGTATCGTCGTAAGGTATCTCTTTCTCCTCCATCTCATCAGTCTTTCCTTCAGGTATGTACACCTTTGCATCCATTGCCTCAGGTTTTTGATCCCAATCATCAAGAAGGCTGATTGAACGGTTGTTCGGATGCTTCATCGACCAGTAAATACCCATAGGATCTATTATAACTGTTGAAAGATTATCTCCAAGGTCAGAAGCCTGTATCTCTTCTGCTAACGTTCCAAGCGAATAGCTTTTTCCTGTACCTCTTTTTCCAAACACTCCAACGACGTGAGGTGTGGCTAGATCAAAGTAGACAGGGTTTGCTGTATGTGCTTCCTGGTTTTCCCCCACTAGGTGTTTTCCTATAATTCCTGTACCTTCCAGGCCGTACTCTTCCCGGTCTTCATCGCTCCTTCCGACTGAGATCTTTGGCATACTTTAATCTTTGAGCTCCGGGATTATAAAATCAAACCCAGATCAGTCCCAGGCAGATCCAAGCCACTGAGAAGTAGAAGAGCCATAGAAAACCGCTTGTTCTCAGTACTATAGATCCGTCCAGTCTACCGGTAGGTATGCCGGAGTAATCGAAAGGCATTAGCTGGAATATTAGAAATAGAGCGTAGGCTTCGGCGAGTTTTAATTGACCTAGGGTGTAGCTAATTAGCCATCCGGTTATCAAAAATAGAAGTCCGCCTGAAACAAGCCAGAACTCTCTTTTCATCCATATTACGTCTATAGATTTTCCCCACTGCTCGTAACGGTTCATTGAATAACTGTTTTCCACAGGGAACAGCATTATTATCGGCAAGGCGGTTATCAGCGAGGTAAAAGCTCCTAAAGCTGTCATCATAGATCCTTTGAACGAAAGTTTTACCTCGGTGTAGGCATCCATCTGATGTGCGACGATCCTCTGGCCAAGTTCCCGAGATAAAAGCACAAGAAAGGCAGTTCCAAGGAAAAATGCTGCTGTGGCTAGCTGTTCCACTCCTGTATAGGCCGCATAACCGGCTGCTGTGACAAGAACTGCTCCTAAAAACTGTTTTATCTGTTCCACAGACGGCTGGAAAGGGTGTGAACTCACGTATTAACTTTCTTTCCGTGGTTTAAATATCATCCTAAATCTCCAGGTTCTGACATATCTCAGCTATAGAGTAGTCTTCGGAATCCCTTGAGATCTCAGGGTACTGTTTGATCTTTTCCAGGCTAAGACCTGGTTTATCTCCGTTAAAACTTTCTCTGACTACCGTCCACGGTACCATAAACGCTTTCCTTGAACGTCCACGACCTCTCTTAAACTCTACAGCTAGAAAACCTGTTCTACCGGATCTATCTAAAAAGTTTGAGATTCTTTTGACTTGGTGGCCGTTATCCGACTCTGAAAAATGTTGTGTGAAGTAAAGCTTGTTAGTGCTTGAGGTCTTTACCGATTTGTTCTCTATCGCTAGATAGAACATGTCATGGGGCGAGTCAACCAGCACATCACATAGCTGGGAGGAGAAACGGTGTTGTTTCTTCCTATGGGCGATTCCATTGATATCTTCATCCTGGAAGAATGAGTTAAAGGCGTTTACTAGCTCCCGTTCGAAGTCGGTCATAAAACCAACATTAGTTTTGTAAGGTTAAAAGTTGTTAAGTCCTCTCTGTCTTTGTTCTTCAATAACTTTTCCTGAGCTCATTGCCATAGCTATCCTTCCGTTTGAGATAATCTGACCTTTTACTGTCTTTATAGGCGATGGAAAGATCCCCTTTCTAACCAACTCCTTTGCTTTTACCGGTTTAGAAACTTTTCGGATCTCTTTATCCTGGTATCCGAGCTCTTCCAGTTTTTTCTTTATCAGGAAGGATGAGTTCTCACCTATCTTATTCTCTTTTCTTATCCTTTCCGTCACTCCTTTCTCAGAGATCTCTTTTTCTTTTTCCAGAGCTTTTTCATCTGTTATCTCGGATAGCAGCTCTACTCCATAATCAGCTCCTTGTTCTTTCCAACGTGTCTCCAGCCTTCCGGTCCTCGTGACTCCCACTTTAACCTTTTTCCCGCACTGAGCTAAGTAGACACTGTAATCTGCTTCAAAACCTGGTGTTCCTTCTCCTTTTCTCCAGCCTGTGTATATATCTCTGTTCCTGCATTCTATGCACTGGTCGCCGGACTCTATCTCTCTGAACTCCGGGCATGGGGTCATCTCTCCTCTGTCAGAATGAAATCCTACACATCTTCTACTGTTGGATATCTCAAGTTTCAAATCCTTACCTCTTTCCAGCAGTATCCTTTCATAGCCTTCTTCCGTAGCCAGCTTTAGCTCCGGGGTATCTCTGCCGTGAGAAATCTTAACTATCGACTTCATCGGTTTCAATCATTTCTCTCAAGGCTTTTTTATGTGCAGCTCCAACAAACGCCACTATATCAGCGTCAGGGTTCTGTTGCTGCAGCTTTTTCAACGCTCCGGCCATATGAATGTTTCTCTGCTCTACAAGAACCTCATGCATCTCAGGAAACTTGAATTTAAACTCGTAGAGCAGTTCGTCTATAAATCTGTCGTCAGGTATCTCGGAGTAATCGAAATCTATAGCACCGGGTAACAGAACTCCTATAAATATCTGTGCTAGTGCTTTTATCTTTTCTGAAGCCTTCACTTCCTTCAGATTCTGCACGGTCTCGGTTATATCTTGGTCGATCAGCGCTACTTCTCTGCCGTCTCCAACAGCTTTTTCGTAACCGTAAAGCATCTCTTCTCCTGGCATTACTCCTGTCTTTGAGCCTACCATATCCTGGAACATCTTCAGAAGCCTTACAAACAGCGGTCCGCCACCGCTTCTCTGCTGTTCTGATAGAAGAGAGTTTAAACGTATCATATCTAGCTCTAACGCCACTATCTCAGGGTCATGTTCTTCTATTTTTTCTTCAATTAGCTCCAGGCTCTGTTCTGAAACATGGGATGTTCCGTAGATATGTATTGCCATCAGATTACAGGACAAACTGTAATCCCAAAAGATGTAAATGTGTCATATATAGGTTTCTTTGAAGATATTATTAACCGGTGGCAGAATGTAATACAAAAGATCTAAAATATCGTGTTAAGAGGAGAAATGTATTACATGATCTTGAAAAATAGCGGTTCCCAGGGGTGGATGTCTGAGGACGGCCGGTCATCTCCAAGGTCTCAGGTCCGCCACCCTCCGAACATGGATCCGAATGCTTAGGACTGCTCCCGTCAAGGCCTGATCCGGTTCACAGCCAGAACCATCCCGGAGGACGGACCATCGGCAACCCGGAGAAAACCGGTAATCGTCGACAGAACATCGCTCCCTGGTTGACGGCTCCGGCATCACGAGGGTTTCCGGAAAGAGGCGACCCCAAGCCGCCCGACCTACCATCAAAGAATTGTACTGGAAAGGTTAAAAGGAAAAGGACTGAAAACTATATCTCAAACTCGTCTCCCTTCCTCACCACGTTGAATCCTCTGCTCTCAAGCTGATGTCTCTCCTCTGAATTTTCTCTAAGAGCCGGGTTTGTATGGTTAAGATGGGTGAAATAAATATCTGTGTCCAGATCTGAAAATCTTTCAATCATACTTTTTATCGTAGGATGTTTTACCTCTTCATATCTCTCAATCTCATCCTTGCTCCAGAAAGTCCCGTCAACTATTGCTATATCCGCTTCCTCGATCGATTCTACAATTTTTTCAGTCATCTCATCGGTATCGCTGAGGTAGAAAAGTGTTTTATCCTCTCCTTTTATCATAAAGGATACACAGTCTGTGTTCACATGTCTGTGATCTAGAGATCTCGCCTCCAATGTTCCTCCCTGTAGTAGTTGTTCTTCTCTATCCTCAACCTCTTTTACAACTATATTTTCTCGGTCGATTAAGTAACGTATCGGATCGTTCTTCATCAGAAAGTTTCTGGTCTTTTCGGTCGCGTATACAGGTAGTGAGCTTATATCCATCGATTCTTTTCCGAAGTAAAGCAGTCCTGACATATGTCCTGGCTGTCCGTGTGTAAGAAACACTCCATCCAGGTAATGTCCGTCTATCTGCTGTCTTATATCCGGTGTGGCGTCGATAAGATAACGTACTGTGTCATCGTTCGAGTTTTCCTTCAGAAGTAGAGAACTTATGTATCTCTGCTCTCTAGGATCTTCCCTAGCTTTCTCACAGACATCACAGTCACATCCCAGATGTGGAACGCCACCGTCCTGTACGTTTCCGAGAACTTCAACCTTCACTTTCCATCACTTAGAGATTCAATAGTCCCGTGACTAATATAAACACATTAAATCAGAAGTTCTGCTCGGTATTAATAACTTATCTCAACCCGACTTGACCTCCATGGTTTTAATTCTAACAGGTTGAAGTTAATTTATGAAAGAAGATGATGAAGACTCAAAGGAAGAGTCATGTGAATGTGAGAAATGTAGATGTTCTGAATAAGTCGGCAGACTTTTCTTATAAATCTTGGAAGTTCTAGCCTAAAACAGAGCCTATGCCAGGGTGACAGAGTGGTTATTGTGACTGCCTGCAGAGCGGTTTCTCCTGGGTTCGAATCCCAGCCCTGGCTTTATTCCGTTTATTCTGGCAGGATTTCTGGTAGTGTTCTACTAATGTCTTAGAATACAATCATCTGTGTCATAAATAGAACAGATAATAGATAATCTAAATTAAGGCTTGTTTTAAGAATATTATCCTATATAGGTCAAACATGGTTGACCAAAATAAATATTCAATGGAAAAGAGTTCGTCGAAACAAAACTTAGAATCAACAAAAGTTATAGATTCAGAAGTAGGATGGAGAAGTTCTCCTGAATCAGAAGATCTAAAGGAAACCATAGATAAATATCTAAATGGTTCTAGAGAAGAACAGGGAAATTCTAGCACTCTGATAGCTGAAGAGTTTGAAGAAGAGAGAAATAAAAAGTTTACAGTGCCAGCTGTAAGAGTAATAGATGGAAAACACAGCATGCAGCCGGACGAAGGGTACGAAGAATCAGTTTTTGTTCAAAGAGGCAGAGCAAAAGACGTTATTGACGACTACAGCAGCTGGACGGAGTCAGGAGTTTATCTTTTTGCAGTCGATCTAGATGAAGTTGAAAGAGATGAGGAAAC
>LKMV01000043.1 GCA_001563995.1 Nanohaloarchaea archaeon PL-Br10_U2g16
AATCTCTAAATCTTCTAGAACCTTGTTTTTTGATATACCACCCGCCCAGACTGTAAGATCGGATTCAATACTTTCTCCTGACTGAAGCTCTACAGAGCCTTCAGAAATCTTTGATACCCTTGAACCGAGCCTTAAATTCACGTTTTTAGACTTAAGTACTTCTTCAGCCTTTTTAGCTGTAGATTCGGAGTTATCAGGCAATAGCCTGTCTCTCGAATGTACTAAGTCAATACTTAGGTCCTTGTCCAACCCCGTAAAAGATGCGGTCGCCTCTACGCCTGTGGCGCCTCCGCCCACTACTACCGCTTTATCTATCTCTCCTTTCTCTAACTTTTCTTTTATCCTTACAGCATCATCTTTGAAACGAAGGGTTTGGACCTCAGTCTCTAAATCTACGTCGAAATAACAAGTTCTAGCTCCAACCGCCAGCAACAGCTCATCGTAACTTTGATCTGTCTTATTGGTCTCGACTACTTTTTCTTCAGTATTCAGGCCTTCCATCTTTGCTTTAATATGTTCAATATCCCTTCCTTCAAACTTTCTGTCATACTCTATAGTGTGAAGGCTAGGATTACCTTTCTCTAGTACCTTATGGAGCGAAGGATAGAAAACCATCTCTTCTCCAGGATCTATCAGTTTTACCTGCTTACCTTTACTTTCAACCGTTAGAGCCGCTTCAAGGCCTGCTATTCCTCCGCCTACTATTACTACAGACATGTAAACTTTCCCCGGCTCTTCTCTTTTAAGCAGGGTACTGAGCTTCAGGTTATCAGTAAAAAAGAAAGAAAAAAGAAATGAGAAACTACTCTAAAAGGTTTTTGATGAGAGGATATCCAACACCTAGGACGACACCGTAGATCACATGGCCGATAAGTCCGTTAACGTTGAAGTTAGGTGCTTCAGGCGCTCCGCCAAATCCTACAGCTGCTAGCCATAGAGGCATCAGAACTGCTGCGAGGATAACCGTTGTCAGTACTCCGTAACCTGCTCCCCAGGCCGAAGAGTGTAGCACCTGATCGAGGTGGTCTCTGTATCTTGTGTTAGATATTACTAACGCAAATGCGACCCCCAAGACTGCACCGTGGAAAAGATGGATAGCTCCACCGATTAGAGGTGCAGGTCCTTCGATACCATATAGAGCTGGAATCGCCATCTCTATAACTTCTCTGTTCCCTACGGCTGCGAAGAAAGCTCCGAAAGCCACAGTTCCCAGCATACCGGCTATAGCGCCGCTCAAAAACTCCTCTCGTGTAAACTCAAAGTTTTCCATAATTATGTGACAGATTTTAATCTACCTTTTTGAAGACAGTACTAAGCCAAAAGTTAGGTCAGCCTAAGATCAATAATAGTTAACCTTGAAACAGTAGATTATGGACAAACGGTTTTTCTCTAACCCTACAGAATCCGTTGCAAAGGACCTCCTTGGCTGTACTATCGCAATGGACGGATTGAAAGGAAGGATTGTTGAGACCGAGGCCTATCTGGAGGACGATCTTGCCTCACATGCCCACGGAGGAAGAACAGAGAGAAATAGGATTATGTACGAGGAATACGGATATGTATACATCTATCTGTGTTACGGAATACATAACATGTTAAACTTTACAACAGAAAAAGATAATGCAGGAGCTGTGTTGATAAGGGCTTTAGAGCCTCTAGAAGGTTTGGAAGAGATGAGAGACAACCGAGGCGTAGAGGACGAAAAAGATCTATGTAACGGACCAGGAAAGCTCTGTGAAGCCTTCGGTATAGATAAGGAGATGAACGAGACCGTGGTAGGAGAAGAAATCAGGGTTGAGGAAGGAGAAAGCGGCGAGGTTGAAATTTCTACCAGGGTCGGCATCTCAGAGGCAAAGGATAGAGAACTGAGGTTTTACGAGAAAGATAACAGATACGTTTCGGAACGGTAAAGCTCTTCAATATCTATTACTGTTAAGATCTTATGGCAGGAGAACATCCATATTGACGTTGAACACGAAGATCTAAACGAGATTATAGAGCCTGGAGAGAACAGTTTTGTCGGAGGAAAACGTGGAGGAGTTTTCATAGGTCTTAAAGACGAGATGATCGAGAGGGCTGAAAACTTTGTAGAGCGAAGTAATAACGACTAAAGAGTAAAAACATTGATTATGACTTAGATGGTTCTAGAGCCAACAATATAAGTAACCCAACAGTATAAATAACTTGCTGCCCTAATTACGGAATACAATGAAATTAAAGACCAAAATAATCATTATATCAGCTTTTCTGATAACAGGTATAGCTGCATCGGCAGCTCAAGAAGATCACGGAGATGTGGAAGAGTACAGCACAGGATTTGCCACACCTGACTCGGCATTATACGGGCTGGAAACCCGCTGGGACAGTATGTCCATGACAGTAGGACTTTCCTCAGCCTCTGATGTGGCAGAGAAGAGAGCAGGAGAAGCACGTCTGATGGCAGACCACGGAGACTACGAGGCAGCAGAAAGAGCGATTGAAGGATTAGGAAACGCTGCTGAAAGATCAGGAGAGGAAGACACAGAACGGATAGAAAATGCAGTATCCTCACTTGACCAGGTCATGGAGACCGCACCTGAAGAAGCACAGGAAGGGCTTCAGAATGCCATGGACAACGTTGAACAGAGAGGGCCTGAAGACATAGAGCCAGGTCAGCCGACCGAAGATCCACAGCCCGACCAGCCAGCACAAGAAACTCCTGCCGATGAAGATACAGGAGTAGAGCAGGACCAGGATGTAGAACAGCAGCCTGAGACAGATCAGGAACCTGAAAACGGCGAGGACACAGAACAGCCGGGAGAAACTCAGCCTGATGAAACCGATTCAGAACAGCAGGAAGATAACGATGTAAGGGAGATAGTTATCGAAGGAGAAAGCTTCGAGTTCAACCCGGATACCGTTGAAGTAGAAGTCGGACAGGAAGTAGAGTTCATCTTCGAGAACACCGGAGGAACCCACGACCTTGTGATCTCCGAAGTTGAAGGAGCAGGAACCGAAGTTATAGGAACAGGAGAATCGGACTCGTTCACCCACACGTTTGAGGAAGAGGGAGAGTACGAGTTCATCTGCTCGGTAGGCAACCACGCAGAACAGGGTATGACAGGAACAATTGAAGTAGTAGAATAGGTTCTCTTACCTATTTCACTTTTTCTTTTAACTGATTAAAGCTTCACCTTCTCCAAAGTTAACATGGGAAGCTATATAGAAGAGTTCCAAGAAGAGTACGATAAGAGCTCCGAAGTAGTTATAACGGTTGACGGACCTTCAGGAGCAGGAAAAGGTACATTAGCCAAAAGTATAGCCGAAAAGATGGATTTAAACTACTACTCTGCAGGAGATTTCTTCCGAAAGATAGCCAAGGAGAACAGTATGACTGTGGAAGAGCTATCCGAGAAAGCAGATAAAGAGACAGACATAGAGGTCGACAGGAGAACACTGGAGAAAGCATTAGAAGAAGACTGCGTCATAGAGTCAAGGATTGCCTCCAAAGTGTTAGGTGACTTCTCAGATTATTCTATCTACCTTACAGCAGAGCTTAAGGAAAGAGCCGGAAGAGTAAAAGAAGATCTGGAAAACAGGGATAACGAGGAAGGAGGTAAGACCGTTGAACAGGTAAAGGAAAAGATACGGAAACGTGACGAGGACAATAGAGAACGTTACATGGATTACTATGGAATTGACATGACCGACTCAGAAATCCACGATATTGTGGTAGATAACACAGATTTAAACGTGCAGCAACAGAATAGCAAAGTTATGGAAAAGCTGGAGAAAAAATTCCCTGAGAGGTTTGACTGATATGAGCTATGAGATTCTAGGACACACAGCGGATGAAAAGTTCAGAGCTGTAGGTAGCTCCAGACCACAAGTCTTCTCTGAGACAGTAAAAGCTTTCTCTGAGATAGTCGGCGCCGGCTCGGAGTCAGGAGAAGTCAGACATGATATAGACGTGAAGTCCGAGAATATGGAGGCACTTGTCTACGACTTCCTTCACAGCCTGATAATGCTCCAGGAGATAGAAGACGTTGCTGTCTGTCAGACCGAAGAGCTAAGTTTTGAAGAGGAAGGCGACGGATACAAAATCGACGCAACGATATGGACACAGCCGATAGACCAGCACATGCATCTTTCAGATGTCAAAGCTCCTACATACAACGAGATGAAAGTAGATTACCAGAACGGAGAAGGATGGGTTATAGAAGCCGTGCTAGATATTTAACAGCTAAAACGTACAAGAACTCTGAGACATATGGAAAACTGTAATACATTTTACCATATTAAACAGAATATAAGGTATTATGTAATACATTGACCTTTCTTCTGTCCGATACCATCTATGTAAATCTTCGGAACAAGTCTTTGGACATGAACTTTGAAATTGAACAGGTCGGCGAGAATATCTATGAAATCCCAAAGGACGATAAGATGAATGTTCCCGCCAGAATCTACGCCTCAGATAAACTGTTAGAGGAAATAAGCGAGGACGACACATTGGAACAGGTCAGGAACATGGCAACGTTACCAGGGATTCAAAAGTACTCCATAGTGATGCCCGACGGCCATCAGGGATACGGTTTCCCTATAGGAGGAGTTGCGGCATTTGACGCCGAAGAAGGGATTATCAGCCCTGGAGGAATAGGCTTCGACATTAACTGCGGCGTCAGAGTGCTGAAAACCAGTCTCAAACATGAAGATATTAAAGGCAAAGAGCAACAGCTGGCTAACATTCTCTATAGCAAGATACCTGTAGGCTTAGGTAAAGGCGGGTATATTGACGCCGATGAAGACGATTTAGAACAGATACTGGAGAGAGGCATGGAATGGATGGAGGAAAACGGACATGCAAAAGAAGAAGATCTGGAAAGATGTGAGGAAAACGGAAGGCTGCCCGGAAACCCTGATAAAGTACCTGATGACGCCCAGAAAAGAGGTGTTGGACAGGTTGGATCCTTAGGATCCGGAAACCATTTCTTGGAAATTCAGGTCGTCTCAGAGATATTTGAAGAAGAAAAAGCAGAAGTCTACGGCCTAGAAGAAGATCAGATCGTTGTAATGATACACAGCGGTTCTAGAGGATTAGGACATGAAGTATGCACACAGTACCTCAGGAAGTTTGAGAAACAGTTCCCTGAGATAGCTGAAGAGCTGCCGGAGAAAAACCTGATGTACGCTCCGATGGATGAAGAACTAGCTCAAGATTATAAGGAAGCTATGTATGCTGCAGCAAACTTTGCATGGTGCAACAGACAAGCGATGACAGAAGGTATAAGAGAATGTTTAGACACGCTTTTCGACTCTACAGAAGTTGATCTGCTCTACGATGTATGTCACAATATTGCAAAAGAAGAGAAACACGAGGTAGACGGAGAAGAGAAAGAACTGATAGTCCATAGAAAAGGAGCTACACGTTCAATGCCTGTAGGAAGGAAAGAAGTACCTGAAGCATACTCAGAAGTGGGACAGCCGGTACTGATTCCAGGAAGCATGGGAACATCAAGCTACATACTTTCAGGTGGAGAAAAATCTCCCGAAATTAGCTTTGGATCAGCAGCCCACGGGGCAGGAAGGTTAAAATCCAGGACCCAAGCAAAAGAAGATTACTGGGGAGAAGACGTACAGAGAGAGCTTGAAAGAGAAGGTATACTTGTAAAAGCTGATAAGGGCTCGACAATCGCGGAAGAAGCTCCAGGAGTGTATAAGGACGTGGACGAAGTGATTAAAGTCACCGATAACCTTGATATAGCACGTAAAGTTGCAAAGATGGAGCCTCTGGTAAACATCAAGGGATAGATTCCAAGATTATTTAAGCTGCGACCAAAAAAAGTAACCATGGAGGACAGATTATGAGAAAAGGAGTATCTCCTATTATTGCAGCAACTCTCTTGATTGCTTTTACGTTGACTATAGCTCTTCTAGCAGGACCTTTCTTTGCAGACATCATGCAGATCACACAGGAAGGGCAGACGGAAGAAGTCAGAGGTCTGTTGACCGCCTCCCAGACATCTATAGTGATAGAAAATGTAGCATACAACGATGTTTCCGGCAACTACACAGTTACAGTTAGAAACAACGGAGAGGAAAATATTACACAGCTGCTAACAACCGTTCTAGGGGATGATCCTGTA
>LKMV01000044.1 GCA_001563995.1 Nanohaloarchaea archaeon PL-Br10_U2g16
AGAAGCTGAGAGATAGATAGGGTGGCCGCCAGTATAATTATTACCTAGGATAGACTTTGGCAAAATCCGGTTTAAGATGCCTTCTTTGTTCGGATAAATGTTTATTTCAGTCTGTTGTCGTAAACATAGTTATGGAGATTGATAATTCAGAGCAGAGGATCAGGGATATACACCAGGATCTTTTAGATGTCTACGGCGAACAGGCGGATTATGATGACAGCGACGGTGTCAGACAGCTTTTGATAACGATACTTTCACAAAACGTGGCTGATGAAAACACGGCCAGGGCTGCAGAAAACCTGTTCCACGACTTTAATGGTTACAAAGAGATAGAAGATGCTCCTATAGGGAAGCTAGCAGACTCAATTAATCCGGCGGGGCTGCCTGAGACGAAGGCGAAAAGGATTCAAAGGACTTTGAAAGCTTTGAGGGAACAGGGTGATTCTGATAAGTATTCAGTAGAGTTTCTTGGAGATATGGAGGATTCAGACGCACAGGCATGGCTGGAAGATATAAAAGGGATCGGTCCTAAGACTGCTAGCGTCTTACTGAACTTCCATTTCGATGCGAACGTAATGCCTGTTGATACCCATGTGGAGAGGATTTCTAAACGGTTTAGGCTTATTCCGTTTTCAGCTTCAAACAAAAAAGCTCACGAACTACTGAATGAGGCTGTGCCACATGAAATCAAGAATAGTTTCCATATGCTAATAATTGAACATGGAAAGAATAACTGTACCGCTAGAAATCCAACCTGTGAAGAGACAAAACTGAAAAAGTACTGTACAAGGTATGAAATGGTGGAGAACGGAGATTTGGACGTAGATCAGTATCCGCCGGAGGATTAATACCATACTGAACGGCTTGAGGACCGAGTCGACCGTGAAGGTAACTCGGTGCCTCTGCCTGAAGACTTCATTAAATAAATTTGTTCTCAGTCTTCCATTACTTCTTCTACTGTCCTAATCTGCATCATATTGGTGTTTCCTTCGGTTGAAGGAGGGATGCCGGCGGTTATAACTAGCTGATCGGCTTTGTCCGCCCCGTTTTCCCTATAAAGCCCTTCAACAGATCTCTGAACCATATCCTCTACGGAGGAGTAGCTTTCCTGAACTCTTGGCATGACTCCCCAGCTGAGCTGTAGCTGTCTTTGGGTAGATTTTTTATCTGTAAATGCCATAATTGGAGCCTCAGGTCTGTACTTTGATACTTCTCTGGCTGAACTGCCTGAACGCGTGTTCGATACAATATAGCTGGCATCTATATCTTTGGAGGCCTGCCAGGCGTTTTTACAGATTATCTGTGTCCTGTTTTCCGGCTCTTGTTTTACTGTATGGTGGACTTCGTCGTCTAGGGCTTTTTCAGTCTCTTTTACAATTTCGGCCATAAAGCTTACCGTTTTTGCAGGGTAGTCTCCTATAGCTGTCTCTCCGGAAAGCATTACGGCATCGGTTCCATCCATCACTGCATTTCCAACGTCTGATATCTCAGCTCTTGTGGCCGTAGGGTTTTCGGTCATAGACTCCAGCATCTGTGTCGCAGTAATCACAGGCTTTCCTGCCTTGTTTGATTTCTGTATCATCTGTTTCTGAAGCTTAGGAAGCTTTGCTGCAGGCATCTCTACCCCTAGATCTCCTCTTGCGACCATTATACCGTCTGAGACCTCGAGTATCTCGTCAAAGTTTTCAACAGCTTTTCTATGTTCTATCTTTGATATTATAGCCATTTCTGAACCGTGTTTTTCCAGTATATCTCTGACCTTTTCGACGTCCTCAGCCCTTTTCACAAAGCTCAGTGACACTAGGTCGTATCCTTTTTCAGCTGCGAACTCTATATCTTTTTTGTCCTTCTCTGTAGGAGCGTTTAAACCGATATCTTTCCCTGGAACATTTACTGCCTTTCTAGAGGCTACTTCTCCGCCGAATATTACTTCAGCTTCTATCTTTCCATCAGAAGATTCTTCCACTTCCAGCTCTATCTTTCCGTCATCTATTCTTATCTCGTCACCTTTCTCTACATGTTTAGGTAGGTCTCCATAATTTATCGGAAGCATTTCCTTATTTCCTTCCTGTTCAGTATCCTTAATATCTACCTTGTCGCCGGGTTCAAGCTCTGTGCCTTCCTCTACCTGTCCCAGTCGGATCTCGGGACCTTTAGTATCTGCCATCATCGCTACCCGGTCCGATACATCTCTAACCCTACTGTATATCTCCGCATGAGCTTCGTGGTCGACATGTGAGAAGTTCTGTCTTATTACATCTACTCCTTCATTTATTATCTGTTGTATAACATCTTTATCGTCTGTTGCAGGTCCTATAGTTGATACAATTTTTGTCCTTTTCATCTTCACAGACATTTATGTTTCACCGGTTTTAAAGAATCAAAGGGTCCGGCTTCAAAGCTCTTTCTCAACCATCTCTATCAGCTCATCGTTCCCAACAAAAAACGGTGTTCTCTGGTGGACGGATTCAACCTCTTTCTCTAGCACCGACCTCTCACCATCTGTTGATCTTCCTCCTGCTTGTTTAGCTATAAATGCTACAGGGTTGCATTCAAAAAGTATTCTAAGTTTTCCGTCCGGTGCATCGGTTCGCTTCGGATAAACGAACAGTCCTCCATGGTTAAGCACCTGGTTGAAGTCTCCTACCATTGCTCCCCCGTAACGTAGCTTTAAATCCTCTGATAACAGATTATTAAGATCTTTTATCTCTTCAGGCCAGTGCTTGTTTCCTCCGATACCGTATACAGAGGGTTCCGGAAGCTTGATATCCTCCGATAACTTCTCTATCCCTTCCTCGGTCACAGTATACTCTTCAATCTTCCCTCCTTCTTCAGCCTTTACCGCTGTGATGGCCGGTCCGTACAGAATGTAGAACGCTGATACAAGTTTTTCTCCTTTACAAGGAAGGCTATCTTCGTATATTCCCACAACCGTTCCTACAACGTTGTTGCTCCGGATGTTTGATGAGCCGTCAAGAGGGTCTATGGCTACTGAAAGGCCTTCTCCACAGCTTATTATCTCCTCCTCTTCCTCGGAGCAGAACTCTCCCACCGACTCTAGATCTACAAGCTTCTGTTTGAGCTTCTCGTTCGCCCATATATCCGCCTGTATCTGTGTCTCGCCGCTGGAGTTTCGGTCGTTAGTCTCAGACCTCCTTTTTACTATCTCTGAGGATATCTTTGGAGCTTCTTCTATTACAGCCTCAAATATTTTGTTAATAGCTTTTTCCTTGTCCATATCCATCAGTAAAGTATATCTTCCAGCCTGTCAAGTATCTCTTCAGGATTTTCCCTTTGGAAAATGTTTCTTCCAACCGCAAGCCCGTCTCCTCCTGCTTTGACGGACTCTTCAACATCTTTCAGGAAGGATTTGTCGTTTCTCTTGCTCCCGCCTGACATAACAGTCTTCATGTTTCCGGTCTGTGAGACTACTTCTTCCATCTTCTGTCTGGATCCTGGATACTTACATTTCACCATATCTGCTCCAAGCTCCAGCCCTATTCTTGCCGCATAGGAGATTGTAGAGGTCTTTTTATCGTTCTTGATCGGACGTCCTCTCGGATACGCCCACATCACTACAGGAACGCCGTACTTTCTAGCTTCCTCCTGCACTTCACGGAACTCTTCAAACATACGTGCTTCGTAGTCGCTTCCTGCATACATCGTGTAACCTACTGCTTCAGCTCCTAGCTCTTCAACCGCATACCTTACCGAACAGTTCTTCGGCGAGTAGTAGTCCTCAGGCTCCCAGAGGTTTGAGGTACCGTTAAGTTTCACCATCAGATTGACCTCATCTCTGTACTTTTCATGGTATCCCTCGGCTATTCCTTTCTGAACAGCTATAGCGGTTACTGCATCATGTCTTGCAACTTTGAATATGTTTTCAGGATCAGCACTTTCTGGCTGAGGCTTAAAATCTACAGGTCCGTGTTCAAGGCCGTGGTCGTAGGCTAGTATCACTGATTTTCCGTTGCGAACGATCGGGGAACCGTCTATATCTTTCATATTTCTAAATCTGTTATCAGTTCTTATATTTCTGAGTTTTTGAAAGAAAAAAGAAAGAAAAAGTTGTTTGTACATCCTGTCCGGGGATGTTTTAGCTTATCTCAGCTGTGTCTTGGTCCAGGATCTCCGATCCTGTCTCTTCAGAAACGTAATCTCCAATCTCATACTCGGAGCTTACGTCTTCAGTAGATATTACGTGTGCTGTGTGATCTCCAGGGAAGCCATCTGTGTCCTCGACTTCCACGTATACATCTTCATTCTCTACTTCGCCTACAGCTTCCAGACCTGCTACAACCAGTCTGTCCTCATAGTCGTACGTAATCAGTACGAAAGAGTCCTGTTTGGTTGTAACGTCTTCAACTGTTACATCTCCTTCCTTGGAGAGATCCTGATCTTTAAACCTAAGCTCTCCGGATACCTTCTCTACTTCTTCTTCAGGATATTCTTTCTCTTCATCTTTCCTCTCTACCTTTTCATCTTCTTTGTGGTTCTCATCGTCCTTTTTCTTTTCTTCCTCTACTCTTTCTTCTTCCTTCTTCTCTTCTTCTACTTTATCTTCTTTCTTTTCTTTCTCAGGCTGTTCAGGTTTCTCTACATCTTTTTCTTCTTTCTCAGGCTTTTCTACTTCTTTTTTATCCTTTTCTGGTTTTTCAGGTTTCTCTACTTCTTTTACCTCTTTAGGTTCTTCAGGTTTTACAACTTCTACATCTTTCTTTTCAGGTTTCTCAGGCTTCTCAGGTTTTTCAATCTCTTTTACCTTTTCCTCTTGTTTCTCCTTCTCTTTCTTCTCTACTTCTTTCTCAGGCTTTTCTTCTTTCTCTTCTTTCTTTTCTACTTCTTTCTTTTCTTCTTCACGTTCTTCTTTTTCTGCATCTTTTCTATCTTCTTGCTTGGTGTCTGCCTTTTCCAGGCTCATCAATTTGTCGTGCTCGAAGCTATCATACTGTGTAAAGCTCTCCATCTCTGTATTCTCTGACATGAATGCGCTCATACTGCTATCTGCAAAGCTGAAGTAACTCTCATCTGCAGATGTCTCCAGATGATCGTTCTGCTCCAGCTCTCCTTCTTGAAATCCCATAACTAATCCGGACAGGGTGATTAGTGCGGCTATCGCAATTACGTATTTCTTCATAATGGCTCACCTTTGGTTAAGGCATCTTACTGTTTTGGGTCCAGCTTAAAAACCATATGTTCAGAGTTCCGAATGTGAGAAACTGAATCTTAGCTTCAAGGAGAAATTAGCTGGATGAAAAGCTTTCAGATCATAATTTTTATCGGATAAATATTTAGCTTTAATCTCCTAAATTAACTTTATGGATAGAGATCAGATAACCTCGGAAAGACCTGATTCGCCGTTCAAAACCTCTGGAGTCGATCATATAACAGTCTGGGGGAGCAATAAACAGGACACGATCGAGTTTTACAGGGACTTGTTAGGAATGCCTCTAGTGCTTAGACAGCCTAACCTAGATGATCCTTCACAGACACATCTATTCTTCGATACAGGGGATGGCAGGATACTGACTTTCTTTGTAAGCGATGATAGACAGTCGGTTTCCGGTCAACGTACACAGACAGGAGGGGTACACCATCTGGCTTTTAAGTTGGATTCCGATCAGTTTAGAAAGGCTATGAAGGCTTTGGAGGATGACGGTAGAGGATATAATATGTTTGACAGAGGCATATTCCATTCTCTTTACACACATGACAACAACGGACTTGTTATAGAGCTTTCAGCTGATAAATACGACTTTCCTGACGACAGAAAAGCAGAAGTTCTAGCTAAGACACAGCATATCAGGGAGGAAGAAGGCGCGGATTATGCGGAATCGAAACATATGAAGAAAGCCTTGGAAGAGCTTGGGATAGATTATACTGAGAACGACCTTCCGGATGCCGAAGCAGGAGCCGGTTTTTGATAATCGGTAAGATGGAGGTATAAGGTTTACGTTACAATATATTATTGACCCTGTAAATCAGGGTCACAAGCCAATAGTTCTGCTGAGATAATGCAGGGCGGGTCGGGCTTGGAAGCTATCCTTCCCTCG
>LKMV01000045.1 GCA_001563995.1 Nanohaloarchaea archaeon PL-Br10_U2g16
ATATTTTATAAGTAATCAAGACTAATTTTACCTATAATAATGGTTTTCAATCATAGAAAAGGTATTAGCCCGTTGGTTGCCGGTGTTTTGTTGATCGGTTTTGCTATCAGTGTTGCTTCTTTAACCGGGCCTTTTATGAATGAGATTTTACAGGATTCTCAGGAGGAAGTGGATGAAGATGCAGAAATCATCTCTGATGCTGCTGAGAGCAATATCGAGATTTCTAGGGCGGTGTATGATGATAGCTCCCAGAATGTTACCGGTGTATTGAGGAACAACGGTCAAGGGGTCTTGGAGAACTTTACAGTAACTGTGTATGGTTCTGATGATGTCTTACAACGTGATTTCGATGTTGTTTTGGAGCCATCGCAGGTAGAGTCATTTAACTTCCAGGTTGATGGTATTGGCGAGGTAGAGTCTATCGATATATCAAGCGACCGATTACCGGTTAGAACACAGGAAACCGTCCAGGAGGTTGATGATGAAGATGAGGATAATACCTTATCTGGTACTGTATCTGCTTCTCCAGGTATTGAAGATGCCGAGGTAGAGCTCTGGAGAGATGGTCAATCTGTAGATATGACTATGACTGATGATGAGGGTTATTATGAGTTCGATATTGATGGTCCTGTAGATGATTACAGGGTAATGTCGAGTATAGAAGGTGTTGTGGAAAAACAAGGTGAGGATTTCTATGCAGGAGCTGTGAGAGATGCTCAGCTTCAGGATGAACTGGACTTTACATTTGAAAATATTAAAAATGAGGTTGAGATAAACCAGAGTAATAAATCGGTTTCTTACGACATCGAAGAAGAAAATTATGATAAAAAACCTGTTTTAAACCTACATCAGTTACAAGGGGTACATGAAAACCTTGGAAATGATTATAGAATGGTCAGGGATATTGATGGTTCGGAGACAGAGGAATGGGTGGATGGTTTCCGGCCGATTGCAAGCCAGGAAAGCTTTGAAAATCATTTCGATGGCTCAGGCTTTGTAGTTGAAGATTTGAGATTAGGATCGGCAGAGATGGAAGAGTTAGAAAACGGGTCTGCGGTATTCGGAAACATAGGTGAAGATGGTTTAATTCAGAATATAGGAGTCAAAGGATTTGAGACTGCTAATGCGGACGGTTCTGCAGCTATAGCGGTAAATAATCAGGGAAATATTGAGAAGTCGTTTGTTGAGGACTCAAATATCGGCGCTATAACAGCTGCTGGCGGAATTGTAACTTATAATGAGGGCAAGGTTAGTGATGTCTATAGCGTTTCTTCAGAGATACATAACTCTGAGAACAATCCTTCCGGAGGCATAACTCATGAGAACAACGGAGATATAAAGAATGTTTACATTACCGATTTAGGTATAAATGATGAAGAGACCGAAACCCTAGAGGCGCAAGGGATGCTTCCTCCCGGGGCTGCGCCTCCAAGCCCCGTGACGGGATTCAATGCTGGTCAGATAACAGGGGATTATGTGGCTGACACTGTCCAGGTAGAGAGAGATTTTTCAGGATTTATTGATAATTTGGAGATGAGAGGTTCAGAATCGGTTTGTTCAATGAGCCAACTTTCATTTGAAGAAAACTGGGATGCTAGAGAAGACGACTATCCGGAGCTAAAACCGTTCTCGGATCAAGATATCGGTGGTGTAGAATGTCCTTTCGTAGTGGATGAGGTTTCCATGGATCAGGATCTTTACTGGCCTGAAGACAGTGTTCAGGTCGAAGTAAATGTTTCTAATCATGGTACTGCGGATAAAGAAGAACAGCTAGTATTAAACGTGGCAGAAGAGTCTTCAGAACATGATGTCCAGATATCTTCCGGAGAACAGAAAAGCTTAGAGTTTGAGCCGAATGGTGATGTAGTTCCAAGTCTCTTTTGGGCATTGGTAGAAGTTGAAGAGGATAAAGCAGCGGATAACTCCAGATATGCCGAATTTGCAGGCGGAGAAGGAACGGAAGAAGATCCTTACCTTATACAGAACTGGAACCATCTACAGGCTATGAACTCTGTACTTGAAGGTCATTTCAAGCTTGAAAACGATCTTGAGGGTTCAACAGAAGGTTATGCACAGCAAGTAGCCGATGAAGATATCTTGGAAAGAGGTTTATACAAACAACAAGAGGGGTTTGAGGGAGGAGCTAGTAAAGGCGAGTTAGACCTGGTCTACGAACCGGAAGAAATCATATCGGTTAGAGCTCCGTCAGGAGAACCGGTTGAATACGAAATAGTGGATGATAATACCGTAGAAATCTTGGAAGATGGCTTGTTCAGTGTTGACCTAGTTTACTCTACTGATGTAAAGGTCGGATGGAAGCCGGTAGGCGACAGAGATGATGCTGTAGGATTCAGACTTGAAGACGACTTCGAAGGTAGCTTTGACGGCCAAGGTCATGAGATATCTGAGTTAAGAGTCAATAGATCGCCTGTAGAGTATGTAGGTCTGTTCGGCAGAGCTGAAGGGGCCGATATCAATAATGTCAAACTAAGGGATGTAGAAGTGACCGGCGATAGCGATGTAGGAGGTTTGGTAGGTTATACAGACTCGGATATAGTTAATGTAAGCGTTAGAGAATTCAATATTAACTCGGGATGGTTCAGTGGAGGCCTTGTAGGAGGCAATAGAGGAGAGCTTCGGAATGCCTATGCATTGGATGGAGAAGTGGACTCTACAGGAGACAGAGTTGGAGGTCTTGTAGGGACTAATAGAGGGAATCTATCCCACTCCTATGTCCAGCATGTGGATGTAGAAGCGGACAGCGATGTAGGAGGTATTGCAGGCCAGAACCTGATAAATGATATACTGGAGAAGTCATTTGTTGTCGAGACAAACGTTTCCGGAAGCAATAGCGGTGCATTGATCGGAGATAACAGCGATGACACCAACCGACTGTTCTGGGATCAGGAAACTATAGGCCAGAGCTCTGCAACCGGTGAAGGCAGCGGCGACACTACTTCACTGAATACAGGGGAGATGCAGGGAGGTATTGCAGAGATTGATTCGGGGCTTGAGGATGCTCTCAGCATAGAAGAACAGGAAAGATGGGGTACAGTAGCTTCGGAAGATGAAGACTTTGAATGTGATGGATATCCTGTCTTGGAGACTTTGGACAGAGAGAACCAGCTTGATCTAAGGAGCTGTAGTTAGAAAGGATAATCTAAAAACTGTTTTTACAGTTATTCAGTCCTCAGCGGTATCGTAAAAAGAGTTCTCCTTCTTCCAGCCGGGTTCAAACTCATACTGTTTTCCGGAGTTCTTAAATGTCTCTGTCAGCTGTTCTATCAGCTCTGTTGTTTCATCCGGCACCAGATAACGCCATTCTTCACCTGATCTTATCCTTCTCCTTGTCTCTGTGCCGGAGTATATTTCTCGTTCATGTAGCTGTTGTTCCTTAACTTCTATATCGGTGCTGTTCTCTATCGCGTCATTTGTCCAGTCACTTCTAGAAATTATCACGTCAGGATCAGTCTTCCGTATCAGCTCCTCCGCCCAGAGATCATCTTCCTCCCTGTTCTTCTGCGTCTCTATCTGTATCTCCGGAAAACATTCTCTGATCAGCTTCTCCCGCTCTTCAAAGTTTAGAGGGTTTTCCTCTGTCCTAGACTCTTCGTCACATATCAATACCGCTACTTCATCATATTGGCTCTTCAGATCTTCTACAACTGATTTATGGCCGTTGTGGAACGGCTGGAACCTTCCTGGGAATACGGCTTTTACCATATAGGGTTCACCCGAACACCTGGTCTCCGGCCTCTATGATATCTGTTCTCTTCAGGTCGAGGAAGTCCTCAGGTTCAAATCCTTTTTCTTCCGTCAGGTACACGGCTATAGCTTTCCCTAGCGCGCCTGTGTTCCTGTAAAGTATTTCGTCAAAATCTTCATCTTCACCTTCTATCCTTTGTTTTAGCTCGGGCCACATATCGCCAAGCTCTTCTTCTCCTTCTTCTACGCCGATGGTATTTCTTTCACGCACAAATGCGTAGCCGAACTTTCCGATCTCCTGCCAGCTGAACTCTATGTTATCGTAGACAGATCTTTTTCTGAACTCTAGATGGAAGACTGCTCTCATCAATGCTTTTTCCAGTCCCTCTAGCTCTTTCTCCGGGTTTATTATCAGGTTTATAGATGAATCGGTGTTTATGAAGCTGATGCTTTGGTTAAAGTTCTGCCATCCGATGTTGACACTGAAATCTTCAATTTCTATACAGTAAGAGTAAGTTTCAAGAACCTCTTCCACCTGTTCTTTAACCTTTCTAAACTGATATTCCTCCGGCTTGACGGTGTATTTCATTTTATGACCTCTAAATATCTTTATCTTCCTTCCATTTTATAGAACATCCTTGACTTGGTTTCTGATCTTCCGGAGGCTGTCTTCTCTTCAACATGTCCTGGAGTATCTCTTTCATCTCCCTGTCTTGTACTTGTTCTTCAGGACTCTGTTTGTCGTTCAGACGTCCATGGTAGTAGATCCTATGTCGCCAGTCCAGTAGAAAAGGGTCCGGTGTACATTTTGCGCCGTAAGCCTCGGATACTTTCTGATCTCGGTCTACAAGGTAGTAGAAATGCTGTGAATCTAGACCATTGTCCTCGACAAACCCTTCCATATTCTCCACGGAGTCTTCAGTATGTGTATCCGCGTTAGGGTTTATTCCGATTATAGCTATTGAAGAAAACTCTTCGTTAAGTTTTCTGAGCTCCTCTACCTGTGTCTTCACATAAGGGCAGTGGTTACATATGAAGACTACTAGAACACCGTCGTAGTTATCAAGGTCGGAGAGAGCTACCTTTTCACCCGTATAACTCTCCAGTTCAAAATCAGGTGCTTTATCTCCTTGCTCCAGCTCAGAATCAGATCTTTTTAATCCCATAACCTCAGTTGGTGGAAAGCCTTGATTTATCTAACGGTTACCGTGACTTTGTTCTACTGCGACATAGGTTCGTTAAATAAAAATAACAAGGTGGCCGATAGCCAGACCTAAAGTTGCTCCTACGGCTACATCTGAAAAATAATGCATGTTGAGGTAAATCCTTGAAAATGAGATCAGCGCTGAGAGAACCATCAGAGGGATTAATAGGGTTTCTATACTGGAGCCTACCGCTACAGAAAGGCTGAAGCTCTGGGCGGAATGTGCGGAAGGGAAGGAAGGGCTGAAAGCAGGTTCTCCGATACTTCCGGACGGCCTCGGTCTTGAAATCATGTATTTTAGAGGAAAGACTACCGCCACGGTTAAGGCTAAACTCTTGGACATCTCCAGGCCCAACTTAGGTTCTACCAGCCAGGCTAAAATACAGAAAGCTGTGAGAACTTCCAGAGATCCTAGAGAAGTTATATCCAGGAAAAAGCTGTCTAATACCTTATTCCTGAACTTCTCAATACGCTGCTGAACCTTACGGTCTGCCTGGTTAATCCCTTCCATAGCAATTAGACCTTCCTTAAATTATATAGGATTTATTAACGGTCGGAGACATTTGGTTAGTATGGTAAGCTTCAAATCAAAGATTCTGGCGGCATCAGTTCTGTTTATGTCTGCGATAACAAAAGCACAGCCTGAAGCCGAGCAGACAGGAATAGTAGATATAACCGTTGCTGGGATACCTGTTATAGTTCTAGCCGGGCTAGCGTTAGTCTTAATCGGTCTTGTTACTGTTGTATTCCTTTTAAAGGATAAGATCAGGGGGAGTTCTGATGAGGCCGAACAGCAGATGCTACGTGAAGACGCGGAGCAGAAGCTGGAAGAGATGGTTGAAACGGTAAAGCAGGAGCTTGAGGAGGGACAGAGCCTTGAATCGCACCAAGCCAGAGAAGATATCGATAAGGCGGAGAAAGCAGTGGAAGAAGGCGACTTCAGGAAAGCTCTGGATATAATGGATCATATAGAAGACCAGATAAAGTAGTATAACTTCCTGTGTTTAATCTTCGATTTTTAACTTTTCAGATCAATATCCGGGTTATGGAAGAGAAAATAGAGTTTCCGGGCGAACAGTACGATCATATC
>LKMV01000046.1 GCA_001563995.1 Nanohaloarchaea archaeon PL-Br10_U2g16
TAATGCCATTACGGCTGCTGCTAATTTCTTCATTAATATCCACCTTTCGGCTACTATCCTATTCCTTTTCCTAGTTAAAAACAGATTTTACTGTTTTATGCATATAATAAGATATAATGCTGAAAGAGATGTCTTAATAATTTCCTAAACTGTTAAACAGAAACATTGTACCTATACCGGCTAAAAAGGCCAGAATGATGGCTAGTAAGACTAAAAACCTTGATTTGATAGATCCTTCATTTTCTCTATTTTCCTCTGTTTCAATAGACGGCTCAGAAGAGTTATCTATAGATTCAGGAGTTTTTTGAGGTTCTTCTGTACTAATGCTGTTTTTTGGAACCTTTTCGTTACTTTCTATTAAGGTTCTGAGAATAGCTTCTTTCTGTGTGTCAGTAATCTCTCTTTTCTCCTCCATATCAAATTTAATGTATAACGTAGAGGTTTCTCTCGATCTACTGTTCTCATTTTTATCCGTCCATTTCGAAGCTTTACTCTTTTTGAAGTCTCTATCTCTGTCCTTTCTCAGATTGCGGTAACTATCATCTACCTCCCGGTCAGCCTCCTCTATACGGAAAGTAACTGTGTTTCTAGACATAATTTTAGTTTTTTCTGATCTTTAAAGAGCTCTTGTATAGAAAAAAGAATCTAATAGACTGTAATTAGTTGCTCTGCCCGGATTTTAAACTGAAGGTTTAATGACTGGGACAGCAACAGAACAGTTGCTCCACCCGGGATTCGAACCCGGGACCGCCGCCTTTCTAAGTATTGAATAAGGCAACACACCGGCGTTTTTCAGCAAGTATTTCGGTGTGAGGTCCGTATAAGGACGGTGCTCTAACCCCTGAGCTAGTGGAGCATTACTAGTTAATTTCTCAGTTTTCTGGTAACTAAATTAGGTCGGCCGGTATCCGGCTCTCATCCCGTATACATTGATGTGAAGGTGTAAACCTAAAAAAGCCTATCTATGTCTGGCCAAAAATCACAGGAGCTGGTCGGCGCCTGTATCTCAAAACTTTTGCTGAACAGGAGAATAGCCAGCAGTTATCTATAATAGGAACTGCTGATACTTACTTTTTCTGACTCTGCATCTTCTAGAACGTTGTATGGTGAAAATCCATCATCTCGTTTATCATCTATTATATTTACAAGATCTTCTCCCAACGCTAATCTCATCTGTGACTCTGTGAGATTATACTCTCCTAGTTCCGGAAACCTCATATTCTTGAGTATCTCATACTCTTCTTCTACAGTTTCTGAATGGCCTACTCGGTGGGTGTCTGTACCTATACTGATATCAGGTAGATCGCCGTCATAATCAAGTATCGCGTCGAACTCAGTTGGTAGTTCTCCGTTTTCTAAGTATCCTCTTAGGTAAACCTTCATATTTAGTTCGTAGACGACGTCTTCTTCCTCTGCTTTATCCAGCAACCGGTGGTAATGCTCTTTTTCTATTCCTTCTTTCAAAGGACCTCTCTCAGCTCTACTGGGATGGAGAATTATGTTCATGTCTTCAATTTCGGTCAGAGCATCTATCGCATTCATATTCTCTTCAATGTACTCCTCGACTTTTTCCTCTACAGAGGAGCAGTATGGTATTTCAGGGTTCTTAATACAGTTACCTTCTCTATCGTAATGAACTGCTATACCCCCATAGTCTTTTTCTATGTTGTTTCCCTTCTCAATAAGTTCTTCGGAATTTTGAGAGTCCCAGTCCGCCTCTAAACCGTTACTTACTTTTACAATGTTGTATAATTCATTAGAAGGTAATTCACTGTGATCTATATCATTTATAACTTCTTTTATTGTATCTCTTCTTAGTTCAATACATTCTGATACATGACCTATTTCTTCACCTCCTTGTAACCGGCTGTGGTGTCTTCTAGCGTCAGAATCTTCCTCTGTGCTTATACCTGTAAGATCTATATGATCGCTCAGCCCTATATCTAAATCAAGGGCTACAGCCAGATTTATGAGATAACTTATTGCATGCTTCCCATCAGAAAAAGGGGTTTGTGTATGGTAGAGACAGTCTATAGATCTACTCCCTTCTCTACCGGTGTGGGGAACAGCTGCTGATCTCTCTATGATTTCTATTGGGCCGAGGCCACCTCTATTAAGCTGTTCATTGACATCTTCTAGAGGGTTTTCTGGGTTGAATATCTTACTCATGGGTCGACTTTTCAGGTTTAACCTGTAAGCTTTATTATGGGTTGATGGTTTTGAATTTGATGTCATATGTTAAAACTGAATCTTGAGTATTAAGCAGATATATACAATAGATTGGATATGTGTCTATGTAATATTATGCTTTTAATTTATTAAACGGTTTGATTGCTTTCTATATTATATTGATTTTTATCAGTTAAGTTCAGTAGTTTATTGTGTATGACAACTAGAAAATCACCTTGATTAATAAATGTTCCAAGCCACATCTTTACCGTAAACTTCTTAGGTGAATACTAAACATGCAGATGACTAACCAGCAACAGTCCCAGTACGATAGGGGAATAACAATCTTCTCTCCTGATGGAAGGCTTTTTCAGGTAGAGTATGCAAAAGAAGCGGTAAAAAAAGGAGCTACAGCTCTAGGACTTGTCTACGAGGACGGTGTAGTCCTTGCAGCAACTAGAACTAACCAAGATCTTAAGGTAAGGAATCCTGAAAAGGTCTTCAAGCTTGACGACCATCTAGGGATAGTAACCTCAGGTCTTGTCGCTGATGGAAGGACTCTTGTAGAGGAGTCCCGACATGAGGCTCAGAACTACCTTATGACTTATGATGAAGAGATCCCAACGCCTGTAATGGCAAAGTTTGTGGCTGACAGATGCCAGCACTTCACACAGTACGGAGGAGTAAGGCCTTACGGTGTATCAACTATCTCCGGAGGAGTAAAGGATGGTAATCCAAAGGTTTACCAGACGGATCCGTCAGGTACTTTGAACCAGTGGAACGCAGTAGCTATAGGAAAAGGTGGGGAAGACACAACAGAACACCTTGAAGAAAACTGGGAAGAAGGACTTGAAGAGGAAGAAGCGATTGAGATGGCTGTAGAAGCTCTTAAGAAAGGAGAAGAAGATATAGAAACAGAAAACATCGAACTTGCGGTTGTAGATGTAGAAGACCAGTACCAGAGAGTAGAGCCTGAACAGCTTGAAGATAAAGGGTTAGGGGCCTAAATCTCTTACTTATTATTCTCTTATCTTATTTCTTCATTTAGATAACTGATTGCATCATCGATAGCTTCAAAGATAAAGTCTTCTTCAACTTCACAATTATTAGAGTCGCAGTTTAACTTCTCTCTCACTAGCTCTAGCCCTGTTCTGATTTCAGGTATCTGACCTATCTTTTCTGGATCTGTACGTATCTCTGTACCGTTTGCTCCTGAGAGATCTCCGTAGAAAATATATACGTCTGCGTTGGTTCTTTCAATTAAAGATTCTTGAGTTAAATCGCCGTCTTGATGGCTGTAATCAGATATGAAGACATCTATTCCTCCGTTCAATACGTAGTCTGAATCTAGGTTTATCTCATCGTCTTCGCTACTAAAATCTATCTCTGAGGACGAATAATGATGTATGTTTATTGACATGGCCACGACTTCAAAATGGTCTGATCTCGGTTAAAATAACTAAGGTGTGCCAAAGTATCTGTTGAAATTACTTTTTGGTAACTTGAGAGGTTAAAGTAATAAGTTCTGCTGGAGGATAATGTCATTATGGATACTTCGGAAGCTATAACTGTTCAGTACAGAGGAGACAAGGATTTTGAAATCTTAGTAGAGCCGGACCTGGCGAAGGAAGCTAAGCTTGAAGGAGAGGAACACGGGATCAAGAGGATGCTGTTTGTCCAAGAAGTATTTGAAGATGCTGGAGACGGTAAAAGAGCTTCTGCGGACGATCTGGAACAGGAGTTCGGTACTAAACAGATTATGGAGGCTGCAGATGAGATATTTGAAAAAGGAGACATGCAGCTTACAACTGAACAGAAGAAAGAGATGAGAGAGGAGAAGTACAGACAGTTAGTGGATATGATAGCCCGCCGTGTCCAAGACCCGAAGACAGGTAACCCTCATCCGCCACAACGTGTGGAAAACGCTTTGGAGGAAGCAGGATTTAATATCAACTGGAACTCGGACCTGGAAGAAGAGTTTGACAAAGCTATCGACATGCTAAGGCCTATTATCCCTGTATCACTGGACGAAAAAACTGTTGTTATTCAGATCCCGGTAGACAATACGGGCAGAGCGTACGACAAGATACAGAATGTAGCAGACGTGAAAGAAGAAGAGTGGGGTAACGAGTTTCTAAGATGTAAGTTGCAGATGCCGGCAGGAGCTCTCTCAGAGCTGATAGACGAGCTACAGGAAATGACCGGCGGCCAGACAGAGATGAGAGAGGTATAATTTCTCAAATCCTATAGTTCGGAACTCTATTATCTTTTTTATATCATTATTAACAAATATAGTTTATGACTGAGGAAGATGAGTTCGTAAAAGTGAAGAAGTCCGAGCTGGAGGAACTTGTCGACAGAAAAGTTAAGGAAAGAGTTTCTAGAACTGAGAAAACCGGTAAACAGGAGAAGTCTGATTCTAAAAAGGATGATAATGTTTCTCGTCGAGAGTTTTTGAAAAAAGCCGGTCTTGGTGCCTTAGGATTAGGTGCTTTGGGTTTGAGTCCTTCTAGTGCTTTGGATGTTCGTGATCATAAGTTTGATGTTTATACTCAGGATTCGGGTTCTGTGAAAAGTTTAGGTGTTGATGGTAGCGGTGATGTTGATGTTCCAAACGGTAATCTGTTTGAGTCGGGTAGCCGTGTGGCGACCCGTAACTGGGCGACCAGTGATAATATTGATCACAGCGATTTAACCGGGTTGAACAGTGATGACCACCATAGTCGTTATACGGATGGTGAGGCGAGGTCTGCGGTTGATGGGTCGACGGTTTCGAGTTTGCGTGCTAGTTCGGATATACGGATTTTAGATGGTAATGAGTTCAGGTTGTATGATGAAGGAGGGGATTATGCACGTATGGATGCAAGAACTGGAGATGGTGACGCAGTAATCCATAAATACTCAAGACTTGATGGTTCTGCGAGTCGTTGGCGTGAGCATTGGTATGATGGGGGCAGTTATCATGATGCTTGGGCGACAAGCGGAGGATTCCGTTTTGACTCAAGCATAGGAATCGGAACCAATCCCAACTCCGGCAACAACGGCGCAATCTTTCTAAGAGATAATAATGATTGGACAGGGAACGCAGGCTCAAACCAGGCCAAAATAGAATACCACTCCGGTCAACTATATCTGAACTCCGGAGACTCAGACGGAGACATAGTAAGGTTCAGAAACAGTTCAGGGAACAACGTAGTAGATATAGAGGACTCAGGCAACACAAGCATAAGCGGAAACTTGGATATTGTTAACACAAGCGACAATCAAGTTGTCAAGCTACCGGTCTACCAATCAACAGACGACCTACCGGACACAAAAGAAGGAAGTATCGCATACGTCGACGAAGAAAACGATCTGTATGTTGTCTCTGGTAATCCGGGTTGGGGGGCGGTAAGCGGAGGTAGAGATGAAGATCTGGCCGAATTAATAGAGTTCGTAACTTTTCCTGGCGAAACGGATGAGGATGTAAGACAAAATATTTATGAAAATGAGTTTGAAGTGTTAATAGAGAATGGCGAGATCGAAAATATTTTCTTAAATAATGTGACGTCGACCGAGGTTGTAGAAAGCGACAATGCTATAGAAAAAATAGTGTCGAATAGGACATCTATGGATGTGTTAAGTGAGTCATCAAATATTTTGCAACCTATTGCTGACAGTCAAAATGCAATGGAAATTATGGCTAATTCCAATTTTGCTATTAGTTATATAGAAGATAATTGGGAAAAGCTAAATATATCAAATGGTAAGCCTCCGGTATCTCCTATTTATATGG
>LKMV01000047.1 GCA_001563995.1 Nanohaloarchaea archaeon PL-Br10_U2g16
CACGCAGAAACTCCAGATGAGTTTCGAGTGGGTTCAAATCCCAGCCCCGGCGAACTTCTAGAAGTTCGATCACTATGCCCAGCTTTGCTGGGCGACCGTCAAAGACGGTCATGTTGATGGAACCACGGAATTCCTTTGGAATTCAGTTCGAACCAACTTCTACAAAGAAGTTGGTGACTGACAGCAGTTCCTTCAGAGCCAAGCTCCGGCGATTTATACCTGTTTAGATAATAAACTCCGTTAGAAACCGGGAAGAGAACGGTATTAATCCTCTTCTACTTCTTCGTTCATATGGTTTTCTGTAAGCCTGTGTAGTATCATGTTAATATTTACTTGATCTGCTTCTATATTTCTATCCTTGTGTTCCTGTATATAATCCGGGACGTTCTCTTCTTCATCTATATACATCGCTAAGTCCTTATTCCCGTTTGTTCCGGATAGCACTAGGTACGGTTCGCTGTTGTTTGGAAATTTAAATGAATGTACTTGAAAGTACTCCTCGTCAGACATCAGATATTAATTGTGTTTTAACTTTTATTTTTCATAGGGATTAATAACTGTTTTTCTAGCTATCTGGCTGATACCCAATAAACTACTAAGATAAACTTTATTCGCTTTATAAAAGTAACTTTCTTTTTGATGAGGGTTGATTTCTGATAGGTCACAAACGCCTTATAAGGTAGATATGGTATTTATACAGTAGGTGATACGAAATGGAATTCTCAACTAGAAGCATGAAACTTCTGATTCAACGAAGTACCGAGAAACGCGTTAGTGACGAAGCTGGAGATGTTTTAGGTGAAAATCTTGACCAGTGGGGTCAGGATATAAGCGAAGATGCAAATGAAATCGCAAAGCAGAAAGGAAGGAAGACGGTACGTGCTGAAGATATCAGAGAGGCGCTTAGAAATAGAACGGATAGAGAAGTGAAACAGAAGCTCTCCCATTAACTATTTTTCTATTTTATTTATCATCGGATTTTACTATCTTTCTGAATCTACTCTCTTTGTTAAGCTGTCTCAGTACATCTGACCTGATCTTTTTCAGATTGTCAGAATCCCTTACCCAGTAGGTAAACCTTACCTCAACCTTTCCTTCTGTGATATCCTGGTAAATCGACTCAGACTCCGGTTTCTTCAGTATCTTTTCATTCTGCTCAAGCTGTTTGAAAACTATTCTCTCAAGCTTCTCCAGTTTATCCACTTCTATCTTAAAATCGATAACAGTCTTAGACTTATCCTTTTTTGTAAAGTTCCTTACTGCGTTCAAAGTTAATACGCTATTCGGTAGAAGAATTTTCTCCGAGCTTTTACCGTTTAACTCGGTATAACGTAGTTTTATCTTCTTAACCGACCCCTCTGTATCATTAACTTTGATGTAATCACCTTTTAGAAAGGGATTATCTGTGTATATTAGAAAGCCGCCTACAAGGTTGGATATCTGCTCTCTCATCCCGAATCCTATCGCTACGGTTAAAGCTGCAGATATAACACCGAGTACTGTTACCAGGTTTCCAAACTGGGCTGCCTGTAAGGCAAGGATAAATGAGAGAAATAATCCTATAACTCCGGCAATATTTGTTACTGATTCTAAAGCTTTCTTATCCCCTTTTCTGACTCCTACAATTTTTGAGGCGCCAGGCATCAGAACGATTCTTGTTAGAATAGTACCTATTACTAGGACTAGAAAGAACCTGGCTAGCCTAAAGTAAATCTCCGCGGAAGGTATTAGGGTCTCGGTAACCATTAAAGTTCGTCTTCATCTATCTCTAAGGTTTCAACCATTTCCTGATAAACCTTTCTAATCGTAACAGGTGTTACGTTTACCTCGTCTGCTATCTCTTTCTGTGTTATATCTCTGTCATGCAGTTTCGAGGCCAGATAGATAGTTCCAGCAACCATAGTCTTCGGAGATCTTCCGGCATGTACTCCTTCCTCTCTTGTCTCTTCCAACAGCTCACGTGCTTTTGCTTGAATCTCTCCTTCAATGCCGATTTCACCGGCGTAACGTGGAAGGAACTCTTCAGGCTGTACAGGATCTAGATCTAGCTCCATCTCTCTTACAATCTTTCTGTAAGTCTTACCTAGCTTTCTCTCCTTCACACCTGATATTTCGGAAACTTCTTCAAGTGTTCTCGGCACGTTCTGCCTTCTTGACACAATATAGATAAGGGCTGCAGCTGTAGGCCTAATTCCCTGTCCTTTGATAATATCCTTCTTCCTTGCCTTTTCAACCAGCCGGGAAGACTCTTCATAGACGGAGTTAGGAAGGTTCATCTCGGACCTAAGCTCTTTAATAGGGTTTAAAGCTTGTTGTAGCCCTCTTTCTTTAGAGTTAGAAGCTCTTTTACTCCATTTTTTAATTCTATAATATTTCTGTCGTTTTTTTCCTGAAGCGTTACCCATTTCATAGCTTCCTCCCATCTCTGTTCCTATTCCTTTGTCGGCCTTTGTGAAGGTTATTGAACCTCCTGCTCTGGCCTTTTTACTCTTTTCATCGGAGTCAAAGGCTCTCCACTCTTTCGAATTATCTACTTTATCTTCTTCAAGAACAATACCACAGTTCCTGCAGTAGCTCTCTGCTTCTTTTGAGTTCAGTCTTATATCCTTAGAGCCACAACGCCCACATACGTTTTCCTCATCAGAATCGGTTTCATCTTCTGAAACTTCTTTTTTCATTTCTTCTTTTACTTCTTTTTTGACAGGAGTCCTCGACTCGGTGGTTTCAACTTCTGGCATAGTATATAGATTTGAAATAACATTTATAAATCGGTCCAAAGGTATTGACATAATGCATAGGATGAATAATATTGGTCTAAAAATACTTAATCTAATATTTAAGGTATAATTAAATTTATATCTATCGTAAACGCCACAATATTATTATTAAGACTTTTTTAGATGGATATATTAAACTAAACCGTTTTTTATAAGCTAAAAAATTAAAGCATAGGATGAAGGAAAATGAATAGACAAAAGTTAAGCATATTGGTTATATTAGGTCTTGTGACAGCACTTGCTGGAGCATATACATTCAGCTCCATAAGTAGTACTGGAGATGTTACTATTGTAGAACCGGACGATGCTCCGGAAGATGCCTCAGACGAAGATGATGAAGAGTCTGGTGACGAAGGTAACGCCGTAGAGTTTGTCGATGGAGGCGTTGATAGAGAAGCAGACTTTCAAGGTATCGATGTAGAGCCCGGGGAAAGCTTTGAAGACAGTTTTACAATCGAAAGTAGAGAGGATGGATCCTCGACAGTTGAGTTTGAGGGATCAGACGATCCGAGTATTGAAAGAACCTACTTTGTAGAAGGAGATCAAGTTGGTGCAGAAGCTATAGAGTTCGACAGCACATTAGATATAACGGTAGAGTTCGAAGTTGACGAAGACGTAGAAGAATTCGGAGACGTAGAAATAACCACGACACTGAACCCAATAGAATAAAAGACCTAAATATACTCTTTTATTTTTTATATGCTTTTAATTCTCTAAATTTTCTAGCTTTTCAATTTGATCTCTCAGATTCTGCTTGAAATGCTTGACAACTTCTTCTGTTTCTTCTGTATCTTCCATCCGGTCTTTGTAGTTATCGGCAAATACACGTAGGTCCTGTAGCATATGAATAAAACGGTAGAACTCCCTTCTCTGCTTCCAGCCCTCCTCAAGTTCTACAACCTCTCGGTAGCCGTCAAGGAGATGACCTCTATATTTTTCTCTAGTTTCTTCCGTCCTAAACTTTAAGTCGACAAAGTCTCTTTCGGCCTTGAACAGATCATATTCGTTATGTCCGACAAGAGCTCTCTCCCAGTCAATAACCGCCTCTATCCCGTTATTCCTCATGATTAGGTTTCCAGGCCGGAAGTCTTCATGTACTAAGACAGGTTCAAACTCAATGTCATCTATTAGGTGTTTGTGTTCCTCAAATGCTTTCTCTGCTTCATCTACAACCGGCTCGAAAAAGGTATTTTCCAGGCCTGAGAGATGATGTCCTATAGAATCAAAAAGTACTTCGCTCCAGCGCTCTCTTTCTCTCAGCTCTAACCCCTGCTCGGTATACTGGAAATTACCTGAAGACTCGAAATCTGTTTCATCGTGCAACCCTCCAAGTATCCTTCCTGCTTCCTTAAGCAGATTTTTCTTCAGCTGTTCGGGTAGATACTTGAACCTGTCATCCGGGTTGTAGCCATCGATTTTCTCCATTAGATAGTAAGGAGGAACTTCTTTCTCGGTGAAATTTTCTGTTATGATTTCGGGTACAGCAATATCAGTTTTTTCATTAACGAGTTCGATCACATCTGCTTCAATCTTGAAATCTTCTACCTTTTCCTCATCTTCGATCCAGCTGACAATTATTTCCCTACCTGATTCAAGTTCTACAGAATATGTTACCTTATTCAGCCCTGATACGTCTTCAAATCTCTCAACAGTTCCAAAACCTTCATTTTGGATAATATCTCTTAGTATTTTTTCAGTCATGTAATCACTTGAGTTCAGCTGATTCAAAGTCACTCCAGATTTCTTCTTGTATTAGAACTTCTTTTACACAGTTTTCTAGGTATCTTTTGGTTTGTTTTTCAGCTTTTCCTAGTTCTGTAGTATTGTAGTTTTTGCCTTTGTACTGAGCCAAATCCTTCTCTTGAACGACCCATTTTTTCAGTGTGCTTTTGTAGCTTGAGTATTTTTCGGGCATTCCATTGTTGGTGTAGAGTTTTTGGAAGGGTTTGTGCAATCCGTGGCCTCTTCCTGACTGGCAGCTTTCTTTATTGTAGTAAAAGCATAGGCAGTCTGTTCCTCTGATTAATGCCTGACAGAAAAGACTGATAGATATTCTCTGTGGAGCTCCTTCCTCCATAGCTTTCATTCCCATTTTTAGATACCATTGTGAGTCCTCCCAAGATGTTTCGATATTTTGTTCTACAGTTCTACTGACCATTTGGTATTTCGCCTTTAATTGGTTGTCCTTCTTGTTTTATTCTGGTTTCCAACGGTTGTTGGTTTCTCAGGTTTCTTTTAAATTGCTTCTTGGGTTGAGTTATTATGTTAACAGCTAAACCTTCTCTATCTGAATATTTGTCTCTCAGGCTCCAGGACTCATCTTTTATTTCCTGTTCCATCTGTTGATTTTCCACTAATATCATAAGATCAACATCGCTTCCTTCTCTCGGAATTCCACGGGCTACCGAGCCGAAAAGTATTATGGAGTCGATCTCGTCTTCAAACCTTTCGTAGATTTCATCTGCGAACTTCTCTGCCACATCTCTAAATGGTTTCGAATCAATCTCTCCTAATTTTTCAAAAACTTCGAGAAAAGGAGAATTTTCATTAACTGAGACTATACGTGTTCTACCATGTTTTTCCGACTCTATAAACCCAAATCCTTCTAAGACGTCTATGAAAACTTGGACCGTCTTATATGAAGCATCTATATTGTCCGCAATCTCGTTTATAGAAAACCTGCTGTCTTTGTTATTCACAAGATGTCTCAGGACTTCTAACCTCTTTTCTTTCATCAGCTCTTCCGAAAGAGTTTTGCTCGTCATATAAGAGTAAATTATTACATAGACTTTTGAATCTTTTCTAAAATATCGGTAAATAATTTCGGTTAATTGTCTCAGGTATATCTATAGCATTTATAAGGAGGCGTTAAATCTACAGTTCCACAGATTCAAAGTCACTCCAGATTTCATATCCTTTCTCCTCGGCTGCTTCTTCCAGTTCTTCCGTGTGCATCTGGTTTAGGTGTTCACTGATATTGACGAGAACTGTTCTGTCAGCGTCTACTTGATCGATATTTTCTTCTATTTCTTCTGTGTATCCGTGGCTTTCTGCTCCGAACAGTTGCCCTTCCATCAACGCAATATCAGCGTCTTTGTAACAGTCTTCGTCTTCAGGGATACTGCGTACATCAGGAACATAAACAACCTTCTTACCGTCTTTCTGGA
>LKMV01000048.1 GCA_001563995.1 Nanohaloarchaea archaeon PL-Br10_U2g16
AGGTATTTCTTGGAAGTAGCATTTTTCTTCTTGATCTCCGGGTTCAAAGTTTTCTTGTATTTGCTGGAAAGATTCAGACGATCTATCAGTATCAGTACTCTCAAAGTCCTCACATTGGTCTGAGCCTTCGTTAAAGCCGAACAAGGTATGTTCTGAGCCAATTACAGCGTTTTCTCCATCCTCATCACCTGTATGCTCTAGCGGTGTTGACTTCATCCAGAGTCCGTCTTCAGGCTCTGCTGAGCTATCGTCTAAAGATACGGTGTATACACCTTCGTTATTTTCCAATGCTTCCAGAACTGTTAGATCATCCTCATCTCCGCTGGGTTCAGCACTTCCAAAGTCTACTTCTTCAAAACCTGTTTCTAAAATCAGTGCTTCCGCCGAACTCACCAGTCTTTTCTCTGATTCGATAGTTTCAGCATTCTCTGAAGACGTCTGAGCATCTATTGCATAAAGTTCTCCGCTTTCAGTGAGTACCACTTCCCAATTCACTGTACAAGAATCTTGATCTGTCAACTCTCCGCAGGATTGTGTGTTTTCTTCACCTTCAATGTAAAACGGTTCATCTGCTTCAAGGCTAGTAGATATTTCTGTGTCAGGGGTATCACCCGACTCATTATATTGCGTTAATACTTCTGTTTCCCCACAGTCTCCCTCAATACATGCTACTTCTGCTTCAACATCAAATGGTTCATCTGTATTTGTTGTTATATCTTCTTGAGGTTCTTGTAGAGTTATTTCAAGTTCACCTTCTACTAAAATTATTTCTAAAGTTTCTACTATTTCATCATCTTCTGTTCTAATCTCAATTTCAAATGTTTCTCCTTCTTCTTTATCCTCCGATAACTCATAAGTGAACTCTTCTTCTGTTTGATCTCCTGTATCTAGTGTTTCATCAACAGTATCTATTACGTCACCATCAAATAGGAATTCGATATCTTGACTGTCTGGTTCAGCACCAGTGTTTTCTATTGTTACGTTCGGCCTTATGGTATCTCCGGATTCGGCTTCTGTAGGTATTTCATCTTCAGTAATAGTAAACTCTGAGTCTGCTATTTCTATACTGTAGTCTTCGGCTTCTCCGGCAAATCCTTCTTCAACAGGATCATCTTGATACTCCTCATATTGTAAAAATGTTCTAAGCCTTGTATCTCCTAGCTCTGCATCTTCAGGAACCGTGAATGTTGTAGTAATCTCGCAACCATTTTCTGCGGCTTCGCAAGAATCAAGGTCAATAGGATCTTGATCGAATTCTATATTTTGGTTCCAGTCTGCAAATATGTTAAAGTAATGTTCGTCACCTTCAGCAGCTTCATCGTTTAAATCTGACGCCATAGTTATCTCGTATTCTTCTCCTCTCTGTAGAATCGCTTTCTCTCCCGTTTCTTCTTCCGTGAAGTCAGCATAACCATCATCATCTCCTGAAGGATTATCTATACCTAATTCACCATCTTCTTGCTCTATTTGAACAAGTGAAAGGTATTCGAAGTCTGTGTCTCCTTCAGGTAGTTCATAACCTATTATCTCTATCTGGTCTATGTCAGAATCGTCCTCTGATATCGCTTCTATATCATATTCTCCTGGCTCTAACTCATCTATATCTATATCAAAGCTAATTTGAGTTTCGTCACTAGGTTCAAGTGTTTGATCTTCTTCGATTTGCGATGCTTCTTCTAAATCGTGTACTAATAGTTCAATGTCCTGTGTATCCTCAGTACCTCCTACGTTCTCAACATCAACAACTACGTTTAGGTCTTCTCCATTAACAAATTCTATTGGACTATTTGTGCTTGATATTTCAACCTCAAAGAATGGATCAGTTCCAATAATAACATTAGATGTGCTTGAATCATCGTCTGAAGTAACTTCTGCAGTATATTCTCCATCCTCATCTGGCAAGTCTTCTTTTACAAACTCAATGGTTTCGGTTTCGTCAGGTTCTAGTTCGAAATTCTCTTCAACATCTTCTAATTCTCCATCAAAAAAGAACTCAATGTCCTGTGGTTCACTCACTACTCCCTCATTGGTTATTTCGGCTTCTACTTCTAAATCTTCATCTTCCTCTTGTATAGGTGAATTAGTTGATGTATCGATTAGATAGTTTGCTGTATCAACGCTTATAGCCCTAGTTCTGGAATCGTCATCTGTACTTATTTCCTGCGTATAGTCGCCTTCATCTTCGTCAACAGTGTATTCAAAGGTTATTTCTTCTTGTTCTCCAGATTCTATCGACACTTCTTCTACTATATCATCCGTATCTGTTTTTTCTTCATCAAAACGGTACTGGATGTCTTGCTCGCCATCAGCATCTCCAACATTCTCAATAGTAGCATTCGTTTGAATTGTTTGATCTTGAGAAACGACATCTTCCGATTCAATATCAGATACTTGGAAATCAGAGTCAACTACTTCAACGTTATAGTCATGAGACTGGCCGTCAAAATTATCTGTAGTTGGACTGCTGACATAATCTCCGTCCTCTTCATCTCCTAGTACAAAAGTTCTAACTCGAGTCTCTCCTAATTCAGCATTTTCAGGTATCGTGAATTCTGTTTCTACAGTACATCCTGTATCAGAGTCTGCTACACACTCATCAACTTGTACTTCCGTATCAAATTCTAAGTCTTGTTCCCAGTCCGCCCATAATGAGAAGAAGTGATCCCATTCGGTTTCACCATCATCACCGCCACCACCAGGACCGCTTTCAGGTCTTTCATCAGGAGCTCCATCCGAGGCATCAGAGCTTAATTCTACATTATACGTTTCACCTCTCTTAAGCTGTGTCTCTTCAACATCGTTAGTGAAATCAATATACCCGTCATCATCGTTATCGTTCAAGTTATCTAAGGTATTGAACTCTACTAATTCTAGATACTCGTATTCTGTATCTCCATCCGCCGGTACATAATCACCTATCTGTACTTCGGCAGAATCAGTTGTATCCTCGGAAGATATCATAATATCATAGACTCCATCGGGAAGACTATCAGTTTCTCTATCAAAATCTAGTAATTCTGACTCTCCACCTTCTAGAGATGACTCTTCACTTTCCTCAAAGTTACCATCAAAGAAGAAATTTATGTCTTGAGTGTCTGCAAAATCACCTATGTTCTCTACGTCAACATCAAATTCAATTAAGTCTCCAGAACTGATTTCTTCTTCTAAGTTTAATATGTCGACATCGAAATATGGACCCTGTCCAATAAACACTTGTTCGTCTTCTTCTTCATCTTCAGAAATAACAGAAACCTCGTATTCATCGGGTTCTTCATCTGAAGTATTGTAATTAAATTCTTCAGTACTTGATTCTCCAGACTCTAGTTCTAGTATGAATGTTTCTTCTGTTTCATCGTCAAATTCAAATTCAATTTGTTGTTCATCAGTTTCACCTCCTACGTTTTCTATTTCGGCTTCTACTTCTAGTTCTTCGCCTATTTCAACAGGATCATTGGTATCGGTTATATCGACTTCAAAATACGGTTCATCTCCTATAACAATTGTTCTTGATACTTCATCGTCCTCGGATGCTAATTGAACGTTATACTCTCCGTCAGTTTCATCAGAAACATCTAGTTCAAAATCAAGAGATTCTAGGTCTCCACTACCTAGTTCTGAGGTTTCTTTTGTTTCAGATGGCTCTCCCTCAGTATCCTCAGAATCAAAGTAAAGTTCGATTTCTTGACTTCCTTCTACATCTCCCGTGTTTTCAATTATAGTGTCAACTTCTAAGGTGTCTTCATCTTCTTCTGTTACGGGAGAGTTGGTAGAAACGTCTCTAAATATGATTTCTTCCTCTGCAACAGTTATCTCTTCTTGAACTGTGTCTCCGGATTCAATAGCTTCAAAAAGTTGGAAGTAGTCATCAGGTTCTCTATCAACACTTGACTTGGTTAGTGTTATTGTATCTGTTTCACCGATATCCAAGTTATCGGTTTCTTTCTGGTCTGTTGGTTCTTCATCTTCAACGTCAAAGTAGTATTCAATAGTGTCAAAGCCTTGGAAATTTCCTTGATTTTCAATATCTAGAGTTACTTCATGTTCAATTCCTTGAGGGATAATACCTTCGGAATCAACTTCATCTATTATGATTTCAGGATTGTTACGAATAATTTCTCCCTCTATACCATCATTAGCGTCTTCACCACCTTCACCTTCCTCTATTAGGAGTTCTGCGTCATCCTCCTCTATTTGACTGTAACTAAGTTCGATTGTTCCTCCATCACCACCGTCTCCTCCTTGTACTGCAGCTCCGCCAGGTTCTCCACCGTCTCCTCCTTCAACGTTTATTTGATCTTCTAGAATTTTTGGCTCTTCAAAAGAGGTTATATCAACTATTCCTCCATCACCACCATCATAACCATTATCTCTTCCTCCATCACCATCTCCACCATCAGCACCGCTCAAATCTATTTCTCCTAGAGACTGAACTTGATTAGATGTTAGAGCTAGGTCAGGCGCGTCTTCACCTTCTTCACCATCAGGAGCATCTTCTATGTTGGTTACTATGCTTCCAGAGTCTGTTATTTGTATTAAATCATTAGCTTCTAATGTTGCACCATCATCACATACAGTTATTTCTCCATCAATTATTATTTCATTATAGTTACCTTCCTCCGGAGATATGGCGTTTTCTCCACATATTTCTTGGTCTCCAAATGTTTCTGGAGAGACCTGTATTTCTCTATTATCAATATCGTTTTCTGTTTCGATTTCTGCTTCGTATAATCCTTCATCTTCTTCTATAGTATAGCTGAATGAGTCTTCTTCTGTTTCTCCGGGATTAAGAGTTATTTCTTGTTCTTGGTCTGTTTCATCTTCATCAAATATTAGATTGATAGTTTGTGAGCCTTCTTCATCTCCTATGTTTTCAACAACGTATTCTATTTCTAAATCTTCTTCAGGTTCGACCGGGCTATTAGTATCAGTTATGTTAATCTCAAAGAAGTCTTCTAATATTTCAAATTCTCGAGCTTCAGATGTTTGAGTTTGTTCATCTGTTTCATACTGGACGTACCATTCATACTGGTCTGTTTGTAATTCTTCCGTGGTTTCTATTTGCGTTTCTCCAGTTGAAACACGTGTTTCATCTATAATATCATCATTCAAATATAATATAGCATCACCTTGTTTGTTAGTGTCTATTTCATACTCAAAATCAATTTCTTGACTGCCTCCGAATTCTTCATTCTCCTCAGGCGCATTTAGGCTGAAATCTACATCTAACTCTTGTTTGATTTCTAATGTTCTTGTTTCAGAAGTCTCTAATATTTCTCCATCAACATCTTCAAATTCTACATACCATTCATATTCATCTGATTCAGAGATTACTTCTTCATATTCTAGAACATTGACACCTTCTTCTACTGTTTGAGTATCTATAGATTCATCGTCTCGATATATTGTTGCTTCCCCAGATTCTGCAGCAGAAACAACATACTCATATTCAACTTCATCCCCCTCAATAAATGTTTCTTGACTTTCTGGTTTTCTAAGAGTTATTTCATTTTCTACCGGATTTGTTGGGGCTTCTGTTCCTTCAATTCCTACTCCAAAGTCATAGATTCTTAAATCATCTTCTGTCCAGTGGAAAACTCCTGTCGATCCTTCTCCAGTTACCCCATCATATGTTTCTTCTAACTGGAAGTCCTCAGGCTCTGAATCGCCTTCTTCCCATGCTTTATGACTAAACTGTTCTCCTTCTATTCGGAATCGTGTGTTAAATATATCAGTTGAAGGAGCTTCAGTAGATGATATATCTTCAAAATCACCATCATCGAAATAAGAAAGGCGTATATCTCCCGTATCAAAGTCTCCTCTTAGAGCACTTACGCTATCGA
>LKMV01000010.1 GCA_001563995.1 Nanohaloarchaea archaeon PL-Br10_U2g16
AAAGGAGATTGTAGAGGATGAAGTTGATGTGGAGAAGAAGCAGGAGAACTTCTCTAAGGGCAGTTCTGAAGAGGGTATGTCTCGTAGGGGTTTTTTGAGGAAGGCTGGTCTTGGTGCAGCTGGTTTGGCTGCTTTGGCTAGTCCTGTTTCTGCTTTAGATGTTCGTGATCAGAAGTTTGATGTGTATACCCAGGATTCCGGTTCCGTGAAAAGTTTGAGTGTTGATGGTAGTGGGGATGTTGAAATTCCGAACGGTGATATTTCGATGGGTTCGGATGGTAGAGTGAGTTTTGCTGAAGAATCTGGAGATAAAGTATCTTTTGTAGGGGATAGGTGGGGTGAGGACGGTTTTTATGGTATAACAGTTAATGAAGGTGATAATGATGGTTCTACAGAGATATCAGGGAATATAAGTCTCGATCTCTACGCTGGAGGGCATCCAAGCAACTCCAATTCTACAAGAGGCTTAACTATAGATGAAAATGGAGATGTAAACTTGCCAAACGGAGTACTCACGGTATCAGATACAATTAGTTCAAGTAAGACAGGAACCGCACATAGATGGAATATAGCAGACAGAGATTATGAGATGAGGGTAAACACTAATGATTCGCAGTTTAGGATTGTTCCTTTTGACACAGCTAACAATGACTGGAAATGGGCTGAAAGACTTCATTATGACGTCCCTGACGGTGATTGGACTTTTAGAACAGACCTGGAAGTACAAGGCAATACTGACATAGGTGATTTGAGGCTGTATAACTGGGGTGCTTTAGAAGAAGTAGATGGGGGTTCATTACAGCTTAGAAGCCAAAACGCTGTGAAGCTACAAGGCCACCAAGGTAATGATATATTGAATGCTAAAAGTGGGGGTGATGTAGAAGTGCCTAATGGTGTTGGTTCGTTTGAGGGTTCTAGTTCTCCTCGTGGTTCTGTTGGTGGTAGTGATGGTGAGGTTGTGAGGTTGGGTGGTTCTTCGGGTGATGTTGTTTTCAATGTTCAGGGCGGTCATGGAAGACATTTTAAGTCGTGGAATGCTTATTGGGATAATAATGATGATACATTTAGAAGTATCGCGGGCAGTGAATCACATGCATTAATAGGGATGTCAAGCCTTCCTGAAAGCAACGGTATAGCATTAGCAGCCGCACCAAGCAACTCAGACAGAGGAGACCCAATAAACTGGAACTACATAAACATAACAGAACAAGGAAACCTCAACTTAAACAACAACGATATCCAAAACGTAAACCAAATAAACGGAGCAGACATACAAAACGCCTCCTCAGGACAAGTACCAACAAGCCAAGGGGATGGAACACTAGCGATGCAAAGTACAGATGGAGGTTTCTCCAATATGGAGGTATTTACAAGTGATGGCACTTTTGATGCTTCAGGAGTCGATAAGGCATATGTTGAGGTTGTAGGAGGGGGTGGCGGTGGTGCAGGTCGTGACTACGGGGATTCTTATAATCCTGGCGGTGGCGGAGGTGGAGGCTATGCCGCCTCCTATGTGGATTTATCCGATACGAGTAGTGTATCGGTCACAGTTGGTTCTGGAGGTTCAGGGTCAAGCTCAGGAAACGCTGCAGATGACGGAGAAGATGGAGGAGATAGTTCCTTCGGAAGTTTTGTAACCGGAAATGGAGGCTCAGGAGGAGCAGTAGATTGGGGTGGTGGTGGTTCTGGAGGTGGTGGAAGTGGAGACTTAGTCATTCCTGGAGGTGACGGAGCAGGTCTGGGAAATGAAGACTCGCCTAGGCTAAAAAACGGTGGAGGAGGCTCATACTTTGGATCCGGACCAAAAACTGAGAACAATCAAGGCTCAGGTGGTGGTTCAGATGGTAAAGCACCGGGTACAGGAGGACAGGCTGCAGGCCATAATTCATCCGGCGATATTGGAGGAGATGGAGCAGACGGAATAGTTATAGTAAGATACTAAATAAAAGCATATCAATTCCTATATCTTTCATTTGATCTGTACACGAGTGAATGATGTAGGTGGTGTATGCGTACCACAACAATCCGGTAAAACTAGACGAAGAAGAAAAACAAAACGGCAAAATCATAGAAAGTCTACCGGAAAAACCAGAAACCGGTCCTAACAAAACCACACAACTCTACTACAACCCACAAACAGAAAAATGCTTCTACGAAACCAAACAGAAGAAACAAGAAGATAAAAATACCAATGCAGGAACACAAAACCAACAGTTCCAAAAAGAAGTAATCCAAAGACTAAACTCAATAGAAACCAAACTGGATCGTTTAGTGAGCAAAGTTGACTGAAAGCTGTTTTAGTGTTGATATAAGTGATAAAGATTAGTTCCCGAGTATCTCTGAGAACTTCTGTTCTGCATGGTTCTTGTCTTTTGCTTCTATGATTGTTCTGCCGGAGCTGAACAGTGTGAAGCTGTCTCCATCGATCTCTACACGTGTTAAGTAGCTGTTGTCTGCAACTGTATCTCCCAGCTTTTTCAACCTCTCAGAACCGTTTTCTGAGACTTCTCTGTCTATCTGGTACTTTCCATCTCCACATACGGTTTTTACATCGGTCTCAGAGTTCAGTTTTTCGAACTTACCTTCTTCACATACGGCACAGTCCTTGGAATCTACCTCCAGCTCCTCGCCTGAAGGTATAATTTTCAGCTTTTCCCCTAATTTTTTACCTGAGAGATATTTTATAGCATCCATTGAGCTGTAGGAGGCGGCTATAGTAGATATCTCTCTCATTATGCCGTTGGACTGACATGTACCTATTTTACCAGGTTTTACAGTTTCAAATATGCAGTTGAAACATTTTTTGTCAAAAAACATCGAGTAACCTTTCTCTGCTAACGCTGCTGTGTAGATCCAGGGGATTCCTTCTTTCCTGGAGAACTCGTCTATCAGAAGTCGGGTTTCCAAGTTGTCGGTTCCGTCCATTATCAGATCTACGTCTTCCAGCCTGTGGATATTTTCAGAGTTCAGGCTCTCTACCATCGACTTGGTATCAGTAAAGCTGGACAGGTACTTCTCGGCCGCTACCGCTTTTGGAATAGATTCTTCACAGCTTTCAGGCCCGTATATTCCGGAGGAGTAGATATCGTTCTCCTCGAGATAATCTCTATCTATCAAAACAAGCTCTACACCGTGTCTGGCCAGGTGTTCTGCAATTATAGATCCTGTAGCTCCTAGCCCTACTACTGCTACTTTTGAGCCTTTTATCTTTTCCAGCTCTTCCTCGCCGTATCCTTCCAGTGCTTTGAACCTGCTGTACATTAGCCTATGTGAGGTGGTCGATTTTTTTATTAAAGTAGGGCGTCATTACCTTCATAGGTATATATGGTACAGAGGATATTCGAACATCTGCAGTTGAGTTATGAGATATTAGGCTATGAGATACAGACTGCTATGGTGCTTGCAGTTCTTCTACTAGCGATAGCAAGTTGGGCAGGCAATAAACTGTCGAATATCCTGATACATAAATCTATAGAGGAGAGAGGAGGGGATCCTCACGCAATAGCTACGGCAAAGAGAATTTCGGCTTATATAATTTATACTTTAGGAGCTATTGGAATCCTTGGAGTTCTAGGAGTACCTTTCACGGCTCTAGGAACGGTTGTAGGTCTTTTAGGACTGGGAATATCGTTTGCGCTGAAAGATATGATAGCCAACTTTATATCAGGCCTTTTTATCCTAATTCAGAGACCTTTCAAGATCGGAGACCAGATAAAAGTAGATGGAGAGGAGGGAACGGTTCAGGATATACAGATAAGGGCTACCAGCATCAGAACTTACGATGGAAGAGAGGTTATCGTACCGAACTCAAAGCTCTACTCCGGAACCGTTGTAAACAATACATCATACGATCTCAGAAGGTATGAGATTATAGTCGGGATAAGCTACGATGATGATATAGAGAAGGCTAAAGAACTGGCTATGGATACGCTTGAAGAAGCGGAGAAGACAGAGGAGGATCCGGAGCCACAGGTTCTGGTAAACGAGTTAGGAGGTTCATCAGTTAACCTGAAGCTGAGAGGCTGGACAAAGCCTTCTAAGTCTAACATGGTGCAGTCAGCTTCTGAAGTAACTCAGCTTGTAAAGCAGAAGTTTGATTCGGAAGGAATAGATATCCCGTATCCTATCAGAACGGTATACATGAATGATGGGGAGTAAAGAACGAATCTCAACCGGTTATATTCTATAAAGTCGGTACAAACATGTTTATCTAATTTTCTATTTTTCGACGTAAACGCTTTCCGTTTGATTATTAAGGCTTTGATATCAGTAATTCTTCATGCCAACTGAAGTCGATTCTGAAAAGATGGAACAGATCAAAAACTCTGAAGAGCCTTGGGTAGTAGATTTCTGGGCAGAATGGTGTGGTCCGTGTCAAAAGCTTAAGCCACGTTTCGAAGAAGCATCTGAAGAGATTGAAGATGTAAACTTTGGAAAGGTGGACATGGAAGAAAACCAGGATCTCGGAACCGAAAACGGTGTCAGAGCCCTACCGACATTAGTAATATTCAAGGGAGGAGAAGAAGTAGCAAGACATTCAGGACTGATGTCTAAAGACGAGCTTAAAGAATGGATCAAAGATAATACTTAAATTTTTAGGTTGTCGGTCCAGTCTATCTCTCCGTAACCTGTTTCCTCATTTTCTATCTTATCTCTTATCTCTTCGGCCACTTCTTCTTTGTTTCTGCCGGTTGTATCGATTTCGATGATTTTTTGCTGTTTTTCAACTGTTTCTATCAGTACTGAGTCCAGTATCTCCGCTTCTACGTTCTCTTCGACCTTTTCCTTGGAGTAATCTCGTTTCTCAAGTCTCTCTCTCAGCTCTTCAGGGTTACATCTCAGCACTATACAGTAGTCGGATTCTAGGTGGTGTGCAAGATGTCCTTCTACCAGAATATTTTCCACACCGTCCGTTTCCTCGAGCTGTCTTATTTCTTCTCTGAGGGCTTCCACCATCTCCTCAGTATACACTTCAAACTCTTCCTTCTGTTCTCCTAGGTCATGCTCTTTCACAAATTCGGTAAGGTCGACTGTACGATAATCTAGTTCCTCTGCCACAGATGTCTTGCCTGTTCCTGGCGTTCCGGTCAGAGCGATTAACATGGAGTAGGTATGTGCTTGAAGAAATAAAAGAATATTATCCGGAACATAAACTATGACACTTGAGATCTGGACGGAAAAATACAGGCCTGACTCTCTAGATGAAATAATAGGACAGGATGAGATAGTGGATAGACTACAGGCTTTTGTTGAGCAGGATAGCATCCCTCACCTGATGTTTGCAGGACCTGCAGGAACCGGTAAAACCACGTCGGCCATCGCATTAGCAAAAGATGTTTACGGTGATGAATGGAAACAGAACTTTATGTAGACTAACGCCTCCGATGACAGAGGTATCGATGTAGTAAGAGAGAAGATTAAGGATTTCGCGAGAACAAAGGCGGTAAACGCAGATTTCAAGATTATATTCCTTGATGAGGCGGATGCACTCACTCAAGACGCACAACAAGCTTTAAGAAGGACTATGGAGCAGTTCTCCTCTAACACACGTTTTATTCTATCTTGTAACTACTCTTCCAAGATTATAGATCCTATCCAGTCACGTTGTGCGGTATTCAGATTTAACAGGCTTGAGGAGGAAAGGGTCAAAGAATACATAACAAGAATAGCTAAAAACGAAGGATTCAAGATCTCAGAGGAGGCGATCGATGCAGTACTAAGGGTTTCTGACGGAGATCTGAGACGTGTGACTAACGTGCTTCAGACTGTTTCAATGCAGACAGAAAAGGTCGAGGAAGAGGATATATACGGAGCAGCGGCATCTCTCAGGCCGGAAGAGATCAGAGAAATTCTGGACAAGGCGCTTGAAGGAGAGTTTATAGATTCACGAGAGCTTCTTGCCGATATAATGATTGATAGGGGTCTTGACGGCCAGGATGTGATCAATGCAATCCATAGAGAGGTAATGGATCTTGATATATCTGACAGAGGTAAGCTTCAGGTTATCGAAAACCTAGGAGAGTTTGAGTTCAGGATCTCGGAAGGAGGCACAAGTGATATACAGATAGAAGCGCTTCTTGCAAAAATCGCTGACATGGATGAATAAATCATTCGGAGCTTGAGTTATGTGGACTGATAAATACAGGCCAAAATCTCTAGAAGATTACAGGGGATCTTCTTCGGAGAAGGAAGAAATCAGAGAATGGGCTGAAGATTGGGAACAAGGAGACAAACCTGTAATGCTCCATGGGCCTGCAGGAACCGGGAAGACTTCTATGGCGGAAGCCTTGGCTAACGATTTAGGATATGAACTAGTGGAAACCAATGCCTCGGATATTAGAACCAAGTCAAAGCTGAAGGAAGAGCTGAAGGAGGCTACCAGACAGGCTTCTCTGCTTGGAAAGAAAAAGTTGATTCTTATAGATGAGGTCGATGGGATGAGCTCCACGGACCGTGGAGGGACGAAGGAGCTGAACAGGATTGTCAAGGGAACACGTTTTCCGATAATTATGACAGCGAACGACCCCTATGATTCAAAGATCCGGAGCCTTAAGCAGAAGGCGAAGATGATAGAGTTAGGTAAGGTACACACGAACTCAATTGCTGCTCATCTAAGACAGATACTTGAGGATGAAGGTATAGAGTATGAGGACGGGGTTCCTAAGAGGATTGCAAGGCAGTCGGACGGCCAGTTACGTTCTGCGATAAATGATCTTCAGGCCGTGGCTTCAGGAAAAGAAAGGCTTGAGGTAGGCGATCTCGAAGCCATAGCTGCCAGGGACTCTGAACAGGATATATTTGACGCTCTTAAGATGGTTTTCAAGACAGAGAACGCTGATACCGCTGTCAGGGCCACCGATAATATAGATGAGGATGCTGATACGTTTCTCCAGTGGGTCAGGGAAAATATCCCAAGAGAGTATACACGTTCGGAGGACAATGCTGAAGCCTATAACTGGATATCGAAGGCAGATCTGTTTAACGGAAGGATAAGAAAAAGGATGAACTGGAAGCTGTTGAAGTATGTATACAAGTTTTCAACGGTAGGGGTAGCCCTAAGCAAGAGACAGAAGTATAAGGGGTGGACCAAGTACCAATATCCTTCCAAGATACGTAAGATGGGGTCGTCGCACGCATCGAGAAGGAAGCTTGAGTCGGTCTCAGGCAAGATAGGAGAGGATCTACATATCTCTGTAAATGAATCAAAAGCTGTACTTCCTTTTGTGGCTAAACTTATAGACCGGGACGAAGAAGCTGTCAGACAGTACTTTGATTTTGACGAGGACGATATCGAATTTATCAAAGGGTTTAACTAATCTAGGCAGTGAAGTTCATGTCTCTCCGAGGTACTAGTCATCGTTACATTGATGCAGCCTTGGTCTTGATCGTAGCTAGTTGTCGTCGAGAATCCTTCTACAGACTCTACAAGTCTTACAAAGTTAGATCTTTGTTTTTCATCTTCCATATCATCTATTTTTTCAGCTTCTTCTCTAATCTCCTGTACAGTGTAAGCGGATTCAGGGTTATCTATCTCCATCCTTCCTGCGTCAGCTATCATAGATGATACTGAGATAACCATTATGCTGACCACAATTGCAGAAATCACCATAAACTGTCCTTTCATCTAATGCCACCTCATTGATACTTTGTAAGGTATATAGGTTTCGTTCTGGAACCCGCTGTAAACTGTGGAAGTTGTGCCGGTCCGTTCCTGTTCTCCGAACTGATTTTGGTCGCCTATAGAGTGGTGTATCAGTCCGGCTATAAGTTTCCTACTGTCTTCGTTGTACTCGTCTCTGTGAGGGATACGTGCCAGGGTGTCTATCTCCTGGTCAGGGAAGCTATTTCTTAAGTTAATCTTCTCAACTTCCGGGTTGTCGATGTTGATGAAGTCTAGCTCTTCACCGTTCTCTAAAGCTTCTTGATCAGGATAAGATACAGAGTATTCCTTACCTTCAAGGATGAACTCTTCTCCTACAAGGAAATGGCCTCTATACTCAAAATCGTCGTCTCCTTCCTTTTCTACGATTGTCGCAGCTCTAATATTTCTATTTTCACATACATCGTCGTCAGATCCTAGTTTTGTATTCAAGACTGTGTAAGTAACGGTTTCGGGGTTTCCTGAAAGATGTCCTTGGTATCCGGGGAACTCAAACTCTCCTACGGTAAAGTTAGGGTCTTCCGTTCCTTCTTCTATACATTCTGATTCAGGTACATGGTCATAATCCGCTGGATCCTCTTGCACCATGCTGTGGTTGTAGGTGGTCCACTCGTCAGTGTCATACCTGCCTGTATCTCCTATCACAAAGTTATTTTGGTCCAAGGCCGTCTGGCTTTTCGAGGAAGATACTTTTCCGCCTGTACCGATATCTACCTCTCCTGGATCGCCTCCTCTACCCAGAAAGTATGTTTCTGTCCTTTGAGGGTCATTTCTATCTCCGAAAGCTACACCTTGATCCGGTGAAGAGGTATAATCGAGATCTACCCATTCCATACCTGTTTCGGATATAAATCCGTCTTCAAAGTCATCCGATTCTAGATCCATCATCATTATTACAGTGTTTTCTTCCAAAAATCTATCTACTTTTTGACGGTTGTTTTCCAGCTGGTCTAAGGAGTCTTTACTGTCAAATAAAAGTACGTTGTACTCTGAGAGTGAGGTTTCTGACAGCTCAACAGTTGTAAAGCTCTGATCTGTTTCCACCTCTACAACCCTTTCTTCCATAACATCTCTTAGGCGGTAAGCTCTATCAGCTTGGTGGAGCACAAGCTGTTCCTCATCTATATCAACGTGTTTGAACTCTCTATAGTCGTTATCGCTACCGTCTGTAGAGTTTTTCCAGTTAAATATTTCATCTCTCAGGAAAGGTCCTTGATCGGATTCCAGCTGACAGTCTGTCTGGTTATCTACATAGATACTGTCGTAGACTGAGTCTTCCTCTGTCGTATTCAGCGTAGTATTTACTACGTAGATCCTTGGCTTATCATCTGCGTCCTCCTCGGTCACGTATATCTCTTCATCGGTCTGTATCTCACCTAGATCATCGGTATCACATTCATCATAATCGTCTAGAGGCTTGAGAGACTCTTCAGCTATATCCTCAGGCCGTGCATTTATTGCTATACTTGCTTCGTCCAGAGGTAGGTTTTCAATGCTGCCTGAAAGCTGAAGCTGTCCGGAGCTTACTGTCTCGGCAACGGTCTCCAGGGAACCGGTGTTGCCGTCCTTCATCATTCTGTCTAGATCGCCTGTCTGCTTTAATGTATGTCCAAGGTCTTCTGCAGCAACCTGGTCCTGAAACTCTGACCAGTCATGTCCTGTATCTGGTGTTGAGCTCCCTAAAATGAATAAGATTAATACTACAAACGCGAGCATTACCTCTATAGAGTATGCAAGACCTTTGTTATTTACCATGTCCACACCTCCATTTTCAGCGGTTCTTCCTCAAGTTCAGCAAACCTTGTCATGGTTGATATCCTTGCACCGTCTTCCAACGATGCTCCAAAGGTGTTAACATGTTTTGAAAGTATCATAAGGTTTCCTTCTTCATTTTCCCTATTTTGAAAACTTTCTATTGTGTAGCCTGATCCGATCTCATCGTTCAGTTCTTTAGGCTCTGACTGGCTGAAGTCCCATTCTCCATCTGTGTCTGAGATGTTATATGCGGCATCGTATGTTCCATTGTGAGCAGCAATCAAAAATCCATGTTCCTCTCCTTCTAAATCAATCGATCCGTAGTATACCTGGTTCTCGGCATTATCATAGCCGTCATCTTCCGGTTCAACAATCTCAGGATCGTTTTCCGGAGGACTTTCTCTCGTAAAGCTTCCTTCTGCATGTGCGATCGGCATATGTGTGAAGTTGAACCGGTACTGATTATCTACGTCTGTAACTTCTCTAAACATGGTATAATTCAGTTCTGTATTTGAAGCTTGACCCGTGGTGGATAAAGCCCCGATCTTATCTCTGTCTAGCTGAAGAAATCCTTCCGCTAGACCGAACTTCTCAATATTTTCTACCTTCGCAGGATTTTGTTCCCAGTCGTCTCCCCCTTGACCTTGATTATGGCTGCCAGGCTCTGAAAGCATAGAGTTAGTTACAGACTGAGCCTCTAGGTTTAAGCTTACTCGTTCCGCCTCTGCATCGTAGTTGGGTAGAACTCCTGAGAATGCTGTTACCATAGCTCCTATAAAAAGTAAGTAGAGTATTGCAGCTCCTAAGAACTCAAAGTTTATCTGGCCTTTATACTTTCTCATCTTATATCCCCGCAAATCCTACCATGTACATGAATACGACAAATGCGATCGGAATCATAATTAATGCATGTTTGATTCCTGCTGTAGGACTTCCTTCTCCTATCTGTCCGGCTACGGCTCCTGTACACATACCTTGGACCATAATCATTGTAAACAGTAGCGACTTGTAGTATGCCATCGCTCCGTAACGGTACTCTTGAGCCCGCTCGCTTGCAAAACTCTCCAGATCTCCAGGTACAAAGCCGAATATCTCAGCTATCGCACAAAGCGGCTGCGCGAAGAAAATGTCTCCGCCACAGTAATCTATCTGTTGTCCGCCAATAATTTCTGTGTTCTGTAAAGCTCCCTCTCCGGGATCTCCTAGACCTAGCAGCTGTGCAAGCATCATGTAAAGTCCTACAGAGATTCCAAGGAACAGGAAGTAGATGATGTACATGATAAAGATTTGTTGCTTGATTTTAGCATTTTTCTCTTGTATAACTTCTTTTAGATCGGCTGAGTCTTCTGCAATAGATTCTATTGTCTTTGTGATGTCTCCTCCGCTCCTGAAGCTCTGAAGCAGGATGGATATCGATTCCTGAATTACTGATGAGTCTTCCATCCTTTTAGAGAATCTTTCCATAACCTCCGGGAACGGAATCCCCCATGTAAGTTCATTGTAGATCTGTTCTATCTCGCTGTCAAGCCGTCCATAATCTGTATTTTTAGAGGATTCAAACGCCTGTATCATTGTCATACCACCTCTCTTGGATTCAGCAAGGTCCTGTAAGAACTGCGGGAACTCATCCTCTACTTCTCTAATTGCCCTGTTCTTCATAAATGATATAACTCCGTAAGGGAGTATAGACGTTATCAGACCTAGAATTATGATAGATCCGCCTATCTGAGTCAGTTGGAGCATGTAAAGCACTATTCCTATCAACGTTGCTACTGCACCTGCTCCTAAAGATCCTAAAACTATCTTGTCTTCGGGTCTCATCCCTTCTTCGTACTTTTCCTCTCTGAAGAAGTTTATCATCTTATACCACCTGGAGAAATACCTCTTATTAGTAGTATAAACATTCCTGAAATTAATGGCAGTCCTATGAATATAGATAATACTTGTACCAGTACTACAGTCTCTCCCTGTGCAAAGGAGCCCATGACTATACTCATTGATGTGAATATTATAGATCCTACAATTACTAAAGTAATGTACATCTCTACGAGTAGTGATAGCTGGTCTGAGAAAGATTTCACTCTTCTCTGGTAGTCGTCCATTAATGTATCAGCTCTCTGCGACAGAAAGTTTCTCAGTTCTCCTCCGGATGAGATTGCATGGTTCATACCCCATAGGAGATCCGTTAAATCTTCGTTAGGGCTTCTCTGAGCGGCTCTTTCTAGAGCCTCGCTGACATCCATTCCGAAGTTGTTGATGTCTCTGCTTATTTTTTCAGCTTCTTTTGACACTTCTCCGTACTCTTGAGCATTTGCTAAAATTTTGAACAGTTCTGTTACAGATGTACCTGTTCCTGCAAGTGTTGACATATACATGGTTGCAAAAGGCAATGTATCCCTGATCTTCTGTGATCTCTGCTGAATTAACAGGGAAGGAAACAGATAAGAAGCTGTAAAGCCTATTACTCCGGTAATAATAGAGAAAGTTAATCCTAAAAATATTCCGGCTATTCCTACGGTTGTTAGAAATACTAAAGTGAACAGAAAGAAACTAGTCATTGCTGAAGCCGCTGTTGTAAAGGCTATCATGCTCACATACTCTGGCAGGGATATATTCAGGCCTGACTTGGATATCTGTGGCCTTAGCTGGTCGAAGTAATCTACATAATCTAGGACATAACTTCCGGCTTGATCGTAGCAGAAGTTAGCGTAACTTTCTATGGCTGTCATCCTTCATTATTTAATACTTCCTTCTCCGAATTTAAGTCTTCCCTTACATCTTCCAGAATTTCCTCCTCATTCGAGTAGTAACGGGATATCACATCCCCGACATCACGGTAATGTTTAATCTGTTCCTGTTGCATCCAGTTAAGCACATGTTGTCTCTTCCTCATCTCGTTCTTAATCTCTTCTTTATCTCCTCCTGTCTCATGTACAATCTCTTCAAGTAGCTTGGACTTGTTCTCCACGTTGTACACATCGCTCTGCGGATCCCAACTGAATATCTGGTTAGCGTCTAGACCTGTACGTTTCTCGTAATCCTCGACCTCGTATATTCCTGTAATCCTTCTTACGTACTTGTCTCCTCTTCTAATTCTCTTAATCAGCATTATACAGTCAAGAGTCTCTATAAGGGATGGGGACAGGTTAATAGGGTTAGTAGTAAGTCTGTCCATAAGCATATCAAGTGAGTCCGCGTGGATTGTCGAGAGACCTGTGTGTCCTGTAGCCATCTGCTGGAAAAGGATGTATGCCTCTTCTCCTCTGACCTCTCCCACGATAATGTACTCAGGCCTCTGTCTTAGAGATTCCTTCAGTAAGTCGTCCATTGATACCTCTCCGCCCTCATCGACGCTGGAGCCGAACCCACTTCTTGCTACTTCCGGCACCCAGTGGTCGTGTGGTAGTCTCAGCTCCGGCGTGTCCTCGATAGATACAATCTTTTTCTCCGGCCTAATGAAAAGTGAAAGGGCATTGAGCTGTGAAGTCTTACCTGCTCCGGTGGTTCCACATACTAGTATGCTTTTCTCATGTTCTATAACCGTCCAAAGATAGGATAGCATCCTTGCGTTCTCCGTCTCGAAGTCCATCATATGGATAGGTGTTAGAGGATCTTCTGTAAACCTTCTGATTGTAAAGTTTGAACCCTTCCTGGCGATGTCCGTAGCTAGAGTTGCCTGGACTCTGGATCCATCAGGTAGAGAACCATCTAAAAGCGGCTGTGAAACTGAAATAGATCTACCGCATCTCTGAGCAAGTTTCATCACAAAGCTATCGAGCTCTTTTGTATCTTCCCATACGACATCGGTTTTGATCGATCCGAACTTTGGGTTTCTGTGGTAAACATATACAGGTATACCTGATCCGTCGCAGGAGATATCTTCGACCTCTGTATCCTGTAGAATAGGCTCCAACTTCCCTAGACCAGCAAAGTTTCTCTTTGCGTAGTAACGTATAACCTCTCTCTGTTTATCGGATATTGAGATATCATACTTATCTATGATCTTGTCCATTTTCTGTTTGATATACTGTTCAGCTTTCTCTGTCTCCAGATCTGTAAAGTCAAGGTCGAAGCTTCTTTCCATGATTTCCTGTACCTTATCAAGGATCTTCTCAGTTTCAGGACCCATCTCCGGCTCTATTACTTTGTAAATCAGCTCTCCTTCCTTATCGTTCCATGTTATATGTGCCCATGCGTATACTATCTCTCCTTTATCCGGATCTTCAGGAATTAAAGGATACTTTATATCAACGTTTGACAGGTTTTCGGACTCCTCTCCTTCTTCAAGCCCTTCAGATGTAAAGCTACCTGGCGTGGGAACCTCTACGCCTGATACATGTTTAACTTCTTCCTCTTCTTGGTCTTTTTCAAATGCCTCTGGATGTTTCGCCTTCTTAAGTTTCCTGCTTAATCCCATGAAGTTGAATCCCATCAGTTACCCCTCAAAACAAATTCTTCTCCGGTTTTTCGAACGTTTATTTCTTTATGATCTGTTGTGCCTGAGAAACTACCTTTATGTTGGTTTGAACGGCTGTACTCTCTTCCTGTTACTGTGACTAAACGGAACTCCTCTGAAATATCCGTGGAATAGTCGTAACCGCCAACATCCTCAGGGAGTTCAGCCTCTACATGACCAGAGTCTGAGTTTTTCAGACTAAATACTGAGTTATCAACATTTGATAACGCAACTATTGCTTCATCTTCTTCTACTGCTCCTACAACTCCTTCTCTGTAGTTTTCAAATAATGCTATAACTCCCATGGCCAATGTTATTCCCATTAGAAATGTAAGCATCGTCTGAACCGCTAGATGTTGTCCTTTTATACTGTATCACCTTAGGTCGATATCGATTCGTGTGTTAAACCTTTCAAACCTTTCTCCTGTTGAAAGCTCTACACTATCTTCGCCGGTTTCTACTCGTTCTCCTTCGTTGCTAATCACTATAGTTGAGGGCTCTGAAATAGTCTGTCTTCCGTCCGATACAAGTTCTATTCTTTCTAGTCTGTTTCCTGTAGATCTAGTTGTGAACATGTTTCTGAACTCAGATCTATAAGTTAAAATTTGTTCTTCCGGGGATCCTTCAGCTCTTACTGCTAATATTCCTGGCTCGTCTTCGCCCTGAATAGCGTAATCTCCTTGACCGAAGCTAATATTTTGGAAAGTTGAACCTTCAAGCCCGATCCATGTGTCTAACGGGTACTCTACGTTCTGAGAACGTTCTGTAATCTCTATGGCATTTTCGTCGTCATTAACTGATATTCTGAAATTATCAGAAGCAGAAATTCCATCTCCAATTCTAACTGTTTCAGAAGCACCTTCTCCACTTTCTGCTACTTGAATTATCTGTGAATGAAGGTCTGTAACATCTTGTTCGAGCGTATCAATTTCTGCCTGACCTTGTCCTTTCTGTAGGATTGGTTCTCCCCATATATACGCAGTGGTTACGGATCCTACTACTACGGTTGCAATTAAAGTCAGTACAACAGGTTGTGTCTGACCTCTCATACTAATAACAAGAGAAAAGGGAGAATATAAAATAGGGGGCTAGCAGAACGATGCATCCGATGAAGACGGACTACATGAGAAATCCCATGAATGACCATCTACTTGACGGTACTCTAGCCTGAAGTTGTATTGATCTCCTGCATCAGGAAAAGTGACTCCTGTATCACAGTCTATCTCATCTCCTTCACCAAGTGTTACATCGTGCTCTTCACCGAAACAGTCGGAGTCATCTATATTGTAATCTTCTTCTGAATCGAAACCATTTTCCCAGTCAGCAGGAGCAATGTAATCTGACACCTGATCGTTGTTTAAATGAAGACGGACATCCTCGTACAGATGGACAGGTTGGCTCCCTGTATTTCTTATTCTTACACCAACGTTGTCTGTGGTGCTGTTCTGATAGACAGAGTCGAATGAAAACTCAGTACTTTCAGCAGCCTGTTGGACCTGAAGGTCGTCAACAGCGCTCTGATCATCTATTATTTCTTGGTAAAGTCCCCATGCTGAGGCGACTGCACCAACTGTTATTAAAAGTAATAATACTACTGCAATTACCGGTGTAACTCCTTTTTTTGCCAAATATATTCACCTTATGTATATCTATTATATTCTTCAGTTTATAAACCTTAACAGGATGAACTTCCTGAGTGGAAACAGATATGTGTATCGGACACATCCGGGCCTGAAAGCTGAATGTTCAATGTCTCTCCTTCTTCAGGATATTCTCGGCCAGTATCTATAGTTTTTGTTTCTTGAGGGTCCATTGTTATAGTGTCTGAACCGTCTTCGAACGACCAGTCTCCATCTACAGGAACTCCGTCTATAAATAAACTCCATACCTTAGCTCCGTTGTCTTTAGGCTGTAGAGCTACAGAACCTGTATTTCTAACATTTATCATTATATCTTCGTTATTCCCTTCATAAACAAACTCTATGTTTATGCTTCGCTGCAGATCGTCCGTCTGATCCTGTATCCTATCCTCAGAACTTTCCTGCATATCCTGCTGTATCTGATTCAAGAATGTGAATGCTGATACTGTCGCTGCAACCGTTACGCTTAATAGTAATACTGCTCCAACTACTGAGGTAAGCCCCTTTCTATTCATTTTCCACTTTGTTAAACCTTTTTCTCAGGTTTCTGATATTGTCGGATCCGGAATCAGAACCTGAATCACTTCTGTTTCTTCCGTTATTGCTTCTATCCACGTTTAAATCCGGTGAGCCCTGATTTCTACCTCTTCCGGACTGAGATCCTCTGTTTTGTGTTCGTCTGGACTGGTTGTTTTTATTGCTGTTGGAGATCATGTTTCCTTTGTTCTGTGAGGTATAAGATCTCTTAATGCTTTTGTTCAGTTCTTCAAGGTTCTGAATGACTTGTTGGTTGGACTGTTGAATGTCATTAGCTACGTCTTCCATCTCATTTCCTACGGCGTCAGCAACCCTTGAATGTACGTCTTGGATTACTTCTCCTTCAAGGTCTGTTTCCGAGGCTTCCTTCAAAAGATCCATGAAAGAGTTCATATTATCTATCACGGAGTCCATCTTGTGAGTTAGGTCTTCCACAGAGTTCTTTAGCTCATGCGTAGACTCTGTCATATCGTTTACTATCTTCTGGTTCGATTTCATGATATCCAAGACATCCCTAACCAGCTCATCGTCTGCCGATCTACCGGAGCTTTGCTTCTCCATCTCATCTATCCTTCTTTCCAGTTTTCTGACAGGTCCTAGCGGGACAACCTCATAATCATCGTCCTGCTCACCTAACTGTACCTCGTCCTTTGACATAATAACACCTTATAACAGTAAATTCTAGCTCCCCGTATTTATAACCTCGGCAAGATTTGGTTTCACTCGATGGTTTTTTACCATCCTTATAATACCCGAAAGGTTGATTCAAGAAACGATTTTTCAATTCTTTTCGTTCCCAAGCTCTTCTCTAAGTATCTGAGAGACAGTGCCTCCGTCCGCATCAATTCTTTGCATAACTAAGCCCATTAAAGCTCCTTGTGCATGCATTCCTTGTTCTTCAACCATCTCGGACTTTTCCTCAAGTACTTCCTCTACAACAGATCTTATTTCTGCTTCGTCAGCCTTTGATTCTAGAGCCTCCTCTACAGCCTCTTCAGGATCAGAAGATTCAACCATCTGTGTTAGAACGTCCTCTAGATCACCTTTTTTAACATCTCCGGAGTCTAGCTTATCGAAAAGTACTTCTAAGTCCTTTTTCTGAAGCTGCTCTACATCTATTCCGTCTGACTCAAGCTGAGAGTAGATATTAGTGAATATATTTGCGACGAGCTTTGGATCTGCTCTATCCTTAAACTTCTCAAACAGTAGAAGGTTCTCCGAATATACGATCTGTGAAGCCAGCTCCTCTCCTATCTGTTCTGAGTACTTCTGCTCACGTTCCTCCAAGGTTTCAGGAAGGTTCTGGTCGATCTTCTCAACTTTCTCATCCGTTACCCTTATCTCGGGTATATCTGTCTCAGGATACATCCTTGCGGCTCCCGGTAGAGGCCGTGAGTAACTCGTGGTGAAGTCCTGTTCGGCATTTCTAGTCTCTTCGGGTACTTCTCCGGTGTAAAGCATCTCTGCTCTTCTAACAGCTTCCTCAATAGCGTTTTCAGCCTGGTCTCTTGGGGCTGCGACTACAGCAATTACATCTCTGTCTTCCTTTCCAAATATCTTTTTTAGCTCTTCGAACTCTTCTTGAAGTCCGTAGTTATCGATATCTTCGTCTGTATGGATCATTCCTTTTGGACCCTGGCTCTTCACGTAGTCTACTAACTCTTTTGCAACGTAACGGTCGGCTGAGATTTTTTCCTTCATCTTTCCGGTCATATCAGGTAGTTTTATTCCGTATACAGCTCCATCATTCTCCAGAACAGTTGATATTATTCCGTTGTCAGAACCTTCGAAAACCTCTGTTACATCTCTCTGATCTATCTCTACGTTGTCTGGAAGCTCTTTCCCTAGCTCGACTAAGTTCTTCTGTCTTTTGACCTCTAACTCAATCAGCTTATCTATATTTCCTACATCCTGGAACCCCTTTATCTCGACACGTGAACCTTCAGCTATAGAGACGTTTACGTCTTGTCGGATAGTTCCAAGTCCTCTCCTAGCTTTTCCTGTCGATCTTAGTAACATGCCGATTCTCTCAGCCACCTGCCTTGCGTGTTCGGGGTTCTTGATCGATGCATCGGTGCCTACCTCCACAAGCGGTATTCCTAACCTGTTCAGGTCGTAGACAGCTTTTTTCTCATCTCTCTTATGTATTCCGGCAGACTCTTCCTCCAGCTCTATATCCTCAATCGAGACAGATCCTAGCTCGGTCTCCAGCTCTCCGTCGAGACCTACCATGGCTGTTCTCTGGAATCCGGAGGTGTTTGATCCGTCGACAACTATCTTTCTCATCACCTGTATTTCATCAGGTATCTCGGCCCCTACCATTCTGGCAAAGGTTAGAGCAGTATTTAGCGCTTCTTCATCCATCTCATGTGGTGGCTCTTCATCCAGCTCCACTAGA
>LKMV01000049.1 GCA_001563995.1 Nanohaloarchaea archaeon PL-Br10_U2g16
GTGAACGGTTCCATTCTGGTGCCTTTACCGGCTGCCGGGATAACTCCTTTCATAAGATACAGCATGGTAGATGACCCTTATATTAGAATCGATTTTGAAAGAAATTTTTCTTCTATCCAAATCATTGCTCTATTCTAGTAGCAGATATCCCAGGTTCAACTCCCTCGGATATCTTAATGTACCCTTTCTCTGTTATAGATGCCGAATACTTAGTTTCCATTCTATTTGAGATAGAATGTTTTTCAGTTAGCGTGTCAGTGATTTTTGAACTTTTAAACCGATCTTTGAAATAGTAATCAGGAGGAATGTCCGACATTATCCATTGACCGGATTTCTCATTTCCGGATACTGTTTCTGCCGGTGCTTCACCTGTGTAATCCTGCATGTAAATCATATCCGGCCTGTAACCGTGCTCTTCCTCCAGTTTATAACTTTCAGCATCGGCTTGAACTGCGTTGTACCCTTCCTCCAAAAGTTTTTCTACACAAACACCGTCTTTATCCAGATAAACTATGTCCGAGTCAGGGAAGACTGCTGAAGGCGTGGTTTTAACCCCACATCCCGGATAGTAGACCGTATCAGGTTCAATATCAAGATAACGGTTAAGACTGCTCAGCTTTAAAGCCTCTTCTACATCTGCAAAAGGTTTTAAGCCCGAATCCAGCTTATTATTAGGATAAATATCGCCCGAACCTTTCCTAAAAGAATCCATTAATAATTTAGGGCTCTCATGGAGGCTTATCTGATCAGGATGATATATAGCAGCTGTTTCAAATAACCTGCCGGTAAATTCCTCTTCCGAATCCAACTCCGAGGCTAACCACGTTTCACGGTCCATCCAATACTTTTGCATATAGATGTTTTTAACGAAAATAACAGTTAAGCAAATAAGTAGAATATAGAAACAATTTGTTAACGGTATCTCGAGATACTTTTTATTATCCTATAACTAACTTTCTATCATGGATATCACCGTTATCGGAACAGGTTATGTAGGGCTAAACGCCGGAGCCGGACTGGCATCTAAAGGACATAATGTTACATGTGTGGATATCGATGAGGAAAAAGTGGAGAAGATTAACGATGGAGAATGCCCTATCTTTGAAGAAGGACTACCTGAGATGCTTGAAGAGATGGTCTCGGAAGGAAAGCTTGAAGCCACCACAGATACGGTCTCGGCCGTGGCATCAGCTGACGTTGTATTCCTTGCGGTCGGAACACCTATGGACGATGAAGGAAATATCAATTTAGAGTATATCAGACAGGCTGCTGAAGACGTATCCGAAGGAATGTCTGAACGGGACGGTTACCAGGTTATCGCCGTGAAAAGCACCGTTGTGCCCGGAACAACAGAGGAAGAGGTTTTACCGATACTTGAAAGGTCAGGTAAGGAAGCCGGTGAAGATTTCGGAGTATGTATGAACCCGGAGTTTCTACGTGAAGGAACCGCGCTGAAGGATTTCCTGAACCCGGACAGGATCGTTATCGGCGAACTAGATGAAAAATCCGGAGATAAGCTTGAAAAGATCTACTCAGAGTTCGAAGCTCCGGTTGTCAGAACCGGTCTGAAAGAAGCGGAGCTGATCAAGTACGGCTCAAACTCACTTTTAGCTACAAAGATATCATTCATCAACGAAATCGGAAACCTCTGTAAACAGCTGGGAATCGATGTATACGATGTCGCTGACGGAGTCGGTATGGACTCAAGGCTGGAGAGAAGCTTCCTTAACTCAGGTATCGGCTTTGGCGGAAGCTGTTTTCCTAAAGACGTTAGAGCTTTGATAAGATTTATGGAGGAAGAAGGAGAAGATCCCAAAATTCTTCGGAACGTTGTAGAGCTGAACCAGGGTCAGAAGGTAAAGCTGGTAGAACAGTTAGAACAGAAGCTTGAAGATCTGGATGGAAAGACTGTCGCAGTTTTAGGACTGTCTTTCAAGCCCGGGACCGATGATATACGGCAGAGCCCGGCTATAGACATTATCTCAGAGCTTAAGGAAAAGGATGTTAACGTGAAGGCCTACGATCCTGAGGCTATGGAGAACATGGAACAGAGGCATCCCGATACCGTTTATACTGAGAGCTATCAGGAAGCGTTGGAAGGATCGGACGCCGCACTGTTGGTGACGGACTGGCCGGAGTTCGATGAAATCTCCAGAAAAGATTTGAAAACTATGGAGAACCCGTTGATTTTGGAAGGTAGAAGGATGGATTATGATCTACCGGACGATAAGACCGAAGGGGTTACCTGGCCTTAGACAGACAGGTTCTGTAAAAAATAATTAGCTTAAATAGTGCCGGGAGTCAAACTTTAACCGTATGGATGAAGAAAACCTCAGCTGGCGTGAAAAGTACCGGGCGCTGAAAAAGGTCGCAGCTTACCGACCTGTGTTCACAGCTTTTCTAATATTTTTCTCAGCAGGAGTAGCTCTGCTTGAAGGAATCGGTCTCGGATTCATCCATCCGATACTAGAGGTGGCACAGGGAGAAACAGCCGAAGGAGGCCGAGTGATGGAGTTATTCCTCTCCGGCTATGAGTTTCTGGGAATACCTTTCAGCCTAGGATACCTGATAATCGGCGTGTCGCTGGTTATGGTGTTCCGTTTCACGATGACCTTCCTGAACGCCTGGCTCAAACATATGTTGGCTAAACAGTACGAAAGAGATCTTAGAAAGAAGACATTCGACGCAGCTTTGAACGGAAAGATAAGATACTTTGACCGGGAAGGATCCGACAACATACTGAACGCCATAATAACGGAGACCAGATACTCCGGAAAAGTAATCAGTTTGACAGTAAAAACTATGGAAAAGCTGTTTCTTGTTCTGATGTATCTAGCAGTAATGCTCTACATCAGCCCTGTTCTTACAACGGTCGCGGTAGCGTTGCTTGGAGGAATCACGGTTTTACTAAGGTTTATAATTGAGCCGGCGGTAACCGTCGGTTCTAGGGTCGCCGAAGCCAATGAAAAGGTTCAACAGTCAGTCCAGTCCGGCACACAGGGCATAAAAGACGTAAAACTGTTCGGTATGAAGGATAGAATTTACTCAAGCTTTGAGACATCAGTAAACAAGTACTCGAAGAGCGAAGTTGAGCTTTCAAGAAACGAAGCAGCTATAAACAACTTTTACAGGATGTCAGCCGCAGTTACGTTGTTCGGCCTGATCTACATAGGCTTCACATTTACAGAGCTGAGACTTGGAGCTCTCGGAATCTTTCTGCTGGCGATGTTCCAGCTAGCTCCAAGAGTCAGCGGATTAAACAGCCATATCTACAAGCTTGAAGGCTATATATCACACCTAGTGCGTACCGAACAGTTCCTAGATGAGCTTTCTGAAGAGGAAGAGTCACACGGAGGCAAAGATGTTGAAGGGGTGTCAGAGATACAGTTTGAGGGCGTGGAGTTCTCCTACAACGAGGAAGAAAAAGTCTTAAACGGCGTAAGCTTTGAAGCAGGTAAGGACGACTTCGTAGCGTTTGTCGGCAAGTCCGGAGCCGGGAAATCCACCATAGTATCGCTGATCGCGAGGATGTACGATGCGAACGCCGGAACGGTCAAAGCAGACGGAACCGATATAGAAGAGTACGATCTGGAACAGTGGCGTGAAAGGATATCCGTTGTGAGACAGGATCCCTTTATCTTCAACACCACACTGGCGGAAAACGTTAAGATAGCCGATCCGGAAACTTCGGATTCCGAGCTGGAAAAAGTATGTGAGATAGCCAGAGTAGATGAATTCTTGGACGATCTGCCTAACGGAATGGAGTCACAGCTAGGGGATGAAGGGGTAAGGCTTTCAGGAGGTCAGAAACAGAGGGTAGCGCTGGCCCGGGCGTTGTTAAAAGACGCGGACTTCCTCGTGCTGGATGAAGCTACCTCGGATCTAGACTCCAATCTGGAGAAAGAAGTGCAGAAAAACATTGAAGAAATGGAGTCAGAGTACGGGATAATAGCGATCGCTCACAGACTTTCCACAGTTCAGAACGCCGACAGAATCCATACATTACAGCAAGGAGAGATAATCGAGACAGGAACTCATGAAGAGCTGCTTGAAAAAGGAGGGAAATACGCAGAACTGTACGAGATTCAGTCGAAGGAATGATTCTTTTGGGCTTTCTCTCGGGCTATTTAATAACCGAATGTCCTAGTGGTGATTTAACCCTACTAATCACCCGAAAGATACCATCTCATTCAACAGACAGATAGGAAAGCTCATCTCTCCTCCAAAATACCAGAGTAATAAATCTGCATTATCCTAGATACACTACCCCACTGGTTGGTATCATATGCCTCTACCCCTGAAAGATACAGACCAGGCAAAGTACCATAACCCCCCTTACCACTTGTTTTTCTAGGATATTCAGGATCATCTTTAACTGCTTTCACAAATGACTGTATCGCCTCTTGCAAATTCTCCGAATAATCTTTATCATCAAATGTATCTATCTTTTCCAGAACGTCTTCACTCAACCTATGCTTCCTCATAGACTCGGTATAGTTATCCCTGTATGGCTTAACCACTTCTGACCATTTTTCTTCTTCATCCCAGTCCAGATGTTTGACAGCCTCTTCTGCTCTTTTCTCAAAGAGAAGCTCAATACCTTTCCATCCAGGATCGTTATACAGACCAACGGTATCGAAATCTTCAGGATCGGCATCTTCAACTCTTATCCCTTCCTGCCTTGCCTCTTCAGTCATGTTCCTCCGCTCGATACGGTCTTTTACCGTTAGAGCGTAGTTGTAGAACCTGGCCGCATCAGCGCTAAAATTCTGAGCATCAGCACCAGACTTGTTTACATCGACAAAAGTGAAATATCTTTGAGCAGCCTCCATCTCACCTTCGTCATGGTACTTGAAACCTTTGCCGATAGACTCAGCCATCTTACCGGAGAGAGCATCGATAGCTTCTTCACGTGTCAAACCTTCATCCTGAAGCTCGTCCAGAGAAACAAAGTAATGCTCCTCCACAAACTCCTCCGGCTTGAAAGAAGGGTCAGGCAGCTTTCCAACATCCGGGAAAAATTCATCTTGGATATCCGGGTTAGAGCTCATATTACCTGTGGAAAAGATTTAAATTTAAAAATCATAGGTCTTGAATCTCTTGAGAAAATAAAGATGGATTAAACTAACAAAAAGAAAAAGTTTCAACGGACCTTTCCTAATTAGGTAATTACTTTCTCAATTAGCCTCGCTTCAACACAGACAAATTTAAAGAATAAACAGACCTCCCTAAATATGAAGGACAAAATCTACGGTATCTACAGCAAAGATCTCTTTAGTCCTATACACGGATATCCTACAAGATTGAAAGCTTTCAAAAAAATAGTTCCAATTAAAGCAAGATACTACAAAAACAGGTTGAAGTACGGAGATTCTGCACCCAACCCCTTCGAAGTCAAATACGTAGATCCTGGAGAAATTGAAAGGATAACTACTAGAGGAGTAGCAGTGCATTTTCAAATTATAGAGATTTTGGAAAAGTTAAGGACGGTAACTGGGACAAAAGAAAAATAGAAGAGTTAGAAAAGATGTACAAGGATCAGGGCATGTTAGCTCATTTTAACATGTTTGTAAGAGACAAATTCGATGAAACACCATTCCATAAATCAATGAAAAAGAGATTTAAACAAGGTAAAGATTGGAAGGAAACAGCTTACTACGATTATCTGAAAAAGAAAAACAATCTTTATCGTCTCGAAGACAAAGCACAATTATATCAAAGCATTAAGAAAAAAGGGTTAGA
>LKMV01000050.1 GCA_001563995.1 Nanohaloarchaea archaeon PL-Br10_U2g16
CGGCTTCTTCGAGCATGGAAGCCTGATAGCTGAGAAACATGCACAGGGAGGAGAAGGGGTGGAAAAGGTCCTAGATGACTCCGGTAACGGAAGTCATGCAACTGTTGACAACGCTGAGCTTGTAGATTTCCCTAACAGCGGTTCAGGCTTCAGGTTTGACAACAGTCAGGATGAGAAACTGATACTAGACGGAGATTTCAATGATTATGATCCGGCCGAGGACAGTTTCTCATTAAGCCTTAAAGGCCGTCATATCGAGAACTGGGCAGGAACCGTGATGATGAGAGGTCACACAGGAGAATCTGTTGGTATAGAATGGGGAACAGGATCAGTTGTACTTGGGGCAAGAAACGACGATGATGATTTCCCTAATAGGGCATCTGCTAATATTTCCGAAGGCCAGTTTTTCCATGTCACAGCTGTATTCGATGAGGGTGAGGAGGCTAGACTGTATCTTGATGGAGATTATGAGGGGACTGTAGACCTGAGTGATCTTGACTCTGATGAGACGTCCCTAGGAGAAAACTGGAATATCGGCGGCAATAGTAGAATTGGAGGATCTCTAGACAATTCTGATGCTGTATGGGAGGTAGATGAGGCTAGAGTATTCGATAGAGCGGTTGAAGAAGATGAGATAGAGGAACTGTCCGCTAATACATATACCTCCTTAGGTGATGAGGCAGGTTGGTGGAGTATGAGAAACTTTGGTGATTATCCACATTTGTTCGATACAAGGGTTAACCAGATCCAGAAGTATGATGAAAACAAACAGCTAAGTCCGGATCACCATGACTACGATGAGTTAGACCCGGAGTGGCTGAATGATACAGAAGTGGGTGAAGAAGATGCGGTACAGTATGCATATACTAGAAGATTGAACTGGACGGTTGACTCTACAGGCATACCTTACCCGTCCTACGGTGGTGCAGACACCGGTTACGATGATTTAGACCATACAAATGGTAGTTACTATAAGTTAAGCCAGAAAGATCAGAGAAGGACATCTACACATGATTTAACAGTTAATAAGACACTTAAGGCTTTTGGAAACAGCTTGGCGGTTACAGCAACAGATGATATTCAGCTGGACGGTCAGGATATAGATATTGAGGAAGGAGAAGCTTTCTGGATTGATCCGGATAACGTAGAGTACCACTGGGAACAAGGACACATAGATGGAACCGGACCGACAGATCCTGAAGATCCGGAAGGATGGAGAGATTTAATCACTTTCAACATAGATATAACAGGACCTGACTCCGGAATAGGATACGACCTGGAATACGATCCAATGAACAATGAATGGCCTGGCGACCAGACAACGAACACTACAAGCGATGACAACCCAGGATATGTAGACGAAGACAGAGACACAATTGGGGACGGACAACCAGACACTGTCTTTGCAGACATCTACTGGGAGCAGAACAGCCCGGTAGCAGACGGACTACAAGGGCCGGTCTGTGGAGACGACCAGAACGAGTACTTACTAGAGGAGCAGGGAGAGACCATCAACTCAGAGGAAGGCGATGGACGTTATGCATGTGCAACGGATAGAGAATACTGTGTATCTTTTGAAGGAGATGATGATACAGCTCTGTATAACATCACGGATTACCACCAGACCAACGAGCTAGGCGAGCAGCATTCCAGACCTAACAACGATCTGGAGACATGTAGGATGCATGATCACGATAACCAGCCGACATGGTACGACCAAGATTACAGAGAGGAATACTGTAGAGAAAACACACTTTACGGAGAAGACGGTAAACAGTGGATTGATAACGACTATATACAGAACCATCCTAAGGCCGTAACCGGCGGAATCGATGACTCATGGAATCCGTACCTTAAACAGATCGGACATGATTACTTAGAGTCTGCACCGGAAGCAGGTAGCTTTAACTCCACACACAGGCCTGTAGATACAGGTAACCAGTTCGATAAGGTAGCGGATCCTGCTGGTGCTGATTACGGTTTCTGTGCGGGAGACGATGAGGGTGAGACACTGGTAACTCAGGAATGTAGCTCCCAGCTGTGTGAAACGGATAGAAGCATTATGGGTGCAGCAAGAAACCCTGATACATGTGTGTTCGAGAGAAATCCTGACGATAGATCTACACCTTACGAAGTAGTAGACGATACCTATGATGAAGAGGATGAGTCTAGAAAACTATACACACAAGGTGAAGAGTTAACATTGGATCTTGGAAACGAACATGAAACAATTACCTGCTTTGGCGGAACCTGGCATCAAAACTTCCCGATAAACATCCACAGAGAACATGTAAATATTCCTATCCATGAAACAGCGACCTTAATGGTAGATGTGATAAATGTACGTGACTTCCAGCAAAGCTTCGAAGTAGATCTAGAAGATCCAATAATTGATGGGAGTTCTGTCTATGGCTTCTCTGAGTTCCAGAGTTCTAATTCAGATACAGTACAGGTAGATCTAGATCCTGGCGATTCAGAAAGACTAAGGGTAGATATAACACCCACAACTCTGGAGTTAGATGAAGATGAATTGGATATAACAGCAGAAAGCGACCACGAATATGGAGAGGATAACTTGGAGGTGACGGTGCTAGAATCGGCAAACCAGACCGGAACACCACAGACAAGAGATGTCCCAGGAATAACAACTGTACAGATGATGGTTATAGCCTTGATAAGCTCAATGGTATTCTTCCTAAGGAGCTAATTGGATGCAAGTTATCTTAACTGAATAATCGATTTAATCTTCAAACTCTGTCTTGAAGTTTCTCACAGTGTTTGTCTCCTTGATGCGTAAATTCAAAATCCCAAATTGCTATAACAATTGTTCTGCCATTTTCCACATCTAAATAGGCTCTATGATTTGTTTCTTCTTCATCGATTTTCAACTGCCAGATTGAGTGTTTTAGGAGTGGATTGGATATTAATTTTAAATCTTTGTGAGATAGCTGGTCAGTAACTTTTCTCAACACAGATTTTATCTCTCCCCATTCTTTTTCAGATAGTTCTTCCTTATCTCTGACAGCTTCTTCAGTCAGTTTGATATCCATAGATTTAAGCCTCTTCTATATCAACAAGCTCTTCTTCATCGTAATCCATTCTTTCGTTGAGTTCAGCTATAGCTTTAGGACTTAAACTATCCTCTCTATCAAGCATCCTCCGCACAGCATATCGGATAAAGTCGGAGTTAGAGGTGTATTCTCCACTCTCTACCTTTTCTTCAATCCTCTTTTTGAGAATTTCAGGAATCTCCACGCTAGTCGTTGGCATACTATTAGTATACAGTTGAAAATTTAAGAATCTTTTGATTATGGGGAAAAGTTTTGGCAGGACCCGGTTCATTCCTCCATTGCTGGTATGGTAAACTGTTTGAGGTCTTCATATAGCAGTTTTTTAGGATGTTTGTCCCACCACTTTACTTCTTCAACCTCGTTTTCCTGTGGCTTGGGTTCGCCTGAGACATATTTGCCTTTAAAGATGACCAACAGGTTGAATATGTATCTTTCTTCATCTTCCTCATGCTGGAGTTTTACCTTGTCTACACTCTGTATTCCTGTGATTTCTGCTTTTACATTTGCTTCTTCTTTAGTTTCTCTTTTGGCAGCTGTTTCGAAGCTTTCTCCGTTCTCATGGTGGCCTCCTGGATCTCCCCATTCTGCATCCCCTTTATTCTTTACTAGCAATACCTCTCCATCTTTATTGGTAAGCCAAATCCCGGCTCCACCGTATCCACCTTCTTTGAAATTCTCAGCCTCAGTTTCTAATCCTTCTTCAGATACCTCCCAGGTTTTCTCACTTACTTCAAAACTACCATACTGCTCCTTCAGTTCATCTATAAGTTCGTCTACTTTATTTTCTGAACATTCAGCCAATTCTTCCATATGAAATTTTAGCTTAGAAAATGTTAAGTTAGTTTTAGCACTTTCCGTATCCCTATCAAATGTGGAGATATGGAACTGGGAGGACCTGTATTTGAACCGAAATCAAGAGATATGCAATTATAAGTTTTGGTATTTCTGTGAAATCCAAGTTCTCCAACCAAACATTTTTAAGTGTTACTTGATAATAGCAACATATGACAGAAGGCAGACTTACTCTAAATGTAACAAGAGAAGATGAGGAAATTGTAGAAGACTTAATAGAGTATAGGAATCAGAAGATAGAGAGTGATGCAGAGTTTCCCGCATCTTATAAAGCAGTAGTTTATGGAACTGGGAATCCATCGGAAGATGCTTTCTATAATGTGCATACTAATTCTCATATAAGAATGGAAGTAGAACCTATGACTGGGTTTGAACAATTTGAAGATATGGCTAAAGCGATACAAGAAACCGAAAATACTGAAACAGAAATAAGAGCTAAAGTTGATGGTATATATGAGCATGGGCCGGTTCTTCAGACCGGTTTGGAAGCTCTCGAAACTGCAGGTTTCAACCCTTATGTAGAAATTGAAGCAAGAAATTCTGACAGTTCGATTACGGAAGCCTTGAAAGGACTTAAAGACAAGGGGGCTACAGTGGACATATGGGCTAATGAATCGGAAGTTAATGAGCACCCCGACTCTCACTATATCAAAGCAGAATACGATGTAGAACAGAATATCCTATCCCCGGATTGCCAGGTTTGTGCTCCGGCACATGTTGAAGAAGGAGAAGTAGAGGAATTAGAAAGAAGAATGGAAGAAGCATTGGATGAAGTTGGACTGCTTGATTAATTCGATTTCAAAACTCTATAATCGGGTTAATAATTTTTAGAAATCTCCAATCTGGTTAGGCAGTTTCGGGATTTATATAAAATTAGGAGATATGCAAATTTGGCAGGACTCGTTAAGCCAACCCGGTCAAAGGATTCCATTTAAGCAATATGTTTCTCAACGATTTTTATTTAACCTTCAGAACTTGGATTTGAAGCAAATTTACAGCTAAGGCAAATGATACTTCTATTTAAATATACTCTTTAAAAAATTCAAATAAAGATGATAAGGTAGAACTCATATGACTTCTTACTTCAAAGCAAAAATTGTAGATGCTGTTCCTTCTGCTAAATATAAGGGGAATGTGTATGATAAGGATGTGGAAATTGAATCCGCAAACGGAGAATCAATTCGAGTATTTGATGCTACCCCATTTCTTGTGAAGGAAGATGACATAGGTAAGAAAGTAGAAGTAAAAATACGATTAGCTGTTTTGAACAATATTGATTTCCGACAAGATGAGTCCGATATTGAGGAAAAGTCCAAGAAAGGCGCAAAATGGCGTATACAAGTGGCTGGAGAATTAGCAGAGTTTGAGGATGAGATATTTCTAGAAAACGATTTTGGCAAATTCCTAGTCGACAAGCAGGTCATACTAAATAATTTAGAAGTAGATAACTCTGAAAATATTGAGGGAAAAGAAATGGTGATTATAGGACGACCTGACCTCATAGACGTGAGGCGCTAAATAAATTAAAGGAAAAGAATCAACTTATGTCCTTTTTGAATTAAGATTTGATTAATAAGAAATGACATATTCTAGTGGTATTTTCCACATTTCTATAAAATCTGTAGAAAAGGGCTGGCAGGACCCGGATTTGAACCGGGGTCTGGCCGTATTTTGGATCGAAGATCAGAGATCTTCTCATTCCTCGTTCTTCCAACCCGGAAGAACTTGAGGTTCCCAAACGGCCAATGATAGTCCACTACACCA
>LKMV01000051.1 GCA_001563995.1 Nanohaloarchaea archaeon PL-Br10_U2g16
CCGTAAAGTACCTCTGACCAGTCGTCGCTGGGAGATTTTTCCGCTACCTCTTTCAATGCAGTGGTTAGATCTTCTCCAAATACGTTTACGCGTCTTGAAATTTCCTCCGCTTCTTCAGATATCTCACCGTACTCGTCAAATGTTGCTAAAAGTTCAAACATTGACTTTGGAGGTATACCGGAAGTTGCAATCGCTCCCAGGTGGTTGAGTGCGAAAGGAAGGTTGTTATCAATCTCTTCTTTCCTTTTCTTAGCTCTTTGTGAAGGTCTTACATATCTAAAACCAAAAACTAAAAGCCCTAGAGCTACAGGAACTCCAAGTATTACTCTTAGTGAGTTAAAAGCCGAAAGATCTCTTTGGAGTGAGAAAACTATTCCTGCAGTAGTTCCGAGAAATACGGCTATTAAACTGAATAGAAAAGTCTTTGATACGTATGTCCTGTAAAGTACATCCATATCTGCTTCTTTCAAATCCTGCTTCAGATCGTCAAATGTTTCAGAATATCGGTCAACGGTAGGTCCGAACAGCGCATTTGAAGCTGCGTCTAGATTGCCTGTCTTCGATGCCTGTCTAATCCTTGAACGGATATCGGTGTTGAAAGGGTCATCTTCAGTCATCTTATCTCGATACCGTGGTTGTCTATACTGTATTTATGCACTCCATGGTTGTAGTCCGACCCTTTCAGTTTTCTCACCATTATATCCCTTTCTAGCTTTCCATTTCTTCTCACCATCTCCAGCTCGATAATTCCTCCGGAAACCTCCTCTTCAATCTTAGTTGCTTCACTTTTTTCCGCTATCAATAATGTCGTGGCTCCTACAGGCTGTAACTCTCTCTTGATCGAGAGAAGGTTTTTTCTCATATCCTTACGTGAGTCAATGTATATGTCCAGATCGGTTATAGGATCTATAACTACTCTTTCGCTGTCATTTTCCTTTACAGCGTCACGAATCATGCTTGAAACCTGTGTAGAGCGGTAAGGATCGAACTTTCTGATCGCTATATTTCCTTTCTCAACCTCGCTCTCAAATTCCCAGTCAAAGGTGGTTGTTCTTAGAACCTCGTCCTTCGTGTCTTGGAAGGAGATAAAAAGCCCTTTTTCACCTTTTTTTGCCCCTCTATAAAGATATTCGAGGCCCATGTTTGACTTACCGGTACCTGGTTCTCCTTTAATTAGTATAAGCTCTTTTTCAGGGATACCTCCTCCAAGGAGTTTATCCATGTTTCTAATTCCGGTTTTTGTACGTCTCATTTGTCCTGGCTAAAAGGATTTTCTTCAGGTTTTCCGGATTTAGAAGAGTCAAACGGGTTGCTATCTGTGTCGTCTTCGTCTCTAAGGTTTTCTGCTTTTTTCGTCTCCTGTTTAAGTCTCTCTTGTAGCTCTTCCACGGGGTTACTTCCATCATCTAGACCTGTCTCCGGTATTTCTCTTTTATCTTTGTCTTCTTTTTCATTATCTGTATCTATATCCTTGTCAGAGCTATCTAAATCTTTGATCTCTTCTTCCAGCTGATTTTGTGTCGCTCCCTCCTCTTTGTCTCTCTTCATAGCAGAGTCTAGTCTTTTAGGCCTGGAAATATCTATCTTATCCTCTGCATTTATAACATCGTCTAAGGTAAACTCGTCTTCTCCTGAATTCACCATCTTTAGAACGTCTTCCTTATTTTTGTAGTACTCTGCTATCACGTCTGATACTGTGTGGAAATCTTTGACACCTTTTTCTTGAAGCCATTTCAGAATTTTCTCCCTTCTGTTCATCTCCTTCTTCAGTTTCTGTTTGCTGATACCGAAATCTTTGCTGATCTCATCAAAGAGATATGGTTCTCCTCTCTGGTTGAATGTGTCGTCTACAGCAGTCCATGAAAAAGCCTCATTGGTTCTTGCGGAAGCAGATTCGCCGACGACTTTCTGGAGTTCATGTATAGCTTTAGCCCTTCTTGCACTTTTTTCAACACCTTTTGCATGTGTCATTATAACCATTGCATCGATTGCTTCAATAAGAGCTGGTGATAGAGAAATTGGCGGTGTGATAAGCCTTTTTACAACTGCTCCAGGTGATGATGCGTGCATAGTTCCCATGGATGGGTGTCCTGAGGACATACCCTGGAAAAGAACCGATGCCTCTTCTCCTCTGACCTCTCCGACCACAACGTAATCCGGATTCTGTCTGAAAGATTCTTTAAGAAGCTGATCCATGTCTACATCACCCTGATTTCCGCTACCGAACATAGACCGTGTTATTGAAGGAATCCAGTTCTCGTGAGGTAACTGTAGCTCTCTAGTATCTTCGATGGATACAATTTTGTCTTCAGGAGGCAGGAATGAAACTATGGCATTCATAAAACTTGTCTTACCTGTCGATGTACCTCCGCATACCAGTATTGACTGGTTGTACTGCTGTAGAATCCACATGTAGGCAAGTAGCCTGGCGTTAGCCGTCCCTAAATCCATAATATCTACAGCAGAGAAAGGCGTGTCCTGGAACTTTCTTATCGAGAACGTAGGCCCGTGTGCGGTTACATCTTCTGTAAGTGATGCGTTGACTCTGGAACCGTCAGGTAGTGCTCCGTCAAGCAACGGGTTTGCATATGATACATACTTCCCACATCTTTCAGCTAGCTTTACAACAAGGTTCTCCAGCTCTTCCTGATCTTCGTACCTCACGCTACTTTTAACCGATCCAAACTCTGAATGAACGGCAAATATAGGTATATCTGTACCGTCACAACCTAGGTCTTCAATATAAGGGTCATGCATGAACGGTTCGACCCTTCCAAGACCTACAAAGTCTCTGTAAATATAGTATAGGATTTTATCGTGCTGTTCTTCGGACATCCTAATCCCTAGCTCAAGCAGAAGCTCATTAACTTTTTTTTGAAGATAATCTACAATCTTCTCTCTTCCCTCAAGAGAGCTTAGAGAGACATCTATCTTCTCGGAAAGGTTTAACTTGATTTTTTCAAGTAACTGTTTGTCTTCCTCAGCTAGTTTAGGTTCAATAACTCTGTAAAGTATCTCTTTGTTTTCATCGTCCCACTTTACATGGGCATAAGCAAAAGGCTTAATTAGAGGATACTTTACATCTATATCGGCCATCTTTTCGATGTTCTCAGTTATCTTTACGTCTTTCTTGTCGTCTAGGGTGAACTGCATCCGATCTCCGCCTACTTCAAATGCTAAATCCCTTGTATCCTCTTCATTTCCAGAGACCAGATTTTTCAAAGATTTGAACACGGTTACCCCTATAACAGTAATGCTCAAGACCCGTTAATAATGATAATGGAAAAATCTGTCTTTGGAACTACATCTCTTCCAGAGGTTCGATTCCTAGAAGTTCTAGCCCTTGGTCTGTAACGTCTACAAACATCTCAACTATCTTCAACCGCCTCTTCTCTGTTTTTTCGTCAACTCCTATTACCTGGCAGCTGTGATAGAAACTGTTGAACTCTTCAGATAGTTCGGAGAGGTAGTTTGCTATCTTTGCAGGTTCTCTTTGGTCTGCGGCATTTTCTACTTTCTCAGAGAACTCTGCAAGTTTCTTTACCATTATGTATTCTTGATCGTTAAGCTCTCCTACGATCTTCCCTTCTTTATCTGTCTCATCTAAGATACTTTTTGCACGGACGTTTGAATACTGGAGGTAAGGCCCTGAGTCTCCTTCGAAGTCCATTACGTTTTCCCAGTCAAACTCTATATCTTTGTTCCTGGATACTGAAAGGTTTGCATATCTGATAGCTCCGAGTCCAACCTCTTCTGCATTATCTATATCCCTGCCTTCTATCTTCGATGCTTTCTCCACCGATTTATCGATAAGCTCTTTCAAAGTGATAATATTGCCTTTGCTGGAGCTCATGCTTCCGTCCCGCAGATGTACCATTCCGTAGGAGACGTGCTCGCTCTGAATCCCTTCTATACCAAACTCTTCACATATCTCGAAAAGCTGCTGGAAATGCAGGTCCTGTTCGTTAGCCACAACGTAGAGGTTGTGGTCGAAGCCTTCTTCCTTTCGCTTCTCCAGGTTAGCGATATCTCTGGAAAGATACAGTGTTGAGCCATCGTCACGTTGTACAACGGTATTAGGAAACTTTTCATCTTCAAAATCAATGAAGATACTTCCGTCTCCATCTTTCTTGAATATACCTCTTTCTAATCCTTCTTTGACCTTATCTTTTGCTTTTTCAGCTACTACAGACTCTCCTGTAGTTCTGTCAAACTCTATACCCATTCTCTCATACTCTTTCTCATTATATTTGATTGTAGCTTCTCTAAACATCTCCCATAGCTCTACTGCTTCTTCATCTCCTTCTTCAATTTTTCTTGACCAGTCACGTGCTTTTTGTTTATCATCTTCATCTGCTTCGTCATGTAGCTTTACGTACAGTTCATACATATGGTCCATAGGGTTCTCCTTGAACTCTTCCATCGATCCCCATTTCTTGAAGGCGTAGATCACTTGACCATGTTTGGTACCCCAGTCGCCTATGTAGTTCTCCGCTGTCACATCGTAGCCTACAAAACGCATTATTCTCTGTAGAGAGTCTCCTATACAGTTATTGCGCATATGTCCGATATGCATGGGCTTAGCTAGGTTAGGTGCGGAAAAATCTATACACATTTTCCCTTCTCTCTGTTTTATACTCATTCTGTCTGACTCTACTATCTTTTCCAGTTCTTCCGCAAAGAAAGTTCTATCAATAAAGAAGTTTAGGTATCCTGGACCGGCCACTTCAACCCTATTAACATACTCGGTCTCTTCAAGAGCTTCCGCAACCTCTTCAGCTAACTCTCTAGGATTTTCTCCTCTCTGAGATGCCGCCTTCATCGCCGGATAGGCAAAGTCACCATGCTCCGGTTCAGGGATTTCGATATCATTTACAGATACATCTATTTCTAACTCTTTCTCAAGTTGTTCTGCTAATTTTTCTTTAATTTTCTTCATATATTTACACCTTTTGAACGGAACTTCTGAAAGTTCCATCATCATGCCCAGCTTCGCTGGGCGGGGAGCGAAGCTCCCCACTGCGAGGTATCAGCGTAACGATACGAGCCCGCAGGGATTTGAACCCCTCGAAAATCAAAGATTTTCTATGAGGATATCAAATCCTGCATGTTGCATATGTGACGGACCCGCAGGGATTTGAACCCTGGACCTTTCGGTGTCTTCTATCGAAGATCAAAGATCTTCTCAGACTGTCTCCTCGGAGAGGAGGCCAGTCACCGAAGCCGAATGCTCTGTCCAAGCTGAGCTACGGGCCCCTAACCTAGTATTTCTGTGAAGGCTTAAAACTCTGCAGTAAGGCAGGAAAGTATCTTTCTGCCTTTTTCGACCGTTTTATCTTCTTCGTCAAAAGGCGGAGCAACTTCTACAATATCGGCGTGATCGGGTTCGACTGTCTGTATAATCTTCTCCAGTTTTTCCACCCCAAGCTCTCCGTCAGGGTAGCCGGTTCCAGGAGCTATTTCTTCCTTCAAGACGTCTATATCTATTGAGAGATAATTAGGTTGTTCGTTTGATCCGAACTCCTTGATGAATTCCTCGATCTGATCATGCATGAAAACCTTTAACTCATGATCTTCTAGGAACTGTTTCTCGTCCTC
>LKMV01000052.1 GCA_001563995.1 Nanohaloarchaea archaeon PL-Br10_U2g16
CGGAATATATAGCCAAGAACCCGGAGAGATACGGAGGTTTGGTAGCTCTCAGCGGAGGTTTAATAGGTGAAGAGGTTGAAGACTATGAAGGAGATATCAGAGAAACCCCTGTATTCCTCGGCTGTGCCGAAAAAGATCCCTACATACCTATCGAAAGAGTGAATCAAACAGAGAACGTTTTCAAATCCATGAACGGAGAAGTGGAGAAATTTACATTCCCAGGATCCCATCACGGAATAAAAGACTACGAAATACAGGCAGCTAGGGAGATAATAGAAGAAATTTGATTTAGAGTTTATTTGGTGGTCCACAATCCATAATTTTCCTTAGTTATCTATTTTGCCGACCTAATTAGTTCTTTAAATTATCCGAATTTTTGGTATCAGTATATTGGTTAAAGTTTCTTCAGTCTGGCCATCTATGATTAAGTTATGGTTATCAAGATAGAAGAGTTGAGAAATGCCGACTTCATTGATGAGTGGGAGAACGGTTTTGGTTGGATTGCGAAACCGGAAGAGAATATGAAGAGGACCAGCCATGCGTTTGTGGATGATGGTGTCTACCTAGTTGATCCTGTGGATGCTGAAAACCTTGATCAGAAAATAAGTGAGTTTGGAGAGGTAAAAGGCATCATAATACTATTCAGCCGGCATGTACGTGATTCTGAAGAGTTAGCTGAGAGGTATGACTGTCCTGTATATGTTCCCGAATGGTTTGGAAGAGAGCTAGACGCAGAGGTAGAGAAAGTATCGGGTAGTGTTCCTGGTACGGACTGGGAGATTCACACCGTTGTTGATTCCAGAATTAGCAAAGAAGCAGCACTGTACCACAGAGAAACTAGGACTTTGATTGTGGCTGATTCGCTGGGTACAGCTAAACATCTACGTGGAAGAGGAGATAAACTTGGCATGAGTCCCTTGTACCGTTTTAATCCGCCTCAAAAGCTTTTGGATTTTGAACCGGAAAGAATTTTCTGCGGCCATGGAAAAGGAATCCCAGAAAATGCAACAGAAGCTATGGAAGAAACTATTAGAAAAGGTAGGCATAAAACACTATCAGCGTACTTCAACGCTTTTTACCATATGTTTAAACGGTCTTAATAACCTCTCAACTCCACTACTTTCTACAGGCTCAAAAAAATATAGAAGAGATAAAATTATTGTTCTAGCTCAGACCTACTAAAGGAAGCTCTATCTATGTAGCAGGAGCTGAACTTAGAGGTAAAGCCCGACTCTTGATCTTTTTCTACAGTTTCTGTCTCTTGGTAGATGTTTACATGGAAGATATCAGGCACTTCTTCATCTATAAACTGTTGGTAGGCCTCGTCTGCAACTTCTTCGGTATCTATATCAGGCTCCATCCCGGCATCTATCTCTACTAATGCTTCGATACCTCTTTCCGTCTCTCTTTCTCCTAATAAACCATATTCGCCTACTTCCCCTACGACCTCATAATTATCAAGATCGTAAGCTTCAGACCGCAGGTCAAAAAGCTCATCTTCTGTCATTGTAAACAAGAGTTACTTGCCAAAATTTTTTATTGTTACTCCTACCAAACATCTGGATCTAACGAAGATCTCAATCTAGGATGAGTTTCAAGAATTTTCCAATCTTTTCAATGCCATTTTCTAGCTCTTGAGGCTTTACAGAAGGTTCTTGACCCATTGCAACTTTGGCCTTTCCGGGTTCAGCTGCTTGTAAAAGTTTTTCTCCTTGTTCAAGTACATTATGATCTCCAAACATTAGAGGCATTAGTTTTTCTTGGTAATTCATTGCTTCGTCCATTTAGCTTGGCCGTAATCCGAAATATTCTCCATGCCTTGAGCCCCATAATCCAAAGCATCTCCTAATTCAAACATTCCTGTTCCTTCGAGGATATCAGCAGCCCTAACCTGCCTTGCTACATCAATGATTCCAGAAGTTAATTTTTCCCGAACTTCTCCATCATTCAGATTTTGTGCCATTTGATATGAGTCTCCTACAGCCTTATGGGCTGATTCTAAGTTATATTCTAATATATTGTTACTACTATATAGTAAACTTTATAACATTATCTTACTATATGATTAAATTATGAGAACGGTTCAAGAACAGAACATTCCCGGATCAACTTCAGGAACCACTCTAGGAGACCTTACTGAGGTAGCTGAGGAAGATGGCGAAGATCAAGCTCAAGAACTTGTAGACGAAATGGTTGATGACGGAGTAGATCTTCTAGAATCAGCAGGGATTAATGCTAGAGAACCAATTGAGAACGATTATGTAAGCACAAACAGCATACAAGATCAAGTAATAAATGGATGGGCAGGAGCTATGAACTCTTACAGTTCAGAGCTTAAGATTAAAGGACAAGAAGTTAGTAGATCATTCAAAAAAATGAATAAGGCTATGGATAGTCTTTTAGATGGAAGCGATGAAGCTATAGGTGAAGAAAGGGAAGATACTTCAGGTCCTCTGGAGAAAAATGCTTTTAATACTGTAGTTCACGAACTTTTCCACTTCAACCAAGACGAGGATTTGATTGGTGCAGTTGATAGTGAAAAATACTCTGCAGAGGATTTTTACCACAACTTTACTGATGAAATATTTGACAAAATGCACGAGGATATCGGGAAATTTAGTGACAAAAAACCAAGCAATTTAATGGAAAAAGTAGTCGATCAGGAGTTTAAATATGCTTTCGGAGTTATTTTATCTAGTATAGATAGAGATCTTAGAACTGAACTAGCTGAAAAACTTTCCAATCCTTATGAAAACTGGAGAGAAGCCGCTGAAAAGAGCGAAGACTTTGTTGAGAAAGATAACACTTACTTAGATTGGATAGAGGCAGAACATAATCCTTTAAACGGTCTAGAGGTTTTCGGACCTCTCACCTATCAGAATAAGTACAAATCACTTGCAGAACTAACCGATCAAGAAGAATTTGAAAAGTGTACAGAAGAACTGAGAAATCATATCGAAAACCATAAAGAAAACTATGATCCGGAACAGCATTATAAATCGCCGGAAGAAGCCATTAAGGATATTGAAGATCTAGAAGATAATAAGAAAGAGCTACTTGAAATTAACAGAGAAAAGAGAAAAATAGAGGAAGAAGTTAGAGAGAAAATCACATATCTTCTAGACGGGTCAGAAATAGGAGAACCTGTTACTAAACCATTTAAAGAAGCATTTGCGCACATGACCACCTTAGCTCTTCAGGATGATTTAACAGATCCAGAATCGAGACAAAATTATCTAGAAAGAGTAGAAGAGTCATATAACTCTGATATGACTTGGGGCTATGGTGAAGATGCCGGAACCGTGTTAAGAGGTATCGTAAATACTGTCATAGAGGAAGAAGGTGAGATAGAAGGTTCTGTGGAAGAACAAATTGGAAGAATCCATGAACTGCAATCAGAGTATGCAGATCAACATAGAATAGAATATTCCTGAAAGAAGCATCCACCGGAGACATAATTTAACTTTGTAAAAGGAATAAAACCCAAATTTCACCTTATTACCAGTTTTAGTATCTCTGCCACTTTTTCTGGACTTTGAGCCTGTAGATCAGCCTCTTTCTCTCCGCTTACATAGATTGTCTTGAAACCTTGTTCTTTAGCTGGTAAAATATCTTCCTCGTAAGTGTCACCGATATAGATGTAGTTTTCAGCATTTAATCTTTCTTTAGCTAGCTGGAATATCTTGGGATCCGGCTTTCTAACTCCTTCAGGGTTCGAGATAATAATTTCGTCAACATGTTCCTCGATCCCTAGTTTCTCTATTTTCTTTCTCTGGACTTCTCCAACTCCATTAGTTAGTATTCCGATTTTATGGTTCTCTGAAAGCTTCTTCAAAACGTTTACCAGTTCTTGATGAGGTTGAACGGAGTCTAGCTCTGTCTCTATCCTTCTCTCCGCAGCTTTCTCTGGATCGATACCTAGTTCGTACTTTTCCTCCACTTTTTCCAGTGCGTTCCTGTAAGGCTTCTCTTTCATCTCTTTGATGTTTCCGAGAAGCTGTTCGGTCCGGTATTCGTGTACTTCTTTATCAACTTGAAAACCCATAGCCGCTTCAAACAAGTCATGGAAATCCTTACCATACGTGATTAAAGTACCGTCAAGATCAAAGTAGATAGCTGCCATCTATCTTTTGAATAAAAAATTAATCTTAAGATCATTTCGGCGAATTCCAGGTAAGTTGAAAATATTTTAACGACTATTTTTAGATATAGAATCGATTTGAGAGGATTTAGGATGAAAACATACATTATAACATCAAATGAAGATAAGCTTCAAGCAGCCAGGAAAGCTTTTGAAAACACAGAAATACAGCTTGAAAGATTTGAGACAGAATTTCCTGAGATACAGGCTTCATCAAGCCTTGAAATAGCTAGGCATGCAGTAGAAAAAGTCATGGACAAAGTTGAGGCTCCAATTATACGAGAAGACCACAGCCTTTACCTCGATGCAATACCAGGCTTTCCAGGACCTTACATAAGCTACTTTGACAAAAAGATCGAAGCTAAGAAGCTCTTAGAACTTTTAGAAGGTAAGAAGACAACCGGCTACTTTGAGGTAGGAACTGTCCTGGGACTACCTAATGGAAAGCTTAAAGAATACGAAGTTCAAGTACCGATAAAGATTTCAGAAGAAATTAAAGGTGATGAGAGAAACTGGGACAGAGTACTGATGATGAGAAATGAGAACAAAACCTTTGCAGAGACTGATAGTGAAGAAAGACTGAAAGAATGGAATCAAAACTTCAGAAAAATAGCTGAGGAACTATGAGTAAAACATTCGAAATCAAGTCACCAGAGAAAAATCTGGAAGAACTCCTGAAAAAATCCGAGATTACCACAGAACTACCGGTAGAAAACTTTGAAGACAGGGCCAAAGATGATTTCAAGGAAAAATTGGAGATTGAAATCCCAAATAAGACAGGTATTTCGCCTTCAAAAGCCCTCAAATCCATGTCTGAAGATAGAAGAGGCTTAACGGTTAAAGAAGGATTAAAACTGGTAATAGAAAATCCGGAGGTTCTAGATATTAAATCTATAGATCTTTTGGGTTCAAGATACAAGAGAGACTGCACACCTACGATCTATAAATGGAAAGGCGAAATTAAACTTTCAGCTATCTGCTCGGATGTCTCAGATCCTATGTGCGGACCAGCCTATGTATTGAAGATGTAGTTGGTTGGCGCAGCATAAACACAAAATCTGGCGCTCAACAGAGCTAACTTAATTTAGAAAAGAACTCAGTCTGTTTTTGACTTCTTTTCACTCTTTTTGCTTCAATTGAGCCCAATTTGTCAATTATCTTATTTGCGTCTACCCATTTTACTTCTTCTAAATCTTCCTTCGGTTTTGCGGTTCCCTCATTCGGTTTACAGTGGAAGACAAACTGTATGCTATTTAGTTCGTCGTCTTCGCTCCATGCAAAAGTTGAAGATTCAATTAACTCAGAAACTTCAACATCCAGATTTGTTTCTTCTTTAATTTCCCTTTTTATTGCTTGCTCTAAAGTTTCGCCGTGTTCCAGGTGACCTCCCATTAAATGCCATTGTCCGGAGATTGGATGTCCTTCTACCTTTTCTTTTC
>LKMV01000053.1 GCA_001563995.1 Nanohaloarchaea archaeon PL-Br10_U2g16
AGACGGATACGAGAACTTCAACGAAATGAGCAAAGAGATGGAGATTTAAAGTCAACATAATTCTACATTTTTACCTTTGTCTTTCCTTCCTTCATCAACAACAAACTTTAATCTATTTTCAATATCCTTAGAATCCCAAACACTTAGGTTATATTCCTCATGGTCTGATTCTAAATTATCTCTAATTAAAGGGCTTTTTTCGGCATGAGACTCCATCCCATATTTAAAATTCTTCTCATAAAGTGCTCTCTTTGATTTCTTATAAGCTTCTTCACCGCCGTAACTTTCAAACATTTCTTCGAAGCTGATAACCATATCATATATATCAGGATTATCTGACATAAATTATTAGGTATAGCCAAAATTTTATATATGTTACTAATAAATGACAACATTAGGGAGTTATTTCTTTAACCATGTAAGGCCCTTCTTTCTCGTAGTCGAACTTCCTGTAGTACTCACGTGTACCTACAGCCGATATTACAACTACTTTGCTTCTTCCTATCTCCCTTGCTTTTTCTTCAGCAGCTTCCATCAGCTTGGTCCCGTATCCCTGGTGTTGAGTGTCTCCTTCTTCACCTATATCTGTTGCAGATCCCATAACCTTCAGCTGCCTCACTATAAGCGTGTCGTCGTCTATCTCAGGCCTGAACGATTCAGGCGGAGCTCTCAGACGGGTAAAGCCTAAGATTATATCTTGGTCCGGATCCTCGTAGCTCAGGAAGTACTCTTTTCCTCCGGAAGCGTCGTAAGTTCTCTCCAGAAGCTTTACATTTTCAGGCTCCCGCCCATGTTTGCGTCTCTGGTGACCCACTTCCCTACATCTTATACAACGGCATCTCTCTCCTTCTTTATGCATCTCCTGTAGCGCCATCTGTCTCATGTTGGTTAGCTGAGGACCTGCATCTACCTCAGTAGAAGGGATATCACGCATAACACGTTTTACGCGTACATGTGGAGGCATATGGTTTTTCAGCACTTCTTTCAGCCTTTCTTTCGCTTCATCATCGTCGATTGGATCGAACTCTCCTTCTTCGTAACGTCTATAGAGCTCTGTTCCTTGTATAACTTCACAAGGATAGATCTTTACCTCGTCAGGCTGGTAGTCTGAGTTAGAGAATGTCTCTTTGAACTTTTCAATATCCTTTTCATATCCTTCACCTGGAAGCCCTAGCATAAGATGGTAAGCAACCTTGAAGCCGGCATTTTTCAGCCTTTTAGTAGATTCTACCACTTTATCCATTCCGTGGCCTCTGTTAGTTAGTTCATGTGTCTCATCAAATACGGTCTGCACTCCCATCTCAGTTCTTGTGCCTCCCATTTCCAGTATTCGATCGATATGTTCTGTCTCACAGATATCAGGCCTAGTCTCGAACGTGATTCCGACGTTTCTTACCTCGGCCGTCTCATTCTTAAGCTGAGCTTCTTCCAACGTTTCAGCCTCTTCCAGATCCGAGTCTTCAGGGTATGTGTTCAGTCCGTCGAATCCTCTCTTGATAAACTCTTTTTGATAATCCGGGTCCTGGAAAGGAAAAGTTCCGCCCATGATGATAAGCTTGGATTTGTCGATTGAGTGCCCGTTTTTCTCATACTGATTCAGTCTATCGTGGACCTGGTCGTAAGGGTCGTAGTCGTTTCTGATTGCTCTCCTTGTTGCTGGTTCCTTTCCTGTATAGCTCTGTGGAGCATCCTTCCCTTTAGGACAGTAGATACATCCTCCACCACAGGGTGCTGGACGTGCCATTATTGCGACGTTGGCGATACCGGAGATAGTTCTCATCGGCTTGGTCTTTAGAAGCTTCTTCGCCTTTTCCTGATCTTCCTCCACAAACTTGAGAATATCAGAGTTCTTCGGCATCCCGTTGAAAGACATCTGGCTACATAGCTGTTTCTTTCTCTGCTCTATCTGGTCTTTCTCTGTTATCTCGCCGGACTGTATCTCCTCGATAATTTTGTTAGAAATTTTTTCTAATGTCGACATACTATATGAAACAAAGTAGAAAAGTTAAAAAGTCACCCACGATAATGATATTTATGAAAAAACAAGCAGTATTACTGATAACAGTTATTCTAACAGTTTCAGTCGCCTCCGGATTTGGAGCGGACGATTACCAAAAACTCAAAGATCTACTGGATATCGATGTGGACGACGAAGGAACAGCCGCGTTGATCGAGCTTGACGGACAGATAAGCCCTTCATCCGACCCAGGAGGACTAAGTCCTAGCACAGATATAACGCCAGGGCTTGTAAGGGATCTGAACTCAGAGGCAGAAGAGAGGAATGCGGATGCAATAATATATGAGTTGAACTCCGGCGGGGGAACAGTTGTAGCCTCGAAGGAGATAATGAGGGAGATAGACTCTGTTGATACTCCAACAGTCTGTAGAATAAGAGAAGCCGGAGCTTCAGGTGCTTACCTTGCAGCTTTAGGATGTGATCAGATTGTGGCTGATCCGGGGAGTATGACCGGAAGTATAGGAGTTACTGCCTCATACCCTGAGTTCTCCGAACTTATGGACGACTACGGGATCGACTACATAAACATCACTTCAGGAGAGAGAAAAGAGGTAGGCTCACCGTTCAAAAACACCACTGAAGAGGACAGAGAAGTACTGACCAACATGACCGATCAGATACATGAAGAGTTCCTCGGACAGGTGACAGAACACAGAAATCTGACGGAAGAACAGATAAACACTGTTGGGACAGGTCAGATATTCCTCGGTGAAGAAGCACATCAGCTTGGACTAATAGATGAGCTAGGAGGAAGAAACACAGCTGTAGAAGTAGCAGAGAATCAGACAGGAAAGACACTTAAGACAGAGACAGTAGCATCAGAACCTGACTTCGGTCTGCTTTCGCTGTTCCTATCCTCACCGCTAAATGACTTCATGGCCGAGATGAATCAAGAAACTCCTTTCCAGGCAACATGGAGGTAATTTCACCTTCTCTCTTTCTTTTTTTGTTTAACTTGTTCAACCATTTCAGATAGTATCCTGGCAACTTAATTATACAGTTAATGAGTTCAAGAACCTATTAGAAATAACAATCTCAATCAGAAAAATAATAGTAATAAGGAGAGAACCGTTTAAGGCTTCTTCTCTGCGTGATGCCAAAGCATATCAAACACAGGCTCCATCGTATTCTGAGCCATATGATCGCTGTTGCTCCAGAAAGCGGTATCCTGAGTCTCATGAACGTTATCAGGAGTCATTGACATCAATGCTTGGTTGTCAACAATAGCAAACTCTCCGTTAGGAACATCGAATTCGTCACTGTCGTCAAGATGTTTTACTTCTACCTGTTCTCCAATCGCTTCAAAGGAATCCCTGTTATCATCAGTTACAGGTGCAAGAACCTGTACATTTACTCCAGCTTCTTTAGCTTCTCTGATTACATCGCCATGGTTCTCATGTAGATCATTCAGACCGTCTTCTGATGTAACAATCTTGATGCTGTCTTCAGCTTCTTTCATCATAGTCCCCATATGCTGATTGACCTGGTGTACTCCTTTCAGAGAACCAGACATCTCTTCCGGTTCGACAAGCTCAAGACCTTGATCGTATAGACCCTCTAGCTCATTCACAGCTTCTGAGTCCTTGAAAGTATCTAGTTTGTCAAGCTTTTCATCAAGCTCACGTCTATGTTGTTGTTTAATATTTTCAATAGCCTGTTGAGGCGGTATTGCGACATATTCCATCGGTTGAGAAGATTTAATTACGGAAAATCCTTTCTCGGCTAGAGACTCCAGCACGTCATAAGCCCTGGATCGAGGAACATTTGTCATCTCGGATAGCTCTCCGGCAGTTGACACTCCTCTGCCTAGCAGGGCAGAGTAAATTTTCCTCTCGTACATATTCAGTCCGATATCTTCTAATTTGTCTAGAGTTTCTTGGCTTGCGACCATGTTTTTTACACCATCTATTAGTAATAATTGTAAGCCGTGCAGTTATAAACCTTTTCCGGGTCTATACCGCACACCAACGGTTTTTGGTTTACTTTACCATTGGCTAGTAATAATTATTTATGAACAAAAACTTATAAATGCTTCCTAAGTGATCTCCTGACCTTATCCAAAAATCCTTTAGACTTCTTTTCAACCATCTCACGGGTCTCAACCAACCCTTCAAACTCCAGTTCATCAAATATACTGTCTAGCTGGTTCCCATACTCATCGTAGTAACATACTTCATTCATTCCAAACTTTGTAGGCTTTTCCAGCTTTTCATCAGTATAACCTAAAGCTACTATTCCCAATGCCTCCATCCCATCTGGAACTTTCATTAGCTCTCCTACACGAGTAGGATCAAAACCTGTCATCCAACAGGAACCTATACCATCTTCAAACGCAGTCAGCCTCATGTTCTGGACAGCACAAGCTGCTTCAGCGTTGCAACAGTCATGGCAGATAGAATCACCTACCTTCCTTGCCATTCTATCCAGATCTCCTAGAATTACCACAAGAGTCGGTACTTTCTCAAGCCTAGGGTCGCCGATCATCTCCGATAAAAGCTCCTTCTTCTCCTCACTCTCCACTACGATAAAGTTTAAGCTTTGAACATTTCCTGGAGAAGGAGCCTGTCTACCAGCCTCAAGTATTTTACCCATCTTTTTTCTCGGAATAGTCTCATCCCTGCAGTCTCTGAAAGAGCCTAGACTGCATGCGTTTTGAAACGTGCTCATAATTTTAACATATCGTCTCCAGCGTTTAAACCTTTCAGGGAGAAACAAAAAGGTATGAGATACTCAAAACTCGTTGATATCTATGATAGGCTGGGTTCCACACAGGCAACATTGGAAAAGACGGATATCCTAGCAGAGTTCTTCAAAGAAAACGAGGAAGAGCTGGACCAGCTAATACTTCTATGTATGGGAAGGCCTTTTCCCTACTGGAAAGATCTAGATTTAGGGATCTCAAGTAAGACAATGGTCGATATAATACACCAAGCGACCGGAAAATCTGAATCAGAGATAGAGGAAGCATGGAAGCAAGAAGGTGATCTAGGTTCTGCGGCAGAAAGACTTATGGAGCAAGGTACAGGACAACAGAGCCTTATGAACAGAGAGCTTACCGTAGAAAGGGTAAACCAAAAGCTTGAGAAAGTAGCTTTGATGGAAGAAGACTCACTTGGAAGCGTTTCAATGGATAAGAAAAAGAAAGAAGTAGCTGCGCTGCTGAACGATGCTACCCCTGAAGAAGGAAAGTACATAGTAAGGACGTTTATAGAAAACCTGAGGCTAGGTGTCGCAGAAGGAATAATAAGGGATGCTCTGGCTGAAGCATTCTTTGATGGAGAAAACAAAGAGCTGATACAGAGAGGATACGACCTTACAAACGACTTCAAGATCGGAAGAG
>LKMV01000054.1 GCA_001563995.1 Nanohaloarchaea archaeon PL-Br10_U2g16
ACCAGCTCGAACTCAATTCCTTTCTCTTCCAGCTTGTGTTTTAGCTTCTGCTTGAACTTGTCAAACGGTATCTGAACGAAGTTCTGGTTATTCTTGTCACCCATACTTAATTCCTGTTTCCAGCCTTTTCCGTCTCCGACAATCACTTTCTCAGTCTTGTGTTCAACGCAGTAATCGACAAGTCCTGCTACTGCTTTGTTGAAGTAGTCGTGGATTCGGTTTTCTCGTTTTTTACGGAGTCTGTACATTCTCTGTGTTTCTTCTTCGATTCCTTGCTTGTCTTTAATGCTTTGTAGTTTGGCTCGTCTTTTGTTGTACCATCTGTTAATACTTTTGAGTTTACGTCCATCCAGTATGAATGAGCGTCCAGAATGGTCGACACAAGCTGCCAAATTATCTAAGTTTAAGTCGATTGCAAGGAATGTGTCTTCTTCAGTCTTTACATCTTCTGTTTCTTGTTCATATATTATGCGGTATTCGAAGTATTCTGCGTTTTTCTGAGGTAATATTTGTAACCGCTTAATATTCTTTTCTCTAACCTCATCATAGCCGAACGGAATCTTTATTTCTTTTTTGTCAAAGTTGTGTTCTTCCCTGAATTGCTTCGGGACACCTACCCGAATGTAATCCTCTTTGAGTTGGAAGCTTTGTCTTGGGAAGTCGAGTAGGTAGAATCCGTCCTTGTCGAGGTAACTAGGTATGTTGGCTTCTTCGTTGTATTTACCTTCCCGCTTTTTCTCTACAAGCTTGAAGAAGCTTTGGAATCCTTTGTCTACTTGCTTCATTGTTTGCTGTGCTACCTGAGAAGGCAGTTCCTCGTAATTCTCGTTATTCTTGATACGATTGTAGGTGTTGTAGTAGTTCAGGTATTCGCCATTATCGAAGAAATGTTGCCTAACCTCATACAGGTGCCTGTTATACAAGTTTTTAGAGAGTCTCGACATTCTGCGGAGAATTTCATATTCTTCTCTGTCAAGATTTTTCAGGTTTTGACGCAAAGACTTCTTCATATCCTAACATATATCTTTATACTTTTTATTTGTTATGTTGCTAATAATTAAAGCTGATTCATCCCTAGCGCTAAAATCTAAAGGATTTTAGAAGTAGGGTCTTCTCAGCAAAAAAAGATAAACTGATCGGCGATAGAAGTTACTCAGCTATAGGTTAGATCTTATCTCGGTAAAGGTTTCCTTTGAATGTTCTTACAGGCGGTGACTGCTTTGATATATTCGAAGTTTCAAGCATGCCAGGGTCTATCACCGCCACACCGTCTTCTGTAGGAGGATAGTTCTCCTTTTTTAAATCGACATAGACTACTCCTCTGCCGACCTCAGGAAAATTAGCAGTAATCCTATCTATTTCATCCTGCCAGTATGACTTGAACTGTTCGTACGCCTCTTCCTCGAATCTCTCTGTCATAGAATAGTCGGTCGGTTCCTCATGCAGGTCTTCGTGTTGGACAAAGTCTCCTATCATTAATTCGGGGGTTGCTATCCAGGGCTCGGCAACCTCTAGTTCTTCATCCCATTCAGTTTTTTCAGCTGCTTTCTTACCTGCGTATAAGTTATAGAAATCCGTAATTGAGTAAGGTGTGTCGTATTCCCTTGTCTGGGCAACTAGCTCTTGTTCTCCAAGCTCTACCTTGTATACTGAATTAAAGGTTCCTGAACCTATCTTACTGATATCTTCGGGTTGTTCATCAAAGACGGTCCTCTCTAAGTATTCAGGAAAGTTTGTTTCGTTTTCACGTACAAACTCTTCCCATGGACCGACAAAAGGCAGAGAGTCAGGTATATTTGGAAAAATACCTTTTTCATCAAGCGAATCTACCTTGCCAGGGTTTACTGTTGCTACAACCCTTTTCTCCGGAGCATCCTCTCTCACAACTATGATATCTGATTCTTCGTTATACTGTGGATCTCCGGCAGGGGTAGTAAGTTCCCGAAGATAGCCAGATTTGATTCTCTCAGATGACATAAATATTTTTTAGATTGAAAATATATAAATGTTACTGATAAGTGGTAAAAAGATGGACAAGATTTTATCTACCGGAACTACCGGAATGTTACGCCTGGAGAACGGTATTTAAGGTTTTTTACTAACTATCGGGTGCGGTGGTGAAAATGGAAGCTCTGTACAAACAGGAGAAGATAAGCAGAACCGAGGTTATGGAGAAAATCCCTGAGCTTGTTGAAGGGGTGAATATAATTACTGATGGAGGCGGAAAACCTGTTCTTCAGTCTATCTTAGCTGATGAGTTGTCGAAGACCGGCAAGAAAGCGGTATGGATAGATGTAGGAAATGAATCGTCTACCTATGCTCTTGCATCCTCTGACAAAGCACTTATGGAAAAGGTGAGGGTAGGGAGAGCTTTTACAGCTTTCCAGCATCTCCGCATGTTTGAAAAGATAGAAGAGTACATTGATGAAGAGACAGAAGTGGTTGTAGCGCCGAACTTCACCTCTATATATCTCGGCTCGAGCATAGGACGTTGGGAGGCTAGAGAGCTGTTTGAGCACGCATGGGAGAAGCTGATAGATCTGGTGGAAAGCTACGAACTGAAGCTTCTGGTCTCACTGGAGGAAAAAAGCTCTGAGATGTCACATGTAGTAATCAATGATGCCAAAAGATCTGTAGAAGTTGAGAAAACCTCTGAAGGACTGAGTTACAGCTCTGAAGATTTCCGGACTGAGTTTTACTCCGGTAAAACCTTCTTCCAGACCACCATGGCTTACTGGGAAAAGGTGGTCGGCTGATGGGAAGGACAAACGCAACCTATAGAAACCATCTTGACAGCTTTATAGAAAGCTTCAACCCGTTTAGAAAGGCTTTAAGACGTGAAAATAGAGAATATCTAGATAAGCTGTGGGAGAAAGCCCATCGATATGCCTCCGCCGGCGCCTACATGAACTCTTCGGACCCGGGACTTCCTGCGATGGTCTCGGTAATGTTAGGTCTTCAAAAGGATATAGATCGGATAGAGCACAGGCTGGAAAGGATAGAGGAGGAAGTCGGATGTTCAAGGTAGATTTTATCGATGGAAACGTTATCACATGGGAGAGAAGGGGAGAAAAGATAAGAGTTGAAAGATACGACAACTACAATCCGACTTTCTACATCAATGGGGACAACTCGAAGCTTTTCAAGTCACGGCCTTGGATATCCGGTAGGGAAAACGTGGTGGCGACAAAGTACGAACGGTGGAGACCGGGACTTTCCGGTGGGAAGACCAAGGTACTTAGAATCGATGTCTCATCTGAGGAAAAGCTTATGGATGTTATCAGGGATCTGAAAAGTAACTTTGATCGGAACAGCTTCCGTTTCTACAACGTGGACTTTTCCCCCCAGTTTCGTTTCTGTCTGGAGAAAGGCCTAAGCCCTGTGCCTGAAGAAGAGCTTCAAAGGATAGATTTAAAGCTGGACAGGAGAAAGATCGCGGACAGGGATCTTTCAGGGCTGAAGATAAACGGAGAAAGGTACGGAACCGAGAGAAAAGCCACTGAGATGTTCCGGAGAAAGATAAGATCGGAAGATCCTGACGTAATTATGGTCAACAGAGGAGAGCTTTTGAAGCTTCTAAGGGATAAGATGCCTGAAAGGTTTTCTATCGGGAGAACAGGAAGTTTTCAGAAACTTGCAGGAGAGAATACGGTTTCTTCCTACGGGAAGACTGTTCATTCAAACTCAAGGTTCAACGTTCCGGGAAGGGCGGTTATAGACAGATCCAACAGCTTTTTACTTGGAGAAGCAACCTTTGAAGGGCTTTGGGATCTGGTCGGTAGATCCTACAGGCCGGTGCAGGAGCTGGCCTGGGCGTCGATAGGCAGGGTTCTGACATCTATAGAGGTGAAAAAGGCGATGGAGAAAGATATTCTTACCCCTTGGAGGAACTGGGAGCCTGAAACCCCTAAAAAGGCAGAAACACTTCATAGAGCGGACAGAGGAGGTTTTATATTTAGTCCTGAGCCCGGTGTATATAAAGATGTGTACGAGGCGGACTTTGCATCCCTTTTCCCGAATATTATGGTGGAGAAAAACATATCTCCTGAGACGGTATGCTGTGAATGCTGTAAAAACTCTAAGGTGCCGGAGCTCAACTACAGCATATGTGAAAGACGTAGAGGCTTTATATCGGAGGTCCTAGAGCCTCTGGTAAACGACAGGCAACGGATGAAACAGAAGGTGGAGGGATTAGAGGGTAGGGAGAGGAGAAGGGTACAAGGCGGTATAGATGCAATAAAATGGCTTTTGGTATCCTGTTTTGGATATATGGGTCATGCACATGCGTCCTACGGCTCTATAGAGTGTCATCAAGCAATACAGGCATATGATAGGGAAATAATGCTAGATGCTAAGAAAATATTTGAGGATGAAGGCTACAAGGTTATACACGGAATAATAGACAGTATATGGGTCAAAGACTCGGAAAGCTCTCCTGAAATAACAGAGATCTGTGGGAAAGTGACTGAGCGGATAGGCATAGAGATGGAGTACGAGGACAGGTTTGAATGGGTTGCTTTCGTCCCCAGAAGCTCTTCACCACAGAATATAGGTGCTTTAAACCGTTACTTTGGGAAGAGAGAAGACGGCAGCATAAAGACTGCAGGGATAGAGGCAGAGCAGGACTCTAAGCCGGAGGTTGTGAAAAGCTCCCAGATAGATATGATAAGATCGTTTGACAGAGGAGGGGTAAGATCGGTCATAAAATGTCTTGAGAAGAAGATAGGAAGGCTTCAGAACGGAGATGTTGCTGTAGAGGATCTGATAATACGGAAGAAGGCTTCAAAATCTCTGGAACAGTACAAGGTCCGGAACAGGACTGTCGACGCTATTAAAAGGGCTAAGAATAAAGGTATAGAAATTAAACCCGGTCAGGAGGTAAGCTTCGTGGTCAGAAACGATAACTCCTCTACAGCTGACAGGGTCAGACTGAGCTTTGAAGCCGAAGGTTACGATACCGAATTCTACAGAGAACAGCTTATCAGAGCGGCAGAGTCCGTACTCTATCCCAAAGGTCTGGACAGAGAGGATATAAGAAGAAGGATTCGGGCTTCGGAGACATCCCTTGCTCGTTTCTAACTAAAAACTCAGGGTATATATCTAATACAGGGAATGTCCGAACACAAAATAAGCTATGTAATACCAACTCTGAA